>JAKSKE010000015.1 GCA_024401895.1 Bacteroidales bacterium
ACCAAACTCTATCTCTCGTGTGTCACTTGACAGCACGAAATTTGACGAAGAACCCTCTGGCGTACGACAGAACAACTTTTGAAGGTCTCCGTCGTACAAAAAGCGCCTCTGGCGTACGACAGAACAACTTTTGAAGGTCTCCGTCGTACAAACAGCAGGTTGGTGTGTATGGAAGGTGATGGGAGCAGTATAGTGGGCTGGGGGCGATTTACAAGCGAGGCGCCCGGGAGAAAGTGGCACCGAGGAGGCGGTCCGCGAAGCGGATTGCGAGGACTGTATGAGCCGATGTGCGCTAGCGCACGAAGGCGAGTTCCGCAGCAAAGACGACGAATGCCACTTTTGACAGCCGAGCGCAGTCTGAGCCCCGGCCCCGCTGTTCTGCATCCTTCGCCCGCTGTTCTGCATCCTTTGCCCACTGTACCGCTCCCTTCACCCGCCAAAAGCTCCCGGAATAGGAATCGCGCTTTTCTATCCTTTCAACCCCATTTGGTACCGCCAGAGCCCTGTTTTGTGCACCAACTGAACACCCGCGAGTGACTGAGGTCTATACAAAGGGGCAAAAAATAGACGAAAAGCTAAGCACAAGGCCATAGAACGCCAACCTTGAACACCGACGAGTGACTCGCGCTGTGTATGCACCCAGGGAGGTGAGGAACGAGTCAGTGGGCAAGGAACGGGTCAGGGGGTGAGGAACGAGTCAGTGGGCAAGGGAACGGGTCAGGGGGTGAGGAACGAGTCAGTGGGCAAGGGAACGGGTCAGTGGGTGAGGAACGAGTCAGCGGGCAAGGGAACGCCCAGGGGGTGAGGAAGCCGGTTAAAGTTCTTTGCGCCAACGGGCGAGGGGGATGCCGAGCTGGCTGCGGTATTTGGCAATGGTGCGGCGGGCAACCTTGTAGCCGCGCTTTGTCATCTCAACGACCAGCTGCTCGTCGGTCAGCGGCTTCTTCTTGTTCTCGGCATCGATGCATTCCTGCAGAGCCTTTTTGAGTTCACGCGTAGAAACCTCTTCGCCCTCTGAATTCTCCAAGCCTTCAGAGAAGAAATACTTGAGCGGGAATATTCCGAAATGCGTTTCTATGTACTTGCTGTTCACCACCCTGGAGATAGTGCTTATGTCGAAGCCGGTACGCTGCGCAATGTCCTTGAGAACCATTGGCCGAAGGTGAGCCTCATCGCCATCGACAAAGTAGTCGTACTGATATTCCAGAATAGCGTTCATTGTCTTTTCAAGGGTATTGTGACGCTGTTTGAGAGCTTCCACAAACCACTTGGCCATATCCATCTTCTGCTTCACGAAAGTAGCCGCTTCCTTCTGGGCCCTTTCGCCCGAACCCTTCGCATCCATAAGCATCTGGGCGTATTTGCGGTTTATCCTAAGCTCGGGAACCGAAGAACGGGGCATCGAGATTTTAAGGGTTCCGCCACTGTCTTCCAGAATAAAGTCGGGGACAATCTGCTGCGCCTGGTCGGCATAGCTGTCGTCTATCTGCCCTCCGGGCGATGGATTCAGCTTCACTATGCGTTCAATGGAGGCTTTCATCTCCTCTTCGCTTATTCCCATACGGATCATTATCTTTTGGAAATGACGGTTAGAGAATTCGTCGAACTGCTCGGTAAGGATTCGGGCAGCCAGCCTGGTAGAGTTGGTTTGCGCGCAGGCCTTGAGCTGCAGAAGCAGGCATTCCTGCAGGTTGCGCGCCCCCACACCGGCAGGGTCGAACTCCTGAACCACCGAAAGCATCTTTTCGACCTGAGCCGAATCGGTTTCGATTCCTGCGCGGAAGGCCAGGTCGTCCACAATGGATTCAAGGTCGCGGCGAAGGTATCCGTCGTCATCCAGGCTGCCTATGATAAAGGCCGCAATGCTGTGCTCCTGTTCAGACAGGTTCCGGAAGCCGAGCTGATCCATCAGGCTTTGCGTAAAACTTTCCTTTACCGAGAAAGGGCTGTATTCGGGCCGCTCATCCTTCCCCCAGTTATTGACCCTGGTCTTGTATGAGGGGATGTAATCGTCTTCCTTGAGTTCCTCGATAGAAATGTCGGTAGCCTCCCCGTCGGCGTTTTCATTCGGGTCGGGGGTATCGTCCAGCACCGGATTCTCCTCAATCTCCTTACGTATGCGCTGCTCCAAATCCTGGACAGGCATTTCTATAAGCTTGATTGTCTGAATCTGAATGGGACTCAGCTTCTGCTGCTGCTTGAGTTCAAGGGAAGTCTTAAGCATCTTACTTGCGTATTATATATGCGCGCGGGAATACCTGCTTCACGTTCTTGAGGGCCTCCTCGGCCTCTCTGCGGGTATTGAAGGACCCGGCCGAAACCATATAGTACGGGCTGTTGTAGGTTCTTGCGACAGGAGTGTCGGGAAATTCCGACTGAAACATAGAAAGTGCCCGGGATGATTCCAAGCGGGCATTCTGGCCGCTGTTGGAATAGATTCTAATACAAAAACTGGTGGCCTGGGGATTTCTTCCCGAAGAAACCCCGACGTGTTTGGGGAACTGCCTTGCAACGTCGGCAGGCTGGTCTATGCTGATGCTCTGAGGCATTTCAGAAAAGGCCTTGTGTATAGCGAGGCTGTCCTGGGGAACCTGTCCCGAAAGACTGAAACAAAGCAGGAACAACCCTGCTGCAAGTAATGCTGAATGCTTTTTCATTATTACAAAGATAAGAAATTTATCTATCTTTGCAGCCTATGCGTAAAGTTTATATCGAAACATACGGCTGTCAAATGAACGTGAGCGACACCGAAGTCGTGTTTGCCATTCTGGCCGCTCACGGATACGAAAAGACAGAAGACATAAATCGTGCCGACGTAATTATGGCCAATACCTGCTCGGTGCGCGACAATGCCGAACAGCGCATTCTGGGACGGATAGAGCAGTTCAACCTTCAAAGGAAAGCCCGCCCGGGAGTGGTTGTAGGAATACTGGGATGTATGGCAGAGCGAATGAAAGAGGCCCTTCTGGACACCCGGAAAGTAGATATTGTAGCCGGGCCGGACTCCTACCGCAGCCTTCCGCAACTCATTGAAGCGGCCTGGGGCGGAGGTACGGCAATAAACACCGAGCTCTCCCGCACCGAGACCTACCACGACATAAAGCCCCTGCGGACATCGGCAAGCGGAGTAAGCGCCTTCATTTCAATAATGCGCGGCTGCAACAATGTCTGCTCCTACTGCGTTGTACCCTATACCCGTGGTGTTGAGCGCAGCCGCGACGCCCACAGCATTGTGCGCGAGGCCTGCGAATGCTTCGAGAGCGGATTCCGCGAAGTGACGCTGCTGGGGCAGAACGTAGATTCGTACCTGTGGACCGCGGCCGACGGCAGTACAGTGAACTTTGCGCAACTGGTGCAAATGGTGGCCCAGGTCTCTCCCCTGCTGCGCGTAAGGTTCTCGACCTCTAACCCGCAGGACATCTCCAACGAACTGCTGGAGGTAATGGCGGCCAACCCCAACGTCTGCAGGCACATCCACCTTCCGGTACAGAGCGGCAGCAACCGCATCCTCGAAAAAATGCGTCGCCGCTACACGCGGGAATGGTACCTCGAAAGAGTAAGGGCCATAAGGGCAAAAGTGCCCGGATGCTCAATTACCACCGACGTCATTGCGGGATTCTGCTCCGAGACCGAAGAAGACCACGCGCAAACCTTGTCGCTTTTCGACGAAGTGGGCTTCGACACCGCATTTATGTTCTACTATTCTGAGCGACCGGGAACCCTGGCCGCCAGGAAATACCCCGACGACGTACCTCTGGACATAAAAACCCGCCGGCTCGAAGAAATAATAGCCTTGCAGAACCGCAAGAGCCTCGAGGCCTACAAGGCCGACATAGGCAAGCGCTTCGAGGTTCTGGTAGAAGGGCCTTCCAAAAAAGGAACGTCACAGGATGGAGTAAGGCAGTTGTGCGGACGGGCATCGAACAATAAGATGTGCGTATGGGAGGACACCACCCACAATAGCGGCGACTACGTTACCGTAGAAATTATATCCTGCACCCAGGCTACGCTTCTGGGACGCCTTATTGAATAGGGCGCAGGAGCCTTAACTAAACTTATAAAACTATGAAAATCAAAGAATTATGCGCGGAGGACAGACCACGCGAAAAAATGCTGTCCAATGGGCCGGGAGCCCTGAGCAACGCCGAGTTGCTCGCTGTCATTCTGCATAACGGGACCGTAGGTCTGAGTGTCCTGGAATTGTCTCAGAGGCTGTTGCACAGCGCCGGCGACACCCTTGCCGGGCTGTTTTCTATGGGCACGGGGCAAATGTGCGCAATAAAGGGGATGGGGCCGGCAAAAGCGACTGAAGTACAGGCCGCACTCGAATTGGGACGCCGTTTCCTTTCAGAACAGAGCCAATGCGCAAGAGTGCCGGTAACCGGGCCCAGAATGATTTACGAGCTTATGTACCCGCTGCTCAAATGCCTCGACCACGAGGAATGCTGGGTCCTCTTTCTGAACAGGTCAAACTATATTATGCGCAAACAGCGGATGAGTATGGGCGGCGACAATTCCACAGTAATTGACATAAAGCAGATTGCCCGGCTGGCGCTTGAACTCAGGGCCCAATCTATTGTGCTGGTACACAACCATCCAAGCGGGAATGCCTTGCCCAGCAGGGCCGACACCGAATACACTGCGGCATTGCACAATGCAGTGGGAAGCCTGCAGATAGACCTCCTGGACCACGTAATTGTGTGCGAACGCGAGTTCTACTCCTTTGCCGAAGAAAAAGTCCTACCTCTTCTTTGAGGAAGGACGGCATACAAGGCTGATATCTATCCCTTCGAAGCGATAACCGCGCCAGCGGCGGCCCTTAAACAGCTTTTCAACCTGTTCGATGACCGTCTGGTCATTGATTTCTATGAAGTGGTGATTCACACGGTCGTACAAATGAATGTGGCGTTTGTTGTTGACGTCGAAATAGAGCTTATTGTTGCGGCTCATTCGAAAAGCGTAAACCCCAAGGCTCGAAAGCCAGTTCAAGGTATTGTAAACCGAGGCCTCTGAAACAGTTGCAAGATTGTGTTCCTTTATGTATGCCGAAACCTGGTCGGCACTGGCGTGGCAGAGTTGCAACATAGCCTGATGTACGGCCAGCCTCTGGGGAGTCGCCTTGAAACCTTTTTCGTTGAGTATCTGTTTGAAACGATCAATTTCCGACATAGTTGCAAATCTAAAACAAATTCGAATCTTGGGCAAAAATTTGTGTCTGAGAAGATGCCGGGAGGACTTGAAGAGAGATGTGCGGTGGAAAGTTAAAAAAGAGCCGGACGGGGGTCTGGCTCTTTTTTAATATGTGTAGGATAATTAGTCGGTGAGAATGCTGATTGCAACACGGTTCTTGGCAGGAGTTTCAGATACCTGCTGGGTGTCGCCATAGAATTCTGTGCTAATGCGAGATGCATCGATACCCTTCTTCTCCAGAGCGGCCTTAACGGCGTTAACGCGCTTCTCTGAAAGCTTGAGGTTGATTGCAGGAGTACCTGTAGCCTTGTCGGCATAACCCTTAACAACTACGTTGCAGTCGAGGTTCTTGATAGCGTCGGCAATCTTGTCAATCTTAGCAGACTCTGACTTGCGAATTACAGACTTGCCAATGAGGAAGTAAATGCTGCGGGTCTCGTCATCGAGAGCACCTGCGAGAGCATTCAGACGAGCCTGACGCTCGGCAGCTTCGCGGGCAGCCTTCTCGGCAGCGGCTCTTTCAGCAGCTTCGCGGGCGGCCTTCTCGGCAGCAGCCTTCTCGGCAGCTTCACGGGCAGCCTTCTCGGCAGCGGCCTTCTCGGCAGCGGCAGCGGCGGCGGCAGCGGCAGCAGCCTCGGCAGCGGCTAACTCAGCAGCCTTGGCAGCCTTAGCGGCACCAAAGGTGAACTTAACGCCTGCAAGGAGAGAGAGGTTCTGATCACACTCGAGGGAACCAAGAGCATTACCTACCTTTGAATTGAACTTGTCGGTAAGAATATTTTCCTGGAATTCGAGAGCAAGTACAACTGAAGGAGATACACGGAAATCGATTCCACCGCCGAAACGGCCCATAAATGAAGGTGTAGCTTTGGTCCAGTAGTAATTCTCGACAGGAAGCATATCCTTGGGACATTCCTTATTGTTGAAACGGAGGTTTCCGCCAATACCAAGGAAGATGTAGGGATTGACAACGCGGGCAGCCTTGAATTTGAAGATATTGCAAATATCAAGAACAGCGTCGACTGTCAACTGTGCATAATTGAATTTATAAGTCTTCTCAACTGCTTCAAAGATAGCTGTACCCTTGGCCTGGAATCCGGAAAGTTCTCCACGTACGCTGAAGCAAGGGAAGAACTGGTATCCTGCGTTGATGCCGATAGTGGGGCCGGTAAGGAGGTCGGTCCACTTTGTGGCCTCACCAGAGGTATAGCTTGCACCGGCTTTGATTCCCCAGTACCAGGCAGGATAGAAAGTATCCTGAGCCTTTGCTGTTGAAGCAAGGGTAAGCAGAGAAGCCAATACAACTAAGAATTTCTTCATATTATAAATTTAAGAAGTTTAAAATGGGGCGCACAGGGCGCCCCGTTCTAATCAAAATCTATCTATTAAAGATTGTAAAGAGTGTAAACCATATCGAACTTAAGTGTTCCAACAGAGTACTCCCATTCGCAAGGGATAGTGAATACTATTGTTCCAAGAGCACTGTGCTCCTTGAAAGGAAGTACGAATCTTGAACCAACGGCGTCAGAAACCCAAGCAGGTGTTGAAGAGAAGAGGTCTTTTGTCTCCTGCGTACCATAAGGTTGACCATTGACAGTGCAAGTCCACTTTTCGATAGGAGCAACTGTAGGAGCTACGAAACCGTCAGCATTAAGTTTCTCGTTGAAACCATAGCCAGGGCAATCTGCTGTGCGGGTAACGGTAAGAACCTTAACGTTGCCACGGTTGTGGTCGATGAGATTCTTTGTGAAGTCATCTACGATACCTCTAACATCGAAATCCTGGAAGAGATCGAATTCACCTGCGTGCCCAGCTTCAAGAGTATCCTTAGCTGTGGTATTGATAACCTTAACAGGAGTCTTGGTCCAGTAAGTAACTTCGATTGTATCAACCTGTGAGAATCCAGCTACTGCAGACCAAGCCTTGAGCTTGAATGAAGGCTTATTATATGTATCCCACTGAATCTTGAAAGAAGGATCAAGACTTCCGTCTGTGGTAGATGCAACTGCAGAGCAAGGAACTGAAGAACCGGTAATGTATTTTACACTTGCAGGGGTCTTGAAGTTTGCAGTAACAGCATCGTTAACATTCTTCTTATCGAAGTTTATAATCTTATAGTACTGTGAAAGATTGATGTCGTTGATTACATATGTCCAAGCACCACCAACCTGAAGTGATTTGGCACCTACCTCAACAGAATCCTTAAGGTCGAATCCTTTGATAGCATTGATTTCAACTTTAACCGTCTTGTTCAGGAGAGTAATAGTGAAATTGAATACTGCAGTCTCGATTGTTGCCTTTGCCTCAATGGTGTAAGAAGTATTCTTTTTGAACTTATTATTAACGTCTGCAGGAATAGTTACATACAGAGAATCGTCGGCACCAATTGTAATTTTAATATCAGCAGCAGCAAGGCCGGCAGGACCAGTTGTTTTACCAGTCTCAACAATCTTTGTAGCAGAGATTTGTGCACCGAAACCAGTCTTGAACCAGTTGTGGAGAGCTGTTGTTTGAGCTGCAGAAGGAGTATCGTTCAGATACCAGGTGTTGTCACCTGCGAAAATGTCATCTACCTTAACGCTTGTCTTGATAGTTGTAGGAACAGTACGTCCAACATATGCCTCACAAGAAGCGGCAACTTTAACTGCAGGGTGATACTTCTCAACGGTAAGGTCGATATAGTCGTAGTAGTCCTCAGCCTGAACTCCTGAACCATTAACATAAGGCTCAAGTTTCCAAACAATCATATACTCCTTGTCGGTAGCTGCGAATTTAACGCCAGAGATGGTAACATCGCAGAACTTAGCCTGACTCTGAGTAACTGCAAGTGTTGCAGAACCATTTGAAGCGGCGGTAGGATTGAACACACCCTTAGATACCTTAGGATAAATTGAACCAGGATGAGTGTGACGGGTTACGTCGGTCTCTGAAAGCCAAGCCTGATACTTGTATGTAGAGTCAGCTTTATAAGCGTCGGGGTGGTTGAATGCAAATTCTGCCTTAAGAGGAGCAACAGCCTCGTAAGTAGAGATGTGCTTGCCAATTCTCTTAGTATATTTAACTACACCGAGAGTCTTAACTGTACCAAGAGCGATGGGCTCGGTAGCAACTTCTGCATAAGCACCAACGAACTCTGCCTTCTCGGGATCGGTAGAACCGGGGAGAGCCTTGATGGCTGCGGTGAGAGTGAGGTCGGTCTTTGAAGCGCTAGCAGAGAAGAGGTTGTGTGCCTTCTTATCACTAGGATAGGCAGACCATTCAACCTGCTCGTACTCATCAAGAGTGTAGGTTTTCTTGGGAGCAGTGGTAGTCTCTGTGAAATGAGGAGCAATCTTAGAAGCCTCGATATTAAGATAATCGGCTGTTTCTGCGATGGTAAGAGCCTTGTGGGAGCGAGTCTCATACTTAAGCTCATAGCCATTGAGGATGTTGTTGTCGGCGAAAGGAAGCTGAGTCTTCCAGTCTGCATCTTCAGCACCAATGTAGAGGTCTGTACCATTAGCCCTAACGAATACTGTATCTTCATAAGCCGTCTTCGCAGCCTTGAGTTCAGTCTGGAATGTTGGATAGTCAGAAACGGTAGCAACCTTGGCATCACCCTTATACCACTGGAATTCAATATTAACTGTACCCTCGTAAATAGGTGAAACGGGATCGCTTATACGCTCGAATTCACCGGCTTCGTCTTCACCTGCAACGGTAAGAGTTACAAAGTATTTGTTATCTTCCTGAAGAGGTCCAACATCCTTAAGAGCCTTTGTAACGTCGGCGGTTACAGTGATGATTGCACCGTTAGCCTTAACCATATGAGGTTTGATACCTTCTACAACATACTTTGTCTGAGCACCCTTGGTCCTGTCAAGTGCGTTAAAGAGAGCGTAGGTAACATCTACCTTACCTTCTGCGAACTGGTCGGCAATAACCTTTGCTGCAGACTCAGGAGCAACGATGAATTCCATATTGAGAATAGACTTCTCGATTGTTCCGAGTTTAACATCCTTAAGCTCGATATCCTTTGCAGGAGCAGCTACGATGTTGGTAAGACGGGCACTCAAAGTTTTAACCTGTGCCTGGAGCTTTGCAATAGCGTCCTGAGCGGCCTTGATGTCTGTAATGTTCTTGTCGATAAGACCTCTGTTCTCATTGATAAGTCCCAAGTGTGTTTCAAGAGTTGTCTGGATTTCACCAAGAGTTGTCTGGATAACATCGATTTCGCCTTCGGCTACAGTTACTCTGCCGTCGAGACCGTCAATTTCTCCCTGAAGCTCGGTAGCTTTTTGAGTAAGAGCTTCGGTGAGAGTGGTCTTAAGAGCATCGAGTTTGCCATCGAAGAGAGTCTTGACGTTTTCGATGTCTGTGTTGTGAGTTACAATAAGCTGTGCAAGTTCACCTGCAACCTTTTCATCGAGAGCGGCGATAGCATCTTTGAGGTCTTCTACATCCTGAGCTTCTTTACCGATGAGCTCGGAGATTGAAGCTGCAAGAACGCCATCCTTTGCTGCAAGTTCAGCAATGTCGCTAGCGTGGTCTGCAATGATTTGTGCAATTTCTCCAGTGTGCTTTTCGCTGGTAGCGGAAAGCTGGCTGACAGTAGCGTTTGTGCTGTTGAGGGCATTCTGAAGGGTAGCAACGAGAGCCTGAAGGTCCTTGTTCTGGCTCTGAAGGTCTGCAATCTCCTTTGAATAATCCTTTGTACAGCTGAGTGCAGCGCCACTAAGCAGCGCGAACACCATCAAAATTTTAAAGAATTTCTTCATGATGATTAATGAATAGTTAAACAGTTATAAATGGTTTCAATTCTGTTTTCGCAAAATTTAACGGACAAATATAGGTATTTTTTTTTATCCAAACAAAATTCCCATTTTTTTTTCGTTTTAGGGCACAATTTTTTTCGGTGGAAAATTTTGGAATAAATTGGAACAATTTGGAAATATATATGTATATTTGCATCGAATTGCGTATAAGAATAAATCGAAAATCGCTGTGACTGCTTTCATAGGGACATATCCATCGAAGGTTGACGACAAGGGAAGACTGGTTTTCCCCGCGCCGTTCAAGAAGGCTGTCCCCGAAAACACAGACAAGCGGTTTGTTGTTAAAAAAAGCCTCTACGACAACTGTCTGGAAATGTGGCCCTACCCCGAATGGGAAAAGGACACCGACAGAATAAGGGAGAGTCTGGATTTCTTCAATCCGGCACACCTCCAGTTCTGGAGACAGTATATGCTGGGGTGCAACATTGTAGAGCCCGACCCCAAATTCGGGCGCATATCCATTCCGAAATATCTTCTTGACGCAATAGGAGTCAACCGGGAAGTGGTCTTCTTCGGCGTCAATTTCCGTCTGGAAATATGGGCAGAGCAAAATTTCAGAAATGCTCAGGTGCCCACAGAAGATTTTGTCGCCATTGCAAGAAGCCTCTCCAGAAAATAGGAGAAGCGACAGATGAGCGAATATCATAATCCCGTATTATTAAAGGAAAGTGTAGATGCGCTGGTGCTGAATGCCCACGGTGCATACGCCGACGCAACCTTCGGAGGGGGCGGGCACAGCAGGGAGATTCTGAGCCGGCTGTCGGAAAAAGGCCGCCTTATGGCTTTTGACCGCGACGCCGACGCCGCTTCCAATATTCCCGACGACAGTCGTTTTACATTGATACACAATAACTTCCGCTTTATACACAACTATGTGCTGCGGGACTGCCCCGACGGTTTGGACGGAATCCTGGCCGACCTTGGAGTGTCTTCCCACCAGTTCGATACGGCCCAGAGAGGTTTCTCGTTCCGTTTCAGCGCTCCTCTGGATATGAGAATGAACGTGCAGGGGACCAAAACAGCAGTTGACGTTGTGAATTCCTATGCGCCGGAGGAGTTGGAAAAGATATTGAGGATATACGGTGAAGTGGACAATGCAAGGCGAATGGCAACTCTCATAGAAAGCGCCAGAAGCAAGGCTCCCATTCTTTCAACCGACGACCTGGACAATGCAATTGCGGCCGCCCTGCCTGCCAATGCCGGGCACAAGACTCTGGCAAAGGTCTATCAGGCCCTGAGGATTGAGGTGAATGACGAGATGCGCTCGCTGCAGAAGTTCCTGGAAGGAGCGGCCGAATCTCTGCGCAAAGGTGGGATTCTGGCGGTAATCACTTACCATTCGTTGGAAGACCGAATGGTGAAGAACTTTATACGCTACGGCAATGCTTGCGGAGATGACGTCAGGGATATGTTTGGAAACAGGAGCACTGCGCTGGAGGCAGTGAACCGCAAGCCCATTGTGCCTGCCGAAGAAGAAATAAAAGGTAACACCCGCGCCCGCAGTGCAAAACTGCGCATAGCAAGAAAGATATAATATATAATAGGAATGGAGTTCAAGGGAATATTAGCGACCATAGGCAACAGTCTGAAGGCAATACTCAAAGGCGAGTTTCTGCTGAGGCTGGGCATTACCAGGTACTTCGGGAAAATAATCTATGTATTCGTACTTATATGTGCGGTTATTTGGATTAGCCTTATGATAGACAATACTCTGGGGCAAGTGGAAGACAACAAGAAGATTATTAAGGAGCTCCACACCACCGAGGTTATGAAAACCTATGAACTTGAAAGATACCGCAGCCGTTCATTCACCAGGAAAAAACTGGAAGAAATGGGTTCCGAGCTGCAGGATCCCGAAAATGCGGCAATTAAAATACACGAATGATGGCCAGTGAAGAAAAGACACAAAACAAAAAGACCGATGCGGTAGGAATTCTCCTATACGCAATTTACCTGCTTATGCTTGTGGCTTCCATAGGCCTCATAGGACGTATCATATACATACAGGCATTCTTTGACCCCGACCCGGAGATTGAAAGGATGCTCACCCCGTCGTCGAGAAAGGTTAAAATAGAGGCGAAACGAGGCAATATTCTGGCCAGGGACGGCAGTCTGCTTGCAACCAGTTACCCCGAATACCGAATTTACCTGGACTGCACCGTTCAGAATGACAGCGTATGGAACAATAATCTGGATGCACTGAGCAACGGACTGAGCAAAATTCTGCACCAGCACAGCGGAGCCCAGTACCGCAAACTTCTGTCGGACGGCCGCAAGAACGGGTCACGCTACCTGAGGCTCGGCGGAGGCGTAGATATGAACGGCCTTAAGAAACTCAGGGAACTGCCAATACTCAACAGCGGAAAGAACAGGGGCGGGCTTATTGTAGAGGCAAACAACAAGAGGCATTACCCATACGGCACAATGAGCCGGCGCACCATAGGGTTCGTGAGAGACCGGGAAAGCGGTGTACAGAACAGCCATATTGGACTGGAAGGCAAATTCGACGAAATCCTGAGCGGAAAGGACGGAAGTTTCTGGACTACCAGAAGCGACTTCGGCCAGGTTCAGAGGTTCGACAGTACCTACGTGAACGCAATCGACGGGTGCGACGTGCGCACTACCCTGGACGTGAATTATCAGATTATCGCGCACAATGCGCTGAAACAGAATATAGAACCGGAAAAAGACCTGGAGGGCGGATGCGTGGTGCTTATGGACGTAAAGACCGGTGCAATAAGGGCTATGGTGAACCTGCTTCGAGACAGCAAGACCGGAAACCTGGAGGAAATCTCGAACCTCGCCATAGGACGCAAGGGAGAGCCGGGGTCGGTATTCAAGAGCAGTTGCCTTATGATGATGCTGGAGAACGGGTATCTGCACAGTCTGGACGAGACAATCCCCACCAACCGGGGAGTCCTGGCAGGATACGGCTATGCTCCGGACGTGCACATTACCGACTACGAGAGAAGGTACGGGACAAAGCAGATTCCAATCATAGAAGGATTCAAGGTGTCGTCGAACTATATGTTCCGATATCTGGCCGTAAAGCATTACGGCAAACGGCCGCAGGAGTACATTGATAACCTGTATTCCTACAAGCTGGGAACTCCGTTCGAATTCGACATAGACGGGCTTGCGGCGCCCTCGCTGCCCAATCCCAAGTCGAAATACTGGAGCAAGACCGACCTTACCGGCGCCGCAACGGGATATGCGGTGGATGAAACTCCGCTTCAGATTCTGTGCTTCTACAATGCAATTGCCGCAGGCGGCCGTATGATGAAACCTTACCTGGTGGAAAGCATTGAGCAGGACGGAGAAGTGGCCGAGATGCGCGGGCCCGTCGTGCTGGACGAAAACATCTGTTCCAAGGCTACCGCCGACACTCTTACCCGCGCGCTGCGGGCAGTGACTGAAGAAGGAACGGCCAAGAGGCTCAAGAACGCGAAGTGCAACGTTGCCGGAAAGACCGGAACCGCCAGGGTTGCGCTGGGCAGCGGAGGATATACCAAAGACGGCAAGAAAAAGCAGCAGGGTACATTCGTGGGTTTCTTCCCTGCAGAAGACCCGCAGTACAGCATTATTTGCACGGTGTACTCTTACCTGTCGAACAAGGATTTCTATGGCGGAACCATACCTGCCGCAACGGTGAGAAGCATAGTCGACGACATTTGCGACATTGACCCGTACTGGCAGCCCGAGGTGCGCCAGAGCGCAGAACTGAAGAAGATGGAGTGCAGGGAGATTAAGATAGAGCAGCCTGCCGGCAATAAACTCAAACTTCCCAACTTTAAGGGGCTGGGGCTGAACGATGCTCTTTCCATTATAGAAAATATGGGACTTTCCTGCACATACGAAGGACTCGGGCACGTAAGCGAGCAGCTGCCGGGCGCCGGAGCAACGGTAGAGAAGGGAAGCTGCATTAAACTGAATCTGAAATGAAACTGAACGAACTTATAAAGGGAACCGGTGCCGTTATCCTGCACGGCAGCGCAGACGAAGAGATTCTTTCGATAACCTGCGATTCGCGCGAGGCAGGAGAAGGATGTGCCTTCTTTGCAGTAAAGGGAACATCGGCCGACGGCCACGACTATATAGAGAATGCCCTGGAGAAGGGTGCCGCCGCGGTAGTTGATGCCGACCGCAGGACCCTGGCGCTGTGCGCAGACAGGTTCTACGGGCATCCGAGCGGTAAGCTCAAACTGGTGGGAATTACCGGAACCAACGGGAAAACCACTACCGTAACATTGCTGTACAACCTTTTCCGCGGGCTGGGATACGAGTGCGGGCTGCTCTCTACCATAGCCAACTTCGTGGGTTCCAAGAGGTTGGAGACGCAGAACACCACCGCCGACCCCATTACCATAAATTCTCTTATGGCGCAGATGGTGCAGCAGGGATGCGAGTACTGCTTTATGGAAGTTAGTTCCATTGGCGTTGAGCAGGACAGAGTTACAGGGTTGGAGTTTGCACAGGGAATATTCTCGAACCTGACGCACGACCATCTGGACTATCACGGGACATTCGCCGAATACCTGCGCTGCAAAAAACTTTTCTTCGACAATCTTGGCAAAAATGCGGTGGCCATAATAAACGCCGACGACAAGAACGGCAGGGTGATGGTGCAGAACACTGCGGCCAGAGTGGTAACCTATTCGTGCAGGACTGCCGCCGACCACTGCTGCCGCATAATGGAGCAGAGTTTCGACGGAATGCTGCTGAAGATAGACGGCACCGAGGTTTGGACCAAGCTCATAGGCCGGCACAACGCCTACAACATTCTGGCAATCTACTGCGCCGCAGTGGAACTGGGATGCGACAAGACCGAGGCCCTTACCGCCATAAGCCGGCTCCAGAGCGCAAGGGGCAGGCTGGAGAATATTCAGGGACCCGACGGAACCAACGTTGTCATTGACTATGCACACACGCCGGACGCGCTGGAGAACGTGCTTACCACCCTGCGGGACGTGGCTCCCCAGAGAAAACTGATATGTGTGTTCGGATGCGGCGGCGACCGGGACAAGACCAAGAGACCCGAAATGGCCGCAATAGCCGAGAAACTGTGCGACACGGTTGTGGTGACGTCGGACAATTCGCGCACCGAGCGCACCGAAGACATAATTGAGGATATAAAGAAGGGCTTTTCGCCCGCCGGACTGGCAAAGTGCATAAGCATTGCCGACAGAAAGGAAGCCATTTGCGCCGCCATTCGGCTGTGCGGGGGAAACTCGACCATTCTGCTGGCCGGAAAGGGGCACGAGACCTACCAGATCATAGGCAAGGAAAAACGCCATTTCGACGAAAGGGAAATAGTAGAAACATTATTCGGAAAAACTGAAATTTAGACTATGCTGTATCATCTGTTTGAATATCTGAAAAACTGCGGTTGTGACTTTCCGGGCATCAACCTTATGAACTTCATCTCGTTCAGGGCAATGATGGCCGCAGTTATAAGCCTGTGCGTGTCGCTGATTGCAGGCCGCAGAATCATAAACCGGCTCAAGGCCGCCCAGATTGGAGAGACAATCCGGGACCTGGGCCTGCAGGGCCAGATGGAGAAGAAGGGAACCCCCACAATGGGCGGAATCATAATTATTCTGGCGGTAGTGTGCGGCGCCGTTATGGTGTGCGACCTTACCAACATCTACACGATTCTGATGCTGGTCACTACTCTCTGGTGCGGAGCCCTGGGATTCGCCGACGACTACATTAAGGTATTCAAACATAACAAGGAGGGACTTTCGGAGAAGAAAAAACTCATATTCCAGTTTGGTCTGGGCCTGATTGTAGCCCTCACAATGTGCCTGAGCCAAACAATACACACAGAGCAGATTCTGACCACAATCCCCTTCCTGAAGGCTAACGAATTCGACTATTCGTGGCTGTCGCCTTTCGGCGGGCAGATTGGGGTGTACTGCACCTGGGGAATTTATATGGCCATCATTATTTTGGTTATCCTGGCCTGCTCGAACGGTGCGAATCTGACCGACGGAATGGACGGTCTGAGCGCCGGAACGTCGGCGATTGTAGGCGTGGTGCTGGGCGTGCTGGCGTACCTGGGAGGAAACGTGAACGACGCGGCTTACCTCAATATTATGTACCTGAGAGATTCCGGTGAAGTAGCGGTGTTTATGGCGGCGTTTGCCGGAGCGCTGCTGGGATTCCTGTGGTACAACAGCTTCCCCGCCGAGGTGTTTATGGGAGATACCGGAAGCCTTACGATAGGAGGAATAATAGGCGTATGCGCCGTGCTCATAAGAAAGGAGCTGCTGCTGCCTCTGCTGTGCGGAATTTTTGTGGCCGAGAGTGCAAGCGTGCTCATTCAGAGGCACTGGTTCAAATATACCAGGAAGAAATACGGTGAGGGCCGCAGGGTATTCCTGATGGCTCCCCTGCACCATCACTACCAGAAAAAGAATATACCCGAACCCAGGATTGTAAGCCGTTTCTGGGTTGTAGGAATAATTTTAGGCGTGGCAACGCTCGCATTGTTAAAAATCAGGTAAAAAATGGAAAGAATAGTTGTTTTGGGTGGAGCAGAGAGCGGCGTGGGAGCCGCCGTGCTCGCAAAAGTCAAGGGTTTCGACGTTTTTCTTTCCGACAACGGGAAGATTAAGGACGAATATGTTCAGACCCTGAAAAAATGGGAAATTCCCTTTGAGGAGGGCGGGCATACCCCCGAACTGGTGCTGAACGCCAATCAGGTGGTGAAGAGCCCGGGCATCCCCGACACTGCGCCTATGGTAAAGGCTCTGCGCGCCAAGGGAATCAGGATTGTTTCGGAAATAGAGTTCGCCTGCCACTTCGACAGTGCGAAGAAGATATGCATTACGGGGTCGAACGGAAAAACCACTACCACCTCGCTCATTTACTACCTGCTTAAGAATGCCGGCCTCAACGTGGGTTTGGGCGGAAACATAGGCAAGAGCTACGCGATGCAGGTAGCGACCGAGAAATTCGACTATTACGTATTGGAAATAAGCAGTTTCCAGCTCGACGACACATACAATTTCAGGCCCGACATAGCTATAATTACAAACATAACCCCCGACCATCTGGACCGCTACGACCACAAAATGGAGAACTACGTGAAGGCCAAGTTCAAGATTACGCGCAACCTGCGGCCCGAGGACTGCTTTATCTTCGACTCCGACGACGCAATTACCATCGGCCACCTGAGCAAGATAGTGATAAAGGCCAGGATGCTGCCGTTCAGCCAGGAGAAGACGTTGGAGCAGGGTGCCTTCCTGGACAAGGACCGCATTGTAATGCGCGTGGGCCAGAGCCAGAGCGAAATCTACCTGAGGGAGCTGTCGCTTGGCGGAAAGCACAACATTTACAATTCTATGGCGGCAGCCCTTGCGGCAAAGGCAAGCGGACTGGACGACGAGACAATAAGAATGTCGCTGAAGTCGTTCCTGCCCATCGAGCACAGGCTCGAACCGGTTCTCACGGTGGGCGGAGTGACCTACATTAACGACAGCAAGGCAACCAACATAGATTCGGCCTGGTATGCGCTGGAGTGCCAGACAAGACCCGTGGTGTGGATTGTGGGAGGAAAGGACAAGGGTAACGACTACGGCATTCTGGAGAAACTCGTGCGCGAGAAAGTGAAAGCCATTGTGTGCCTGGGAATAGACAACGAAAAGATTCACAAGGCCTACGAGGGAATAGTGGGCAGCGACCGCATAGTGGATACAAGGTCGGCCGAGGATGCGGTGAAAGCCGCTGCGGCTCTGGCCAAGGACGGAGACGTGGTGCTGCTGAGCCCCTGCTGCGCAAGTTTCGACCTGTTCAAGAGCTATGAGGACCGAGGACAACAATTCAAAGAAGCCGTAAGAAAACTGTAATGACCGCTAGCAAGACAAAAAAGACCGGCATATTGAACCGGCTGGAAGGAGACAAAGTGGTATGGATAATAGTGCTTATGCTTATCCTGCTCTCCATAGTGTGCATATTCTCGTCCACGTCGCGACTTCTGGGACCGGGAGAGACCCGTCTGGATATGGTGCTGGACCAGCTGAAGACCGTAGGAATGGGCCTGGTGGTCATTTTCCTGTGCTATATATGCCGGTCCACCGAGGTTTACAGGTTCATTGCAAGGTGGAGTTTCCTTCTGACCCTTGTACTGCTGCTGTTCCTGCATTTCGGACCTACTACCGGTCCCATAAGGAGTATCAGCCTGAACGCGTCGCGTCGCGCCATAAGTGTGTTCGGCCTGCAGTTCTTTGTATTCGAGGCGGTGAAGGTGCTAATGATTCTGTATCTGTCGTGGGCGACCGATATGCTGAAGAGAAACGAGCAGACAGTGTTCGAGCGCTTTGTGCGCAAGCACAATTACAAGCTGCTGATGAGCGAGACCGCCCGCAAGATGTACTACCTTTTCATCCCCTTTCTCATTACCTGCGTACTGATTCTGCCCGGCAGTAACACTGCCGCCGTGTTCATAGGGTTCATTATGATTCTGACCATTCTGCTGGGAGGCGGCGGAGTAAAGGATGTGACGCTGCTTTTCCTGCTTGGAGTGGTGCTGCTGGCAGGTTGTTTCTCTATTTACAGCCTTTCGGACGGGAAGGTGTTCCAAAGACTCGGAACCGCCATTTCGGGCAGCCGTACCACCGGACTCGACGAAATGGAGAAGACGTTCCAGATGGCAAAGACAGCCAAAGAGAAGCAAAAGGCTCTGGACAAACTGAGGCAGCCCTACAGCGCCCGCATTGCAATAAAGGAAGGCGGAGTGCTGGGCAAGGGTCCCGGACAGAGCACTCAGAGATATATGGTACCCGATGTGTCGGAAGACTACATATTCAGCTTTATCATTGAAGAATACGGGCTCTGGGGCGCTTTCATTGTTATCTTCCTGTATGTGTCGCTGCTCGCAAGGGGCTCTATAATAGCCAGGAACTGCGGCAAGGACGAGTTTGCAAAGACAACCGTTGCGGGAATGGTGCTGCTGATTTCTATGCAGGCGTTTCTGCATATGTTCGTGAACGTGGGCATAGGGCCTACCACCGGACAGACGCTGCCGCTCATCAGCCACGGCAACTCGGCATTTCTGTGCTTCTGTATGGCATTTGGTATAATACTGAGTATGAGCCGTATAGCACAGCACAGGATAGAGAAGGAAGAACAGGAGGCAAGTTCTCTCGTACACAACGCAGAAGAAACCGAAAACTGACGATATTATGGAAAAATACAGGGCAATAAGGGCTATAATTAGCGGAGGCGGCACCGGAGGGCATATATTCCCGGCCGTTTCCATAGCAAACAAACTGAAGGAAGTGAATCCCGACACCGAGATTCTGTTCGTGGGAGCCGAGGGCAAAATGGAGATGGAAAAGGTACCCGCGGCAGGTTACCGCATTGTGGGCCTGCCTATCGTGGGCCTTCAGCGCCAGCTCAACCTCAGGAATATAATCAATGACCTGGGGGTTCCCTTCAAGCTGATTTCGAGCGTTTGCAAGGCCGGAAAAATCATAGATGAGTTCGAGCCCGACATTGTTGTGGGCGTGGGCGGATATGCCAGCGCTCCCCTGCTGTGGAGGGCTGCGGGAAAGAAAATTCCGACCCTTATTCAGGAGCAGAACGGCTTTGCCGGCCTTACCAACAAGCTTCTGGCAAAGAAGGTGAACTCCATTTGCGTTGCCTACGACGGAATGGACAAGTTCTTCCCCGCCGAAAAGATAGTGAAGAGCGGAAATCCCATACGCGCCGACATTGTTCCCGCTACCGGGCAGATGGTGCGCCAGGGAATGGAGTTCTATGGTCTGGACTCTGCCCGCAGGCAGATTCTGATAGTGGGAGGAAGCCTGGGCAGCCGTACCTTGAACGAAAGTATGAAGCGGTGGATAGAGCAGGGATGCCCCGGCGGAGAAGGAGTGGAAATACTCTGGCAGTGCGGCAAATACTATAAGAAAGGGATCGATGCCTTTATGAGCGAAGGCCCCGGCAAGGAGTACGGCAGGTTCATTCATCACACCGACTTCATTGCCCGTATGGACCTGGCGTATGCGGTGGCCGACGTTGTGGTTTCCCGCTCGGGAGCATCGTCGATATCGGAACTGTGCGCGGCGCAGAAAGCCTGTATCTTCGTACCTTCACCCAACGTTGCCGAAGACCATCAGACCCACAATGCGATGGCCCTTGTGAACAGGGATGCGGCCCTTATTGTGAAGGATGCCGACGCTCCTGCGCAAATGATGGAAAAAGCCATAGAACTGGCGGCAGACCAGCCCAGAATAGAGCTTCTGGAAAAGAACATTGCGGCGCTGGCACTGCGCGACGCCGCCCAAACCATAGTTGACGAAATTTACAAATTGATATGAGAATCGGATATAAACGGGTCTATTTCATAGGTATAGGTGGAATAGGAATGAGCGCGATAGCGCGATTTTACAAGTTTCAGGGCTGCGAAGTGAGCGGCTACGACCGCACCGAATCGGCCCTTACCGACAAGCTGGTGGAGGAAGGTATTCCGGTGCACTACACCGACAGTCCCGAGCTAATCCCCGCTAACGCGAAGGAGACTCTGGTGATTTACACGCCGGCCGTACCCGATAACCTGAGCGAACTGCAGTACGTGAGGCAGAACGGCTACAAGATTGTGAAGAGGTCCAGAGCCCTGGGCGAGATTACCCGCGGGCAGAGCTGCCTGGCAGTGGCCGGAACGCACGGAAAGACCACCACGTCAACCCTGGTAGCCCATATTCTGCAGGAGACCGAAAAAGGCTGCTCGGCTTTCCTTGGGGGAATTTCGAAGAATTACGGCACCAACCTGCTTATGAGCCGCAACAATGTGGTAGTGGCCGAGGCCGATGAATTTGACCGTTCGTTCCTGCAGCTGTGCCCCAGCATTGCGGCCATCACCGCTATGGACGCCGACCATCTGGACATCTACGGCACGCTGGAGAATATGCAGGATGCCTTCCGCAAGTTCGCCGCCCAGGTAAGCGAGACCCTCATTGTAAAGATAGGGCTGCCCATTCGCCAGACCGAAGTGAGCGCCAGAATATATACCTACGCCTTCGATGACCCGGAGGCCGATTTCCACGCCCAGAACCTGAGGTTGGACAAGGACGGGCATTACACCTACGACCTGGTAAGGCCCGGTGGAGTTCTGAAGGACATTCGAGTTGGAACGCTGGGTTGGGTGAACGTAGAGAACAGCATTGCAGCCGCAGCCATCTGCCTGTGCTTCGGAGTTGACGGACAGGTCATAAGGAAGGCCATCGACAGCTATCAGGGCGCCTGCCGCCGCCTGGACGAAAGGTTCAACAGGGACGGACGCACGTACATAGACGACTATGCCCACCATCCGGCCGAACTGGCCACGGCAATTTCTTCTTTGCGCGGGATTTTCCCCGGACGGAAGATTACCGCCGTGTTCCAGCCGCACCTCTATACGCGAACGAGAGATTTTGCGCCGGAGTTTGCCGAAGCCCTGAGCGCCGTGGACAAACTGATTTTGCTGGATATTTATCCGGCAAGGGAAGAACCCATAGAGGGCGTGAGCTCCGAGATAATTTTCAAGGACGTAACGGCCCCCGAGAAGGTTCTCATAACCAAGGAAGAACTTATGCCCCTGCTGGAAAAGGAGGATATAGACGTGCTGGTGACTTTTGGCGCCGGAAATATTGACAGGTTTATTGAACCTATTACCAAAATGCTGGAGGACAAGTAGTTATGAAAGCTTCCAACATTCCCCTGGCACTGCTTTGCGGCATTCTGGCAGTGCTGATTGTCGCCGGCATTGCAATGGAGAGACGCGATTTTGAAACGCAGGACTGCCGCGGGATGGAAATAGAAGTGAACGGAGAGTATGCCTTTGTGGACAGGCACGACGTAGGCGACTTTGTAATGTCGAGGTACGCCGACCCCGCCGGAATGAAGGCCTGCGAAGTGGACCTGTGGCAGATAGAGAACCTGCTCGACTCGCACAGCGCGGTGCTCAAGAGCGAAGTGTGGATGGAAAGCGACAATACCGTTCACGTGAGTCTGGTGCAGCGCACCCCTGTGATACGCCTGCAGAAAGGGAACGAGGGATTTTACGTCGACAGCACGGGATGTATCTTCCCGCTCCAGAAAAACTTCAGCGCAAGGGTTCCGGTATTGGACGGCGAAATTCCGGTAAAGATTGAGGCCGGATACAAGGGGCTGGCCGAGACTCCCGAAGAAAGGGAATGGATTGCCCTGGTGCTGGAAATGGTGAAGGTAATGAAGGACGGAGTGTGGATGGAGAACATAAGCCAGATAAGAGTTGACGGCAAGCGAAATCTGACACTGATTCCCAGGACAGGAAACGAAAAGATTCATTTCGGAGGGGCCGACGATGCCGCCCGGAAGTTTGCCAGTCTGGGAAAATACTACACACACATAAAGCCTTCGAAAGAGCCGGGTTATTACAAGAGCGTGGACGTTTCGAACAAAGGAAAGATAATCTGCAGAAAATAATTTTACGATATGGAAGAAAGATACATTGCAACCGCAGACCTGGGCACGTATAAGATTGCCCTTACGGTAGCCCGCATAACAGGTGCCAACACCGAAGTCATCTATTACAACGAGATTCCTTCGGAAGGTATCAGGTACGGCAGCATCTTCAACCCCCTGAAGGCGGCGGGCAAACTTCGCGAGAGTGTCAAGCTTGCCGAGGAGAACCTTGGAATTAAGATTGCCCAACTGGTTACGTCTATGCCCAGAGGGTCGGTGAGGCAGGAAAATGCGCCGGCCAGCATTCCCCGTTCGGCTCCATACAGCTGTATTCTGCAGGAAGAGGTGGACTCCCTCAAGAACATTACCCTGGACAACTATCCTTTGTCGGACAGTGGACGGGAGGAAATTTACGGGGCCATTGCGCAGTCGTTCAGCACAGATGACGTAATTAACGCCAACGAAGAGGACATTGTGGGTGTTCCGAGCGAGAAACTGGAAGGCAATTTCAAGATTTTCGTAGGGGCCAAGAGGGCCGTGGACAATATCTACAATATGACCAATATGCTGGAGCTGGGTGTGGCAAGAAAGTATTTCCTTCCCGAGATATGCGGCCGCGCCGTGCTCACCGAAGGCGAAATGGAGAACGGTGTGGGACTTATTGAGATTGGCGCCGGAGTAACGTCCATCAGCATCTTCCAGAACAATATCCTGCGCTATTATTCTTCCATTCCGTTCGGAGGCAATTCCATTACCAGCGACATTAAGATGGAATGCAACATAAAGGGCAGCCTGGCCGAGAACATCAAGCGGTCGTTCGGGGCCTGTATGCCCGAGAAGCTGCCGTTCCTGTCGGAAAAAACGCTTATGATCCTGAACGACGAGATGGGAACCTCGTACAAGCTGCCGGTGAAGTATCTTTCGGAGATTGTTTCGTGCCGTATGCACGAGATTCTGCAGGCTGTGCTGTTCCTTGTTCAGGAAAGCGGATACGCCGACAAGCTGCGCGCCGGGCTGGTAGTGACCGGAGGCGGTGCAAATATCATAAACTGCACCAATTACATTAAGGAAGAGAGCGGATATTCGGTGAGAGTGGGATATCCGCATATAAAGAGTTTCTCTATAACAGAAGACGTCGAGAATTTCGGCGGCACTTCGTCGCTGAGTTCGGTGGCTATGCTTATGATAGCGCGCGAGGACACTCACCTGAACTGCGCCGAGCCCGTGGACACCACGCGCAAGGAAGCACCCGCGCGGATGGTGGAAAATACAGTTCCACAGCCTGCGGCCGAGAAGACTGTACAGACCTGGCCCGAGGCCGGTGCAGCAATGGGCGAGCCCGTATATGAGGAGCCCTTTGTTCCCGAGAGCAAGCCGTTTGTTCAGGAGAGCACGCCCTTTGTTCCCGAGAGCAAGCCGTTCCACGCAGAGCCCAATCCGGCTCCGAAGCCAGAGGTGAAGCCCAAGACTACGGTTAATGCAGACCACTCCCCCGCTCGCCCCGACGAGGAGGAAGACAGGAAAAAACGCAATCCTACGACGGCCAAGCCGAGCTGGGGCGCCAAGATTGTTGACAAGGTTGAGAATTTAATGGACAAGACTTTCATTGGAAAGTTGTACGACGAAATGAGATAAGCTATGGAAGGAGAACTTATACCCAACATCACCCCTGCAAGCTGGGTGAAATCTGACTCGATAATAAAAGTCATTGGCATTGGCGGTGGCGGATGCAATGCTGTGAACAATATGTTCAGGCAGAAGATAGAAGGTTGCAGTTTCATTGTGTGCAATACCGACTCCCAGGCTCTGACCAAAAGTCCTGTTCCGGTTAAAATCCAGTTGGGACAGGGACTCGGCGCCGGCACCGACCCTGCAAAGGGACGCAACGCGGCAATCGAGGCCCAGGACGAGATAGCCAGAGTGGCTTTGGACAACGATACCCGGATGCTGTTCATTACGGCAGGTATGGGTGGAGGCACGGGCACAGGTGCCGCTCCTGTAATTGCCAAGATGGCCAAGGAGCGCGGCATACTTACCGTAGCGGTGGTTACCCTGCCCTTCAAGACCGACGGAGACAAGGCCCTGGAGAGAGCCATAGACGGCATTCACGAGCTTGAACTGAACGTGGACAGCCTGCTTATCATAAACAACCAGAAGCTTTTTGCAGTTTACGGCGACCTGCTCATTCACGAGGCCCTTCCAAGGGCCGACGAGGTCATTACCACAGCTGTGAGAAGCATAGTTGAAATCATTAAGAAGGAAGGCTATATTAACGTGGACTTCGAGGACGTTAAGACTATGATGCGCAACAGCGGAATGGCGCTTATGGGAATTGGCGAGGGCCGCGGCAAGAAGAGAATCGAAGACGCCGTGAAGAGTGCATTCGAGTCGCCGCTGCTGAACGACTTCAACCTTAAGACTGCCAAGAACGTGCTCATAAACATTACGGTGGCCAGCAGCGAAAAGGGTATCAAGATGGACGAGATGGACCATTTGAACGACCTTATAGACGAATATACCGGAGGCGCGAACAATTTCAAGCGCGGACTCATCTATAACGACAGCCCCGACGCCGACGACACCATTCGCATTACGGCAATAGCTACCGGATTCAGATTCAACAAGTTGCTCGGCCCCGAAGTGAAGAAGAGCAATCTTATAATCATAGACAAGGAATTCAAGTTCGAAGACTCAAACCTGGTGGCAAACAGCGAACTTGAAGACATTCAGGAAGAACGGCACATTGGATTCAACATTAAGGAGAACAACCGTACCTTCCATTTCGACCCCGACGTCACTCCCCGGCTGCTGGTGAGGGAGGGACAGGATTTGTCGGATCTTGAGAATACACCTGCAATTAGAAGAATATTGAAAATATGAAACGGACAAGAGTAAGATTTGCACCCTCTCCTACCGGCCCTCTGCATATGGGCGGGGTGCGCACTGCGCTGTATAACTATCTTTATGCAAAACAGCACAACGGTGATTTTATACTTAGGATAGAGGACACCGACTCCCACAGATTCGTTCCGGGAGCCGAGAAATACATAATTGACTCGCTACGCTGGTGCGGAATAGGAATCGACGAAGGAGTGGACGAGCAGGGCAATATGGTGAGCGTGAAGAGCGAGAAGTATCCGCACGCCCCCTACCGTCAGAGCGAGAGACGCGCGATTTACCGCCAGTATGCCGAGCAGCTGGTTGCCGCCGGATGGGCCTACTACGCCTTTGATTCGGCCGAGTCGCTGGATAAGGAAAGAGCCGCCGCCGAGGCGCGGGGAGAAACCTTCATATACAACTGGAGCACGCGGGAGCGCCTCTGCAACTCGCTCACATTGAGCGAGGAAGAATGTGCCATCCGCCTAAAGGAAAGCACCGGTTGGACAGTGAGGTTCAAGATGCCGCAGGATCGCGTGGTGAAGATGGACGACCTGATTCGCGGGCATATAGAGGTGAACTCTTCGACCCTGGACGACAAAGTGCTTTGGAAGAGGGCCGACGAATTGCCTACCTATCATCTGGCCAATATTGTGGACGACCATTTGATGGAGATAACCGAGGTCATTCGCGGTGAAGAATGGCTGCCGTCGCTGCCGCTGCACTATTTGCTGTACGAGGCTTTCGGATGGGAAAGGCCGCGGTTCGCGCATCTTTCGCTGCTGCTGAAGCCGGTGGGCAACGGTAAGCTTTCGAAGAGGGACGGAGACAAACTGGGATTTCCGGTCTTCCCTATGAAATGGACCAGCCCCGAGGGTGAAACTTCGCACGGATACCGTGAGGACGGCTATTTCCCCGAGGCCTTCATTAATATGCTGGCTCTGCTGGGATGGAATCCGGGTACCGAGCAGGAACTTTTCTCGCTCGAGGAGCTGGTGAAGGCCTTCAGCATTGAAAAAGTCATTAAGTCGGGAGCGAAGTTCAATCCCGAAAAGGCGAAGTGGTTCAATAAGGAATACCTTCGTATGAAGAGCGACGAAGAGTTGGCCGCGCTGTGGATGCCGGAGCTGAAGGAGAAAGGGGTTGACGCGTCGCCGCAGAAGGTTCTGGAGATTGTGGGGCTGATTAAGGAGCGCGCGACGTTCGTGAGCGATTTCTGGAACATTGCCTGGTATCTTTTCGAGGCTCCGGTGGAGTATGCTCCCAAGGACGTTGCAAAGTTCTGGAAGCCCGAGAATACAGAACCGGCGCTGCAGGCGTGCAGGGAATGCAGTACCGGTGAGGAACTGGAGGAGTGGATTCGCGGACGGGAGCTGCCTATGGGTAAGATTATGAACTGTATAAGGCTGGTACTCAGCGGTAGCGGAAGCGGTCTGGGTATATGTGAAATCATAAAATACATAGGACACGAGGAAGTTTTGAAACGCTGGGAGAACGCTCTGGCGGTGCTGGGGAGATAGATTTGAGGTAGATGGATTCCTGGGGTGAATGAGATATTAGAAGATGAGATTTTCCGGCAATATAGAAGATTATCCCGACGGGATTGTTCTGGCGATTGACAAGCCGTACCGGTGGACTTCGGCCGACGTGGTGCGCAAGGTCAAGTATGCGGCGAAGCGCCACTTTGGGAAGAAGAACCTGAAGGTGGGGCACGCCGGCACGCTGGACCCTCTGGCCACCGGCATTCTGCTGGTGTGCATAGGCCCGGCCACCAAGAAGGCCGAGGAGTTGCAGGCCAGTCCCAAGACATATATTGCGGGGGTAAGTTTCGGTGCCACTACGCCGTCTTTTGACCGTGAGAAAGACATAGACAAAGTGTGCCCGTTGGACGGGGTGTCGCTGGAGGCGCTGAATGATGTGCTGCCGTCTTTCATTGGCGAGCAGGAGCAGGTGGCGCCGCTGTTCAGCGCAAAGTCGGTGGACGGGGTCAGGGCTTATGAGACGGCCCGCCGGCTGCTTAAGGAGTCGCAGCGCAACGGGGTGGAGTTTGACCACAGCGCCGCAGAGCTTTTGCAGACCAATCGGATAAATATTTATGACTTGAAGGTGCTGGATTGGCTTTCCTCGCCGCCGGAGGCTGGTGGTTTCGGACCTTCGCTGGCGCTCATCCCTCCCACTTCGTGGGCCCCTCCCGCTATCAAGCGCGGGTGCTTAGGGTCATCACCGCAGGAGGCTGGTGGTTTCGGACCTTCGCTGGCGCTCATCCCTCCCACTTCGTGGGCCCCTCCCGCTATCAAGCGCGGGTGCTTAGGGTCCTCGCCCACAGCCTCCTGCGGCGATGACTGGATTTCCGGGGAAGGGTCCGGGGATGAACCTGCCCGGAGCGAAAGCGACGCGCTCCTCAGAGCGCACGGCGGTGCGGGTATGTTTGCGCAGCAAATCATACGGGAGCAAGGAGCCGAGGGGTCCGGGGATGTGCCCCGGTATGAGCATACCCGGAACGGAAGAATAAACGTTGCCGACATAAGCGGTTACAATCTGCCAACGGCAATGATAGAAGTCCACTGCAGCAAAGGCACTTACATACGTTCACTCGCAAGAGACCTTGGTGAAGCACTGGGCAGCGGAGCCTTTATGAGCTCCCTGCGCCGGACCGGCAACGGAGGCTTCACTATTCAACAAGCAATAACTCTCGACGAAGCCTTACGGCTTCTGGATTAGATTATTG
Source organism: Bacteroidales bacterium (assembly GCA_024401895.1). Classification (GTDB taxonomy): domain Bacteria; phylum Bacteroidota; class Bacteroidia; order Bacteroidales; family UBA932; genus Cryptobacteroides. Next base: position 28,039 of record JAKSKE010000015.1, read on the forward strand.
ATACGCAATTCCAAAAACGCCCCGGCACGATTCATTTACGGCCGGGGCAATCTTTTTCGTACACACGCGAATGATTCGCGTGTGTACGAATTTATTCGAAGATGCCGCCGGGGGCGAAAAGGTAGTGTTCGAGCTGAGGAAGGAGGCCGAGGCGGTAAACAAGGTCAATGCCGGTGAAGCGGCTGCGCATAAAGGGGATTATGGAGAAAGTGCTGCGCAAGTGAGCGCGGCTGACGCAAATCTGCTCCGGCTCGTAAGGAGCGCCTACCTGCTTGAGATTGCGGTAAACTTCGGAGAAGGGTAGTATTTGCCCTGCTATCTGCTCCTTCAGTTCGGGCCAGGCCCTGCGTATGGCAAAAAGTTGGGCGTGCAGGCCATCCCTGCCGATGTATTTCGCTTTGGATTCGGTGAGGCAGCGGGCCAGATGCCCGGGCTTGCCTTCGCATACACGGCGTATCTGAAGTTCCATCTCCTCCCAGGAGGGCCACTCCCCTACCGCCTTGTCTATATCTATGTCCGAAAGGTCCTTGCCCAGCAGGAACTCAAGGGTGGCGGTGCTTACAAGCGTCCCAATGCCAACTTTGAAACCGTGTGAGACGTGACGCCCGTCGGGGTAGGCCAGGCCTTCCATATCCCAGCAGTGCGAGAACTGATGCTCGGTGCCGCTGGCCGGACGGCTGCTCTGCAGCGCCTGCATTGCGAATCCGCTCATAAGCAAGCCTTCGCAAAGGGCCTCGGTGCACGCAACGTCTCCTGCAAGAATGTCTGCCGGATGTGAGAGCGACTCCCTAAGTCCGTCCTGCACAAGAGACCAGGAAAACGGGTCGATTTTCTCGGCACCCACACAGTGGGCAAGCATCCAGTCGGCACCGGCAGGAATCTTTGCAATGAGGTCGGCGTAGCCGCTGGCCGCAAGTTCCTTGGGCGCCGCGGCAGCAATCTCGGGATCCATCACAAAGGCATACGGCGCAGGGCAGTCGAATGTCTGTTTGTTGCCATCCTTGGTAATAGAGGCCCCGTATGCGGTAAATCCGTCCATCGAAGCAGCCGTGCCCACGCACAGATATGGCCTTCCAAGCAGATGGGACACGTATTTGGTGAGGTCATTGATTACCCCCGAGCCCACCGCAACGGCAACGGCATCCTCGGCTTGCAGACGAGCCTTAAGCATTTGCACGAACGTCCACTCGGCGTATAGGTGGGGGTCGTCGAAAACATACGGGTCGCACTGAAGCACACCTGCCTTGCGGAGGGAGTCGCTTACCTGTGCTCCCGCCACCGTCCAGGTATTTGTGTCGGCCACAATTATGGCTCGGGACAAGGGAAAGCACTTTTTAAAGAGCTCCCCGGTACGGCTTACAACCCCCGCACCAATGATGCACTCTTTTGTATCTGTAGTCCTTTGAAGGGCCTTTTCAATTTTTGACAACATATCCGGAAGCCGGGGTTCGAGGCGAACTATATTTTTTCTATCCTGCGCAGATGGCGGCCGGCCTCAAAACCGGTTGAAAGCCAAGCTCGAATGCAGGCCAGAGCCATACGGTAGGATATGAAACGCGCCGGCAGAACCAGCACGTTGGCATTGTTGTGCTCCTTGGCAAGCACGGCCAGTGCGACCCCCCACGAAAGGGCCGCACGTACCTTTTTATGCTTGTTGAGTGTCATTGCCATACCGTTGCCGGTACCGCATAAGGCTATTCCACAGTCAACCTCGCCGCTGTCGACAGCATTGCCAAGAGCGTGGGCATAGTCGGGATAATCGCAACTTTCGGTACTGTTTGTACCGTAGTTCACAACTTCGTGGCCCTTTCCCAGCAGATAGCTTATAATGCGGTCTTTATACTCAAAGCCGGCGTGGTCGGAGCATACTCCGATTCTCATACTAGAAGATTTCGTCAACGGGTTCCTTGAAGTCATCGGCTACGGGTGCAGGAGCCTCTTCGTGACGGGGACGACGGTCGAAACGGCGCTCTCCGCGGTCATTGGAACGCTCTCCACGGTCGTGACGGTCGTGATTGCGGTCGCCGCGACGCTCTCCACGGTCGGAACGGTCGCCACGGTCGGAACGACGCTCTCCCCTATCGCCGCGAGGCTTGCGCTCGGGCTCTACATAACCCTCGGGTTTGGGGGTAAGGGCACGCATAGAAAGACGCATCTTTCCGGTCTTGGCATCGATTTCGAGCAGTTTTACATCGACCTCGTCGCCAACCTTCAGCACGTCCTCAACCTTAGCGGTCTTGGTCCAGGCAATCTCGCTCACGTGCAGCAGACCTTCCTTTCCGGGAAGAATCTCAATGAAAGCTCCGAATTCGAGGATGCTTACTACCTTGCCGTGGTAGGTCGTTCCCACCTCGGGAACTGCGGTAATGCCGTTGATCCAGTCGATAGCCTTCTGCATAGCTTCGGCATCGTTGGAAGCGATGTCAACAACACCCACCGTACCTTCTCCGTTGGGATTGGGCTGCTCGTCGATGTTGATGGTAGCGCCGGTTTCCTTCTGAATCCTCTGGATTGTCTCTCCGCCCTTGCCAATGATTGCACCAATGAACTCGGAGGCAACGATGAGCTGCTGGATGCGGGGAACGAAGGGTTTATAGTCTTCGCGCGGTGCGCTGATGGTCTTGAGCATTTCGCCCATAATGTGCATTCTACCCTGACGAGCCTGCTCCAGAGCCTTCTCGAGCACCTCGTAGCTGAGGCCGTCAACCTTAATGTCCATCTGCGTAGCGGTAATACCGTCGGCGGTACCGGTAACCTTGAAGTCCATATCGCCAAGGTGATCTTCGTCGCCGAGGATATCGGTGAGAATTGCATAGCGGTCGTTGGGGCGCTCGGCGTCGGTGATGAGGCCCATCGCAACGCCGGCAACAGGCTTAGAGATTTGAACGCCGGCATCCATAAGAGCAAGGCATCCTCCGCATACCGAAGCCATTGAAGATGAACCGTTTGACTCCAGGATATCACTTACAATGCGAACGGCGTAAGGATTCTCGGGAGCTACGGGAATTACGGGCTTGAGAGCGCGCAGGGCAAGATTTCCGTGTCCTATTTCGCGACGGCCCACTCCCCTCTGGCTCTTGGCTTCGCCGGTAGCGAAGGGAGGGAAATTGTAGTGGAGCACAATCTGCTGGTCGTCCTGAATGAGAACCTCGTCGGTCTCTTTCATATCCATCTTGGTTCCCAGGGTCACGCTGGCCAGAGACTGGGTCTCGCCGCGGGTGAAAATTGCACTGCCGTGTGCGCAGGGCAGATAGTCCACTTCGCACCAGATAGGACGCACCTGAGTGGTGGTACGGCCGTCGAGGCGGCAGCCTTCGTCCAGAATCATATTGCGCATTGCCTCTTTCTCAACTGCACCGTAGTAGCGGCCGGCTAGGGCAACCTTGGTATTGTACTCGGCAACCTGGGCGAGAGAATCGCCGGGCTGGGGAATTGTTGCAATGAATTCGTCCTTGATGGCCTTGAAGCCGGTTTCGCGCTCGTGCTTGGGCTTTGCGCTCTTTGCGAGAGCATAACACTTGCCGTAGCAGAAATCGTAAACCGCCTTGCGCAGTTCCTCGTCCTCGACGTCGTGCGGATAGTCGCGCTTGTTGACGTCGGTGCCCAATTCCTGCATAAGTTCCTTCTGGAGGCGGCAGTGTTTCTTGATTTCTTCGTGAGCGAACTTGATGGACTCGAGCATATCGTGCTCGCTAACTTCCTTCATCTCACCCTCAACCATCATAATGTTCTCTTCGGTGGCGGCGACCATAAGTTCAAGGTCGGCACGCTTCATATCTTCGAATCCGGGGTTGATTACGAACTGTCCGTCGATGCGGCATACGCGCACCTCCGAGATGGGTCCGAGGAACGGAAGGTCGGAAGTTGCGAGGGCGCAGGAAGCCGCGAGGCCGGCCAGGGCGTCGGGCTGAGTGTCCTTTTCGGCCGATATAAGGGTAACGTTTACAAATACTTCGAGGTGGAAGTCATCCGGCCAGAGGGGACGTATGGGGCGGTCGATGAGACGGGAGATGAGAATCTCGTAGTCCGATGACTTGCCTTCACGTTTTGTGAATCCTCCGGGGAAGCGTCCTGCCGAATAATACTTCTCCTTGTAATCTACGGTGAGGGGCATAAAGTCGGTTCCCTCTTTTACTTCTGTGGCTGCTGTAACTGTGGCAAGAAGCATAGTGCCACCCATTTTAACTACTGCTGAACCGGCCGCCTGCTTGGCGAGCTTTCCGGTTTCGATCTCAATCACGCGGCCATCCGCAAGATTGATTGTTTTCTTAATTACGTTCATTTTCTTTTGCTTTACGTCTTTTATTTGAGCTTCTGCTTATATGTGTGCTTCGCTATTTCTTTCTACGTTGCAGGTTTTGGCTATTGGCGTTTCGGTGTTGGCTTTGTCGGTTACGGGTTTGGGCTTTGCCAGCTTCGGCTGTCGGCGTTTCAGTGCTTTTAAAAAAAAGGCGGTGCCGCATACGGGCACCACCCCTTTGTCTTTCCTATCGTGATTATCGACGGAGACCCAACTCCTTGACGATCTTTCTGTATCTCTCGATGTCAATCTTCTGGAGGTAATCCAGAACCTGACGTCTCTTACCTACGAGGCGGAGAAGAGAGCGGCGTGTGACAACGTCCTTCTTGTTCTTCTTGACGTGCTCGGTAAGATGAGCGATACGGTAGGAAAATAAAGCAACTTGACTCTCAGGTGAGCCGGTGTCCTTATTAGACTTTCCGTACTTCGCGAAAATCTCCTGCTTTTTCTCTGGCAATAAATATTCAGCCATAGCAGTTTAATTTTTTTTGAGCCTGCCTGCGCGGCCCTGCAGGACCGTTTTGCATTCTCGGGTTAAGCGTTTCTGACCACCGTGGTCAAAAATCGGACAAAGATAGTAAATCTGTTTATATTTAGCAACTTTTGCAAAAGTGATATCATTGTGAAAACATCCGAGCATTACATTACAAGGGCGTTTTTGGTAATACTTAAGAACCAGCGAGTTGTGAAAATCCCTTCCTCGATCTGACGGAAGGGATTTCTGTAAGCCTCTCATTATAAAGCACTTCTGAAAACGCTCAAAATTCGCCGCGTGTGTCTTGTGCCGTGTGAAGTGCTCAAAATTCGCCGCGTGTGTCTTGTGCCGTGTGAAGTGGTGGTGCTGTGCGGCGGGGAGACGGGAAGTGCAAATACCTGGATATTTCGAAAGATGTGGCGTCGGATATCTTCAAGAGTTGATTCGCAAGTTTATGCGCGACGTTTTCATTAAACCGCAATTCACCTGCTGTCCCGAACATACCCATCTTTCTGAAGACTTTAAACAATGTCGTGTAATGCCTGTAATTTTCCTTGCTCAGATCTTCCCCGATTTCATAATCCGATCCGGTGGTAGATTCCAATGCGATTTTAAGAGATTCGAGACTACCGAATCGGGATACCATTGATTTGTAGTCGATTGCATTATATGAGGAAATGATGAAATCACACATCTGTAAGCGTTCCGATACCGATAATTTTTTCATCCACGTTTCCAGAAAGTTATACCGGATAGGGTGCCCGGAGTTTCTTGCCTCAATTACAAGAGAGCGGGTCCGACTGAAATCTGCAGAACATCTTCGCAATATCATCTCTTCCGAGAACGGGTGAGAATTTGAGTGATATTGAAGAAAGTTCCACCGGTATTCAAAAGCTTTGTCGCACGCATTCTTTTCGACAGGATTGTTGAGGATGTATACCAGGCAACTACGACTTTTCTTACCGGATGTTTTCCGACTTTTATTCAGGCCTTTTTTGAAGTGAAGTATGCGGGTTCCTCCCCTGCTGTTATATTCCAAACTAAAAGAAGACAGCGTTGTACGCATACAGTTTATGATTTCGTTAAGATCTCCGTAAAAAGCCACGTGAATATGGTTCAGCATAAGCGTTACCGCAACCAGTGTGACTTTGTACTTTCTAACATTGGTGCACAAAAGACAGAAAAATACGATATAATCCCACTCGGTATAGAATATCACGCCCTTGTCTTCAGAAATCTGACATATGTGATACAATTCTTTTACTCTGTTATTCCTAAACGCCTCATCCATATTCAACAATTGAATACCTATACAGTATCGATGCAAAAATATAATAAACCCCACTACACGACATACAAAAAGCTATCTTTCTTTTTTTTAATGTAAATTTTAACGTCTTTTTTTAAGAATGCCACCGTCTTGAAATCGCTTTGGGATAATCGGCGAATTATTTATACCTTAATCAATTAAAATTCACATCTATGAGAATAGGAATACTGGGATGCGGTCACATTGCCGAAAAGATGGCGGCGACGCTCGCCGATATGCCGGAGATGCGTTATGCGGCGGCAGCCCGCGAACTCTCCCGCGCCCGCGAATTCGCTTCGAGGTACGGTTTTGCCAAGGCTTACGGTTCATATCTCGAACTTGTCGAGGATAAAGACGTAGACCTTGTTTACATTGCAACACCCCATTCGTTCCACTACGAACACGCCAGGCTTGCCATCGAACACGGCAAAGCAGTCCTGTGCGAAAAGTCGTTTATGCTCAATGCGCGACAAACAGAAGAAATTTTTGCTCTGGCGAAAGAAAAAAAAGTGTTCATTACCGAGGCCATATGGACCAGATATATGCCTTTCTCTCTGAAACTCAAAGAGATAGTTGACAGCGGATTAATAGGGCATCCTCAATTGCTGTATGCGTCGCTGGCCTATCCCATTTCTCATAAAGAGCGTCTTGTAAAGGCCGAACTCGGCGGCGGCGCCTTACTCGACGTCGGCGTTTATACCGTCCATTTCGCAAGGATGATGTTCGGAGGCGAGATAGAGTCCATAAGCGGCCAGGCAGTTTTGAACTCTGCGGGAATGGATATGCAGGATGTGTTCAGTTTCCGATATGCCGACGGCAGGATTGCCAATCTACAATGCAGCGCCCTGTGCGCTAACGACAGGCAAGGTATAGTGTCCGGCGACAAGGGTTATCTCGTGATTGACAACATAAACAACCCCCTGGAGGCCAGACTCTACAATCCCGACCACGAGTTGTTGGAAACGTTCAAGGCTCCTGCTCAGATTACCGGGTTCGAATATCAGGTGCGCGCTTGCGAGGACGCATTGACCCAAGGTCTCGAAGAGTCTCCATATATACCTCACGCCGAAACACTTGCCGTTATGCGAGTGATGGATGCCCTGCGCTCTGCCTGGGGAGTTGTCTTTCCCGGGGAAAATGCCGGGGGATCTGCAGACACTTTATGAAAGAATTCTAATCAAGGGCGTTTTCAGAAGTGCTTGGTGTCCAGCGAATTACAGAAATCCCTTCCGCAGTTTGACGGAAAGGATTCCAGCAACTTATTGAATACCAATCGTTTCCAAAAACAGCCCACTGTTGTAAGGCATCGTGTAAGGTTTCTGATGGTGAAGGGCGGCGGCGGAGCGATGCCGGAGGGGCTTACTGACGGCGGGCTTCTTCCAAAAGGTCGGCGAAGTGGGCAATGTCACGGCAGATGAGCGAGGGCTGCTTGGGGGCTGCCTGCGCCACTTCGAGCGTGGTTTCGCCACTCAGCACCAGTACTCCGAAGGCACCGGCGCGGTGAGCCATCTCTATGTCGGTGTAAATGCGGTCTCCAACCATAGCTATCTGCCCGGCCGTCAGGCCAAGGCGCCCCTGTATTCCGGCAAGCATATTGGGGTCGGGCTTGCCCAGGGTAACGTCCGGTTGCCTGCCGGTGGCGTGCTCGACGCATTTGCAGATACTGCCGCAGTCCACCAGGACGGTGGGCTGGTCGGTGGGGCATACGCGGTCGGGGTTGGTGGCCAGATAGGGCAGGCCCTGCGAAACCCACCAGGCCGCCCTGCACAGACGGGAGTAGGTTAGGGTCATATCGAACGAGCCTATGACAATGTCCGGACGGTCATCGGGGCTGTCCGAAGTCAGCTCGAATCCGGCCTCCTGCATCATCGCGCACATAGAAGGAGTTCCCAGCACGAAAAGTTTTCGTGCCGATGGGTAATGCGTGCGAATGTAGTCGATCATTGCTATGCTGGTGGTGTACATCTGCTCCGGCGTAGCATCTATCCCCATCCGCTTTAGCTTGGCAAGGTAGTCCGAGAGCGATTTGGTGGGGTTGTTGGTAAGAAACGAGTAACTGACTCCCATCGCGCGAAGCCGGGAAAGAAATTCGAGCGTAAACGGGAAAATTGTGTCGGACAGGTAGATGGTTCCGTCCATATCCAGTGCTACGTGCTTGATGGATAGCAGCTTATTCTTCAATTCCTCTGTCATTGCAGTAAATTTTATTTTAGAGCTCCGGGGTGCTCATCACCTCGGTAATGCAATTGAGCAGAAAGCCGCTCTTGCCAAGGATGAACGCCCGCTCCATAGGCTGGCCGAAGGAGAATATTTCTACAAGGAAGGTCCCCTCGAAACTGTAATTTCCGTCGGGATTTTCTGCCTGCGAAAGTTTGTTCAAACTTATTTCAAAGCTGTCTTCGTTGCGGTCAACGTCGCAGGTGAGATACCGGGCCTCGATTCCCGTGGCGTTGGAATCGGTTTCCTTCCCGCTGACACCCGCGAGCCAGACTCTTTCGTTGGCGTCATCGCTGTGAAGGGCTACGTTTCCTACAACGGATGCCTCATTGCTTACCTTCCATTGCCCCGGCCCTGTACAGCTCACCAGGAGACTGGCTTCAGAAATACTGTACGGCAGATCCTCCTTGAGTAAATTATAAAGCGCTTCGGCCTCGAGATAGAGCCCCCACTGCGTACCCGGAGTGCAGATGTCCTTGCCGTTTGTGTCTATAATAAGGGCGGTAAGTCCGCCGGAGAGCAGTACCGCATATTTGTTGTGGTCGTATTGAGCCACCATATTGGCAAAGCGGTGGGTCTTGCGCTCTTCGTCATTCACGTTCAGAAAAGCCTGCAGGTCATAGGCAATATCTACAGCAAGGACGGGAGCGGCCACTTTGTCGTAGAAGAGATTGCAGGCGTAGTTCTTCAGATTGTCCTGCCTGGACGGGATGTACCGGACATTTTTCTGACAAGAACAGAAAAGCTGCAGCAAAACTGCAAAAACCAGGATATTTCTTTTCATAACTTTCCTTTTAAAATCTGTATCCGGCACCTATGGTAAATCCTATGTTCTTCATACTCAGGTTCGATTCGGCAAAGCCATAGACCCGCTTGCCCACGGTGACGCCCAGAAGCGTGGTGTGGAACAGCGCGTTGAAAGTAACCTTGCCAGCGCTCGAACCGAGAGCAACGCCGAGCCCAATGTCGGAATAGAGGCTTACCAGGTCGGCCCGCAGATAGGAGAATCTGACCTTTGGCAGAACGTGGAACATAAATCCTTTGTCGGAAGGGAGTTTGACTCCAAAGGCGTTGGTCTTATAGTTCCAAAGCGGTGTGTAGCCGAAATCGGCGCAGACCGAAATCCAATTTTTGAAAAAGTGAGAGTATTCTACGCTGAACACCCCCGCAGAATGGGCCTCACTTACAATGTCACGATAGGCATCGCCAAGGGTATAGCCTATGCCGAAGTAATGCGGACCGTAGAATTCGCCCAGAAAATAAGCCGGAGAGATGCTCCAGCCCACGCGGACCTCATCCCTGTCGCCACGTGTATTGTACCCCTGTGCCGTTTCGCCGTTTTGTGCGCGCAAAGACACGGAGAAAGCCAGGACAGTAAGGATTAAAATCAATCGTTTCATAAGTTTGCCCTGCAAATTTAATAAAAATCGGAGAAAACAACCGGCCGAGGTGTGGCGGTGACAAGCAAGCCTTGCAAGGCTCCGACAGAAAGCGCAAAACGCGAGTGACTCGCGTGCGTGCAAACTAGAGGGAGAAGGTTTGGTAG
>JAKSKE010000016.1 GCA_024401895.1 Bacteroidales bacterium
GTTCAGACTAAGCAAAATCTTTGGATAGTCTCACACGGAACTTTGCAGGTGAGCCGATTTTATTCCAGAATTCCGGTAATATAGATGCTCCTTACAGACTGGCCGGGCGCATTCGAATAAAGATTGACTATGAAAAGATGCTCCCCCGGTTCAAGCCCGGCCGTATTCAGTTCGAAAGACAGGGTCTTCTGTTCTCCTGTGGAGACCTGTTCCACCGGCGCAATGCATCTGAGCCGCGACGACGTAGGTTCAACCTTGTAAAGAAGCAATTTCTTTTTTCCGGTGTTCTTCAATGCAAAATTGGCTCTCACCGGCGTTCCGGCCCTCTTTTTCCCAAACGAGAAAGTGCTGTTGACAGTCTCCAGCACCGGAGGCGCAGAATAGTCTGAAGCCGAAAAAGACTCCCGTGTCACCGCCGACACCGCTATGGCCCTGCACCCTTCGGCAAGGTTGCTTGCACTGTCGCTTTCGATGGCCTGCGAGCCAAGGACGGGTTTGGGGGCGACAGCCTTGCCGGTAGATGGCAGACTCTTTCCATTGATCAGCGGGGTCGCATAATAACAGTTCTCTCCCCAGCGTCCGCGGTCCGACTCAACCGTATATATTAACGTTCCAGTTCCCCGAGCGCGTATCCGTTTTTCTTTCAAGCGGATGGAAAGACCTGGAGAAACGTTTTCAAAATTTACGACAATGGGCCTGGAGGAAATGTTGGCTACCGTTATCTCTCCGGTGCGGGATTCTCCCTGAACCATATTCCCCGCCCTTATTTCACGGTCCCTGAAAGCCAGAGGACCGTAATGCACCGGATAACTGTCCGAGAGCGACATACTCTTGGAACGCACCACCCCGCGAAGATGCAGCACTACGGGTTTTCCCAGGGCCGACACATACACCGTAAGGGTTTTGTCGAAAGGATACGGGCCTTCGTCGTTGGAATACGTGGCGGTTATGTTCCCGTTCTGCCCGGGAGCAATTTCCGCCCTGCTCCAGCGCACTTCCGTGCAGCCGCAGGAAGAGGCCACCTGATCTATCGTCCAGCCTTTGTCGGAAATATTGGTAAGGACAAAACTGCAGCTCACAGGACCGGAATCCTGCATTATGTCTCCAAAATCATAAACGGTCCTGTCGAACCTGACGGCAGCCCCGAAATCGGTCTGAGCCGAGGCCATAACACAGGCGTCCAACAGCAGCATTATACTCATCAATCGTTTCATATCTGCAAATGTAATCACAAAAATCTATCCAACCCTATTGACAAATGGCTAAATTTCCCTAAATTTGTCCTGCATTATAAAAACATTTAATTATGGCATACAAAATCAATCCCGACATTTGTGTAGCCTGTGGCACCTGCCAGGGCGAATGTCCTTCCGGAGCTATCAAGGAAGGTGACGTTTATTCAATCGACCCCGCTGTTTGCGTAGATTGCGGATCTTGCGCCGACGCTTGTCCCACCGGAGCAATCACTCCTGGTGAATAAGATATCAACAGAAACTTTTTGCCAGCTCAACGCTGGCATTTTTATTTTATTATGAGAAAACTGACAGCCACAATCCTCACAGCGTTCATAGCATTTTCAGCCGTCGCCCAGCAACTCCCGAAGAGAGAATTCCGCGGAGCCTGGCTGCACATCGTGGGCAACCAGACAATCAAGACTATGACCACCGACCAGGTAAAGACCTGGATTACCTCTACCCTGGACACCCTGCAGAGTATCAACTGCAATGCGGTTGTCTTTCAGGTAAGGCCGCAGGCCGATGCCTTCTATTCGTCTGAACTGGAGCCCTGGACCAGATTCCTTACAGGAGTGCAGGGACAAGCTCCCAATCCGTACTGGGACCCTCTTCAATTCGCAATAGAAGAATGCCACAAACGTGGAATGGAACTTCACGCCTGGCTCAACCCCTACCGCGTTACATCCGACGACAAAGAGGTTCTGTGCCCTGAACACCTCTACTTCAAAAAGCCCGGACTCTTTGTAAAATACGGCAAACAGCTCTATTTCGACCCCGGCATTCCCGAAGCCAGAGAGCACACCGTCAAAGTCATCCAGGATATCGTTCGCCGCTACGACGTGGATGCAATTCACTTCGACGACTATTTCTACCCCTATCCCATTGACGGGAAGGACTTCCCGGACGACGCATCGTTCAAGCAATATTCCAACGGATTCACCGACAAGGGCGACTGGCGAAGGAACAACGTTACCCAGCTCATAAAGGAAATCAACGTCGCTATCAAGGAAATCAAGCCCTGGATACGGTTCGGAATATCCCCCTTCGGCATTCACCGCAACAAGAAACAGGACCCCGAAGGCTCCAACACCAACGGGCTCAGCACCTACGACCAGCTTTATGCCGACATTCCTCTCTGGTGCAAAGAAGGCTACATAGACTACAACGTGCCGCAGCTGTACTGGAAAATAGGCCATAAACTCGCCGACTACGAAACTCTCATCAAATGGTGGAACGACGGCAACCTCGGTGCTCATTTCTACGTTGGTCAGAGCATTGCAACGTTCAAGGAGCCCGACGTAAACAACCCCAGTGAGGACCAGACCGAAGCCAAGATCAAGCTGGTGCGGGAACTGCCGCACGTAGATGGAAACATCTGGTGGCCGGGATGGTATTTTTCAAACGGAGCGCACGGCGGAACCACACTTGCAAAGAAGCTGAGAGACAACTACCAGAAGGAACGCGCCCTCATTCCAGCCTATACCAGAATCGATGCCATTGCCCCCGACCCCGTACAGAAGATTTATTCCAAGGGTCGCAGCATTTACTGGGAGGCTGCCAAGACCAGCGATCCCCTGCAGGAACCCGGATTCTTTGTGGTTTACCGCTTCCTGAAAGACGAGAAGGTCGATTTCGACAATCCCGAAAGGATTTTCCGCATCACAAAAGAGACTTCCATCGAAGTTCCGGCCTGCAAGAGCAAACGCACCCACAAGTATTACGTAACAGTCACCGACCACTGCTGGAACGAGAGTATCCCGTCGGCACCCGTCGAACTTTAGAACTTGAAAATCATTGATTTTTAAGAAATAATGACTATATTTGCAGCCCTTTGGATTGTTTCCATTGGGCTACAATTTTTTAATTAATTAAAATTCAAGATGTTAAAACAGTACGAAACCGTTTTCATTGCAACTCCCGTTTTGTCTGATGCTCAGATGAAGGAAGCGGTTGCCAAGTACACAACTCTCATCAAGGACAATGGAGGAGAGATTGTGTCAGAAGAGGACTGGGGTCTCAAGCAGCTTGCATACCCCATCCAGCACAAGACATCAGGATTCTATTACCTGATTGAATTCAAGGCTGCTCCCGAGTTCGTAGCAACTCTGGAGACCCAGTATCACCGTGACGAGCGCATTCTCCGCTATCTCACAGTCGCTCTCGACAAGAATGCAGTAGCATACGCCGAGCATCGCCGTCAGGTTCGCGCAGGCAAGGCCGCTGCCGCCAAGGAAGAGCCCCAGCCTGTAAAAGAAGAGGAAGTTACAGTTGAACCCAAAGAAAATGAGGAGGCATAATTATGGCAGAGAATAATGAAATCCGTTATCTGAATCCCCCTACCGTAGAGGTTCGCAAAAAGAAATACTGCCGCTTCAAGAAAGCCGGTATCAAATACGTAGATTACAAGGACGCAGAGTTCCTCAAGAAATTCCTCAACGAGCAGGGTAAGATTCTTCCCCGCCGCATTACAGGAACTTCTCTCAAATTCCAGCGCAAGGTTGCCCAGGCTATCAAGCGTGCCCGTTCCCTCGCGTTGCTTCCTTATGTTACTGACCTCCTTAAATAATTGAGAGCTATGAAAATCATACTTAAGAAAGAAGTTGCAAATCTCGGAGATCCGGGTGATATCGTAGAAGTTAAAACTGGTTATGCTCTCAATTATCTGGTGCCTCAGGGAATGGCTACCGTAGCTACTCCTTCTGCCATCAAGCAGCACGAGGAGACACTCCGTCAGAGAGCTCACAAAGAAGCTAAGATTGTTGCCGACGCTCAGGCTCAGGCAGCTCAGATAAGCGCTGTAGAAGTTAAGGTTATTGCCAAGGCCGGCGAGAGCGGAAAGCTCTACGGTGCAGTTACCTCTGCTCAGGTTGCAGAAAGCCTTGCTCAAAGCGGTATTCAGGTTGACAAGAAGAATGTCACTGTTCCCGAAATCAAGGAGCACGGTGAGTACGAGGCTAAGGTTAAGTGCTACAAGGGTGTTTTCGCAACTGTAAAAGTTGTGGTTGCCGCCGAGTAATCCTTATCGACACATAAAGAAGAGGCCGACTCCAAGTCCGAACGGACTTTTTGAGCCGGCCTCTCTCATTTCGGGGCACTGTGCGTGAAGCATCCCGAAGATTTCTCCGGCATAATGTCAATAATCAAATCGGTCAGAGAAGTGGAGGTTATGAAGAAATTTTGTGTTGCAATTATTATCTTTTTGGTATCTACGATTCTTGCCACGTGGATAATGTTCGGCCCCCTTGTAAAGGGAGCAATGTCGGTCAAGCAATTGGATGAGGGTATCTATTATCTTGAATTTTCCGGAGATGACGGATTCGACGAATTTCTTGACCGTGGAGGTGCTGCCGATGCCTCAGACCTTGCCGTTTACTTTGCTGAATTTATATCCCGCGGTTTCTTAAAACAGCCTGCGGCAAAGCCACAGAAGCAAGATTTCGGATGTTCTACAATGGCTGTTGTCACAACTGACGGCACAAGACTTATGGGCCGAAATTTCGACTGGCAGAACTGCCAGTGCATAATTTCAAAAGTAAATCCCAAAGGCGGATACAGATACATCTCCGCATTCAATCCCGATTTCTTCGGGTTTGGTCCGGACTGGAAGCCGGAAAGGTTCACAAACCAGTATCTTGCCCTCGCCACCCTGTTCGCAGCGCTCGATGGTGTGAATGAAAAAGGCCTGGCCGTCGCAGACCTTACTGCCGGGGAGAATTCAGAGACTCATCAGAATAACGGTAAACCGGATTTAACCACAACCTGCGCCATCAAATACCTGCTAAAAACCGCCGCCTCCGTGGATGAGGCTGTCACTCTTTTGGAAGGAATCGATTTTCATTCAGACATTGGGAATCTGCACCATCTGTCAATCTCCGATGCTTCAGGCCGAAGCGTGGTTGTAGAATGGGTCGGGGAGAAAATGGTGGTAACGGATACACCGATAGTCACCAATCACTATCTGTGCCCTGAAAATTTTGGTGCCGGACGTAACGAAGGCGATTGCCGTTTCGAGGGACTTCAAACAATCCGAGACTCTCTGGGTACCTCGATAGATATAGCACAGTTGCTGGAGGCAATGTCTTCTGTCTGGCAGTTCTGGGGACAGGAGCCGGTCACCAACGGAGGAACGCAATGGACGGCATTGTTCAACCTCACAAATCCAAGCGCCGATTACATCTGGCAGTGCGATACCACAAAACGATTCCACTTTGACTTATTGAACACACGCAAGTGACAGGCATCAGAGCGTTTTCAGAAGTACTTTACAATCAACAATTTATAGAAATCCCTTCCGCATTCTGGTGGAAGGGATTTTCACAACTCACTGACTATCAGCCATTCTCAAACACGGCCTCTTGTTGTATGTATCCACTTTGCGAAAGCTTAATGGAGCCTGCGGGTCAAGGGCCTTCGGACCGGTACGCACCTGTCGGTGCTATCCCTCCTACGCCTTCGGCGCAGGCACCTCCCGTTCACGAAGCCACGGGCGGCTACGCCGTCCGAAGGCCCTTGACCCGCAGGCTGCAAAGTCCCGACGGACGATACACCATCGTATTGCAAAAAGTTGCGCAGACGCGAGTAACTCGCGTGTGCAACAGCGGCAAAAAGGGACTAGAGCTTGTAGTAGCTGGAGAGGATGGAGGCGAACCAGCTGGCAGGGAGGAGCTTTTTCAAGGTTACAGAAAGCCTCTGCTCAAAGGTCGAAATTATATAACTGTACGCCGGATTCTTTTTCTTTACAATGGCCGAAATTTTTCCTGCCAGATATTCAGGCTTAAGGCCGGTGGTTTCGTCCTTCTCTATTCTTGCAAGTGAAGCCGCATAGCTGGGGTAGGCCTTGTGAGCTTCGGGGTCGGACACACTCTTGCGCTGAGCAGTGAATCGGGTGGCAAAATCGCCAGGCTCTATGACTACAACCTTCACTCCGCTCTTGCGCAACTCCAATCTCAAAGATTCGCAATAGCCTTCGATGGCGAATTTGGAAGCCGAATACAGCCCCTGGAACGGAAGTCCCATAAGCCCGCCTATTGAGCTGAAGCAAATGATTTTGCCATAGCCCTGCGCGCGCATTACAGGAACCACGTAGTGCAGAAACCGCACCATCCCCATCCAGTTGACGTCCATCTGGTACCGGGCATCTTCCAGAGACGAAAATTCCAGCGGGCCACCGATTCCCATACCGGCGTTATTAATAAAAACGTCTATCCGGCCCTCGGCCTCAATTACCTTATTTACCGCAGCTTCCACCTCGACTGTGTCGGTGGCGTCGGCCTTGATGTAATTTACGCCGGAAATAAACTCCGTGGCACGGCGGTGTGTCCCGTAAACAACGTGGCCGTCGGCGGAAAGCCTCTCGGCCATAGCCTTTCCGAAACCGGAAGTTATGCCTGTGATAAGTATTACCATAAAGTCGTTGCTGATTTTCTACTTTTCAGGTATCTGAAGCAGAATTTCCTTCAGGAATTCCCAGCTCTTCTCTACCGAAGGAATATAGCATCTTTCGTCGGGCGAGTGAGGATACCTGATTGTGGGTCCTATGGATATCATCTCCCAATTGGGATAATTTGCTCCCATAATAGCGCACTCAAGTCCACCGTGAGTTGCCATTACATTCATAGATTTGCCGAATTTTCCAGTGTAGATTCCATTCAGCAGCCCTATGAGTTCGCTCTTGGGGTTGGGTTTCCATCCGGAATAACCACCTCTGAATGAAACCTTTGCGCCTGCCATCTCAAAAATGAAACGAACCTTTTCGGCAAGTTCGGCCTTAGCTTCGTCAATGGCGCTTCTCATAAGGGAGTGAACCGTAATCTTTCCTTTTTCTGTACGGACGATGGCCATATTGATGGATGTCTCGGTAAGACCCTTCATACTCTGGCTCATACGTATTACATTCGAAGGACAGGCCATAAGGGCCTTGAGCAGGTTGAGGGAAACGGTGTGCTCTATGAAACGGCCGGCATTACGGGTCTTTTCGATAGCGAATTCCATATTGGGATCGCTTTCCTTGTATATATCCTTGGAATTGGCGAGACGTTCCTTTACGGCGGCAATGATTCCCTTCTCCTTTCCCTTAGGAACGAGGAATTCAACCTCGGCCTCGAAAGGAATGGCATTGCGGAGGCTGCCTCCGGTGAATTTAACAATCTCCACTCCCTTCTTCTCCACCACAGCCACCAGGGCGTTGGCGGCAACTTTGTTTGCATTTGCCCTGTAAAGAGAGATATCCATTCCGGAATGGCCCCCCTGGAGTCCCTTCACCGTGAGCTTATAGGCCGACATACCGGCGGCACGGGCAGTCTTGTATTTGAAAACGGCCTCGGCGTCGAGTCCACCTGCACATCCTATGCACAGTTCCTCCTCGTCCTCGGAATCGAGGTTCAGCAATATATCTCCCTTAAGCACCCCGGCCTTCAGAGACTTCGCGCCGGTCATACCGGTTTCCTCGTCGTAGGTGACAAGCACCTCGATGGGGCCGTGCTGAATGTCCTTGGATTCGGCAACCGACATTGCGAGAGCTACTCCCAGACCGTTGTCGGCCCCCAGGGTAGTACCGTTGGCAGTAAGCCAGTCTCCATCGACAATAGTCTCAATGGGGTCGGTAAGAAAATCGTGGGCAGAAGAAGCTATCTTTTGGGGAACCATATCCATATGGCCCTGGAGTATTACCGTCTTGCGGTTCTCGAACCCGGGTGTGGCGGGAATCCTCATAATAACGTTTCCAGTGTCATCGACACAAGTGTCGATGGAATGTTCTTTGCCCCACTGCAGAAGGAAAGCGCGAACTTTTTCTTCGTGCTTGGAAGGGCGTGGCTGTCTGGTAAGCAGATAGAAATTGTTCCAGACAATGGCAGGTTTCAATTCTTTGATTGTCATATTGTCAATAATTAAGGGTTTTCCAACGTTTGTGTGTCCACAGATAGTTCCAGGGCTGGGTACGTATGTCATCCTCTATCATCCGGTAGTATTTCTGTGTCAATTCCTTTATATCTTCCTTTGCGGCATTTTCGCAGAAAGGCAGGTATTCCATAGCATATCCTCCCTTCGGACGGCAGGAAAATCTCATATACACCACCGGCATCGAGAACTTCGCCGCCATAGCCAGCCCTCCGGTCATACTTATTGTCTTGAGGTTGAAGAATTCCACTTCTACGTTATGGCTTTCCACATAGGGATACTGGTCGGTTATGAAATGGAAGGCAAACCTGTCGTCCTTGTGCCGGTACACATACCTCAGAATGTCGGAACTCTCCACCAGAGCATCGTATTCCTGCGGACATTGCAGGCCCGAGAGCCTGTTTCTGTAAATGAAATCATTCCAGAACTCGTTGTGAAGGCGTTTGTACGAGACGCACAGATGATTCTCGGGCACGGCCAGAGGTTCCCCCTTCAAGTAAGTCATAATGCCCGAGAACAGTTCGAAATTGCCGGTATGCGAAAGCAGCACCAGCACGCTCCTGCCCTGTTTGAAATACCCGTTCAGAAGTTCCTGGCCCGAAAGTTCACAAATGTTGGAGCCGGCAAGGCGCCTGGGATTCTTTCGGCACGAGCCGAACCATATAGCCTCGCAGTATATTGTGCCAAGGTAACGGTAGAATTTTTTCAGAATCGCCCGGATTTGCTCTTCCGACCTGTCCGGGAAAGCATTCCTGACGTTTTTCAACGCCACGTCTTTGCGATACCTCACCACATTGGACATAACCCAGCCGGCCAAAGCGCCGAAGGCCCTGTGCAAGCGCAAAGGCATAAGGGAAAAGAATCCCAGCAAAGCGGAAAGCAAGCTGTATTTTAGTTTTTTCTCCGAAGGCATACGTTAACAAATATAATCATTTTTTTATTATCTTTGCGAATTGAGGAAAATATATCAAACCAAAATAAATTATGTTCAAAGGACAGCCCAAAGCTCTGTATGCTCTAGCTCTCGCCAACACCGGCGAGCGTTTCGGCTACTACACTATGCTTGCCATATTCATGCTGTTCCTGCAGGCCAAGTTCGGCTGGACGGGAGCGCTCGCAAGCACCATCTATTCTATCTTTCTTGCCGTAGTCTATTTCTTCCCTGTAGTGGGAGGTATCCTGGCCGACAAGATAGGTTACGGAAAGTGCGTCGTTACAGGTATCTGCATAATGTTCCTGGGATATCTGGCACTTTCTATCCCAACTCCGGCAAATGCCCTGGGCATTACACTTATGCTCTCGTCGCTTCTGCTCATAGCGCTTGGAACCGGTCTTTTCAAAGGTAACCTCCAGGTAATTGTAGGCAACCTTTACGACGACCCCAAGTATTCGGCAAAACGTGACTCGGCGTTCAGCCTGTTCTATATGGCTATCAACATTGGTGCAATGTTCGCACCCTCTGCGGCTACCGCCATTACAAACAGATTCCTTACAAAGGCCGGGCTCATCTACAAAGCCGACATTCCCGTGCTTGCCCACCAGTTCATTAACCGTGACATCTCGCCCGAGAACGTAAACAAATTCCTGGACCTTCAAAGTCTGATGCCCAGCGACGCTGTCCGTCAGATGCTGCCCGGAGACTTCGGCCGGTATTACATTGACCATCTTTCTTCGGCCTACAATATGGGCTTTGCAGTAGCCTGCATTTCCCTGATTGTTTCAATTGCCATTTACTTCGCCACAAGGAAATGGTTCAAGCACGCCGACATCAACGCCAAGCAGGCCGCCAGCAGCGGTGCCCGCGCCGACGTAGAGCTCACTCCCAAGCAGACAAAAGACAGAGTGGTTGCCCTGTGCCTGGTTTTCGCAGTTGTTATCTTCTTCTGGATGGCATTCCACCAGAACGGACAGTCTCTCACCTGGTTCGCCCGCGACTACACCCAAAGTTCTGTGGCCGGCGTCGGCAAGCTCGGATTCAATATCTGGATTCTGGCCCTGATAGCAGTGAGCGTTTATACCTTGTTCGGAATCTTCCAGTCCGAAACAGCAAAGGCTAAATTCGGTTGCGCCGCAGCAACTGCAGCCCTGTGGGGCGGTGCCTATACGTTATATGCCGGAATGCCCGAGACTCTCTCCATACAGCCTCAGCTCTTCCAGCAGTTCAACCCCTTCTTCGTAGTTGCGCTCACTCCCATTTCAATGGCAATCTTCAGCGCACTTGCTTCAAGGAAGACAGCAAAACATCCCAACGGAATGGAGCCTTCGGCACCTAAGAAAATCGCCCTCGGTATGTTTGTAGCCGCCATAGGTTATCTCATAATGGTACTGGCATCCTGGGGCCAGCAGTCTCCCGCACAGCTGGGAGGAACCGTATCTCCCGACCCCGTGGTTCCCACCTATCTTATAAGCACCTATCTGGTACTTACCTTTGCCGAGCTGTTGCTCAGCCCTATGGGAATATCGTTCGTATCGAAGGTAGCACCTCCGAAATACAAAGGTCTTATGATGGGCCTCTGGTTTGCCGCCACCGCCGTAGGCAACTATCTGAGCTCGATTCCCGGACTCCTTTGGAACAAAGTTCCCCTCTGGGCCAACTGGAGCATTCTTATGGCATTGTGCATTATAGCCGCTATAATTATGGTAGCTATGCTGCGTAAAATAGAAGCTGCCACCGCCGAATAATGGAGGCGGCACTCAAAAAGCAACTTATGGACTGGGCCGCAGAATATAACGACCCGGTCCATTTTGCAGAAGACCCCATTGCCTTCCCTACCGAGTTCGTACGCAGGGGAGCGTCTCTGCAGGATATAGAGACGGCCGCAGTGTTTGCGGCCCATTTTGCCTGGGGGCGCAGAGCTATGATTGTGCGCGATTTGGAACGATTCTTCGATTTTCTGGAGTGGCGGCCGGCAGACTATGTTATGAGCGGCAGCTACCGCTGCGACGAAACCAGCTGCCACAGAACCATAAAATGGAGCGAAACCGCCCTTATATGCCAAAACCTTCGAGAGTTCTACAGCCGCGAAAAAAGCCTTGAGAGTTTGAGCAACGGCCAAATACGCACTCAAATCTACGGCCGCAAGGAGGATCCCGGCGCAGCCGACAAAAAAATCAACCTGATGCGGCGTTGGATGGTACGCAGGGACGGGAAGGTAGATCTCGGGCTTTGGAAGAACTCCTCGCCCGCCAGTCTTATCATACCCTTGGACACTCACGTACACGCCCAGGCGCTCGCTCTGGGGCTGACCGCCCGTTCATCGAAGAACCTTGCCACAGCATTGGAAATTACCGAAAGCTTCAGGGAGATTTTTCCCAACGACCCCTGTCTTGGAGATTTCGCTCTGTTCGGCTACGGCGTAACCAACCAGTAAGACTCGCTATGCCCAATCTGTACATCATATCTGGCTGCAATGGATCCGGAAAAACTACGGCATCCTACTCGCTGCTGCCCAAGATGCTGGGATGCAACGAATTCGTAAACTCCGACGAATTTGCAAAGAGCATCTCACCGTTCGACCCCAATGCGGCCGCAGTTGGAGCCAGCCGGTTTATGCTGCAGAAAATCAGCTATATGCTGGAAAGGCAGAAGGACTTTGGAATAGAAACCACCCTGGCCACCAGGACTCTGACCGGCATTCTGCAGCGGGCCCGGGAACAGGGATACCGAATTACAATAATCTACCTCTGGCTCGAATCTCCCGAACTTGCCGTTGACAGAATCCGCAGAAGAGTGCAGTCCGGAGGGCACAATATTACAACCGACACCGTACAGCGCCGTTACTCGGCCGGCCTGCATTACTTCTTTGAGACCTATAAACCTATGGCCGACCGCTGGGTGCTGGCCGACAACACCCGGCCGCCCTTCGCGGTTGTGGCCGAAGGGTCGGCAGAAATGACCATCGTTCGCAACAGAAAGAAATACGAACAAATACTCAACAGCTTGAATGATACTGAATAAGGAATATTATATGGAAGTCTTCGGGGTGAGCTTGCCCCAGCTCGAGGAACTTACTGCCCGGGCGCTGAAAAACGGAGGCAACTACGCCGACCTCTACTTTGAAGACACCTGCTACAGCGATATCCTGCTTCGAGACTCTGTAGTAGGAGCGGGAGGCCAGCATTTGGACTACGGCTGCGGAATCAGAGTCCTGTGCGGCGAAAAAACGGGATATGCCTACTCCGAGAGCACCGACATACCCTCGCTTTCAAGAGCCGCGGCGGCCGCCGGAATCATTGCCGACGGCACCGCCCCCGGCGAAGTTGCAGTATCGGCGGCCAACAGATATTTCGGAAAACCTAACCCCAAGGCCGACCGCTACCCTTTTACCGGCGACTGGAGGACAGCTCCCCTGAGCGAGGCGGTACCTTTCCTGGAAAGTATCGAGAGCGCCATCCGCGCTAAGGAAAGCCGTTGCAGCAAAGTAATCGCATCATTGTCTTCGTCGGTGAGCGACATTCTAATGTACAACTCTTACGGAGAGCTGAAATATGAGACCCGCCCGCTCGCAAGTCTCTCGGTGACAACCATTTTCATTCAAGGAGACAAGACCGTGCAGACCTCGGTGGGCCGGAGCCTGCGTATGGGCACCGAATTTCTAACTCCCCAACTTGCCGCCGACATTGCCGCCGAAGCTGTAAAAGGACTGGACGCACTCTTCGACGCCCGTCGGCCGAAGGGCGGGAAAATGAGCGTGGTAATGGGCGCCGGCGCCAGCGGAATACTGCTGCACGAAGCTATGGGCCACGCCTTCGAAGCCGATTTCAACCGAAAGGGTCAGTCGGTTTTCGCCGACAAAATGGGCAAGCAGATATGCCCCAAGGGCATTAACATAATAGACGACGGCACAATCCCGGCCAACCGCGGCGCGTGCAATTTCGACGACGAAGGAGTTCCCGGGCAAAAGACGTATATGGTGGAGGACGGAGTTCTCACCTCCTTCCTGCACGACCGCGTGAGTGCCAACTGGTACGGGGTAGCCCCTACGGGAAACGGGCGCCGCGAGTCCTTCCGCTACAATCCCATTCCCAGAATGAGGGCGACCTATATGGAAAGCGGCCGGGACGGCACTGTACAGGACCTCATTGCAGCCGCAGGAAACGGAATATTCGTGGACAGCTTCTCCAACGGCGAGGTCAAGATTGGCGAGGGCGACTTCACCTTCTACGTAAAGAGCGGATTTCTCATTGAAAACGGGCGTCTCACAATGCCGGTAAAAGACATAAACATAGTTGGCAACGGGCCCAAGGCCCTGGCCGATATCAAAGGCGTCGCCGGTGACCTGAAAATCGACGACGGCACCTGGACCTGCGGAAAGGAGCAGAGTGTGGCCGTAAGCTGCGGCATTCCGTCGGTGCTCATAGGAAAACTCACTGTAGGAGGCGAACAATATGATTAGTGAAAGCGAAATAAGGCTTGCAAAAGACTGCCTGTCAATGGCTTTGAAAGCCGGAGCCCAGAAGGCCAGGGTAAACCTGGTGTTGGATCGTATGAATCTGGTATCTACGCTGGACGCGCAGATAGACAAGTGCAGCTCCTGCTTCGACCGTTCTATAAGAATCTCGGTTTTCGCCGACGAAAAATTCGGAGCCTTCTCTACCAACAAGCTGGAGAAAAAATCCCTGGAGGCATTCATTGCCAAAGCTGTGGATACCGTAAAGATGCTCGCCCCCGACCCCTGCAGGGATCTTCCGGCACAGGATAGGGTTCAGAAAGACGCCGTTACGGGACGGGAACTGGACCTGTTGGACGAAACCTACTATACCATTGACGGAAAACAGCGGAAAGAGACAGCCCTGGCGGCCTGCCTGGGCAAGGCTCCCGGAAAAATAAAACTTGTGTCGGAGGAAGGCGAATACTCCGACAACATATATGACACCCTCATTGTGGACAGTCAGGGAACGTTCTGCCGCCAGACCGAAACCAGCTTCGAGTATTTCTGCGAAGTAACCGTGGAAGACGAAAACGGAGAAAAATACAGCGCCTATGACTGGGCGGAATCGCCCAGGTTCGCCAACCTCCCCTGGAAAGAAGTCAGCCGCAATGCCTACGAGAAGGCCTGCGCTATGACCGGAGCCAGGAACTGCCGAGGAAGGCGCTGCAATATGGTGGTTGACCGCGAAGTGGCATCGAAGTTCGTAAGCCCCATCCTGATGGCGCTGCGCGGAGACAACATTCAGCAGCATAATTCCTTCCTGGAGGGCAAGGAAGGCATAAAGGTATTTCCCGACGGTATGACAATCGTTGACTGCGGAGCCCGGAAAGGAGAATCAAACTGCATTCTCTTTGATGACGAAGGCGTTGCGGCGAAAGAACACGTGATTATAGACCGGGGAACCGTTAAGGAATACTTTTTGAACACTTTCTCGGCAAACAAGATGGGCAAGGAGCCAACCTGCGACGGGCCTGTAAGGCCGCGGCTTATGGGCTGGCCCCGGGCCGCACTCACAAGGGACGACATTCTGGAAATGTGTAAAGAAGGCATTCTTGTAACCGAATTCAACGGAGGCAACACCAATACCGCCACGGGAGATTTCTCGTTCGGCATAGAAGGATTCGTGTTCAAGAAAGGAAAGATAGCATATCCCGTAAAAGAAATGCTGGTTACCGGCAATATCGTGGAGCTGTGGAGCAATCTTATCGCCTGCGGAGACGATTCCCGGTCCTGTATGTCAAAACTTATTCCTACCTTAGCATTTTCCAACGTTGATTTTAACGGATAAACATATATAAGATTATGACAATTTCTAAAAACAAAGTGGTGGCTCTGAGTTATGAGCTTGAAGTTGAAGGACAAATCGCCGACAAAGCCGGTTCGGACAAACCCCTGGATTACATTCACGGTACAGGGATGCTTCTCCCCCGTTTCGAGGAGGAACTGGAAGGCAAGCAGGAAGGCGACGGCTTTGACTTTATCCTGAGTGCCGGAGAAGGCTACGGAGAGTACCACCCCGAATACAAGTTCGACATTCCAAAGGAATCCTTCGCCGGCCAGGACGGCCGCATACGCGAAGACCTGCTGCAGGTGGGCCTCATAATTCCTATGCTCAACACCTCGGGACAAGTGGTTCAGGGCAAGATTGCCGCAATAAAGGAAGACAGCGTTACAATGGATTTCAACCATCCTATGGCCGGCAAGACCCTGCATTTTACCGGAAAGGTTGAAAGCGTGCGCGAAGCTACCGAAAAGGAACTTACCGAAGGCCTTCACGGAGAGTTTGTTCCCAGGGAAGGCTGCGGCGGATGCCACGGCAAGTGCCACGGTGAATGCGACGGCGAGTGCGACTGCGAAGGCGAGGGCAATTGCCACGACGAAGGCGAGGGCAACTGCGAAGGCGGATGCAAGTGCCATAAAGAATAAATTGAAATGCAGACAGCGGTAGTAATACTCAACTGGAACACGAAGGAGTACCTTGAGAAATGGCTCCCCGCCCTGTTGGACAGCTGTAAAGGGCTGGACGCCGGAGTGGTGGTGGCCGACAACGCAAGCACCGACGGTTCCCTGGACCTTGTAAGGCGCCTCTTCCCCGAAGTGACCTGTATTTCACTTGATAAAAATTATGGCTTTACAGGTGGGTACAACAAGGCTCTATGCCAGATTGAGGCAGAGTATTACGTACTACTCAACTCAGACATTGAAGTGAGTCCCGACTGGCTTTCAGAGCTGACCGGGTTTATGGAAACGCACCGCGACTGCGGAATCTGCGGGCCAAAGCTTCGCTCTATGACGGACCGGGGGCGTTTCGAGTATGCCGGCGCCGCCGGAGGATACCTGGATTTCTTCGGATATCCGTTCTGCCGAGGCAGGGTTCTGGGTAAAACCCAGAGCGACAGAGGACAGTACGACTCCCCCGCCGAGGTGGGCTGGGTGAGCGGGGCCGCCCTTGCAGTGAGGTCGGGAGTGTGGAAGCGGCTGGGCGGCCTGGACGACCGGTTCTTCGCGCATATGGAGGAAATCGACTTCTGCTGGAGAGCCCGGAACGAGGGTTGGAAAGTGTATGTGGTGCCATCGGCCTGCGTATATCACCTTGGAGGAGGAACTCTCCCCCAGAACTCCCCCAGAAAACTTTTCCTCAACTACCGCAACAACCTCCTTATGCTGGACAACAATCTTCCGGGCAAATTCCGGCCGCGGATCTTCTGCCGTATGGTACTGGACGGAATCGCCGGAGCTATATATTTCCTCACCGGCAGAAGGGAATACGCCGAGGCCGTAGTGAACGCGCACAGGGAATACCGCACCCTGCGCAGGGGAAACGGCGGCAAAGCCAAAGTCAACATACTTTGCAACCGGCTGCTGTTTATAGAATATCTCAAATTCAAGAACATATGAGAATAGTAATTCTGGGTGCCGGAGAAGTCGGATCGCACCTGGCAAAAATGCTTCGCCGCGAAGCCAACGACATAGTCGTAATCGACAACGACGAAACCCGTATCAAAGCCCTTACCGACTACGCCGACGTCACTGCCGTACAGGGCTCCCCCATCTCCATAGACACTCTCAAGAGGGCCGGGGCGGGCAAATGCGACCTGTTCATAGGAGTTTACCCCTACGAAGAACGCGGGCTGAATGTGCTCTCGGCCATTATAGCCAAGAAACTCGGGGCAGGCAAGGTTATAGCCAGGGTTCAGGACGACGGGTATCTGACCAGCGAAAACAAGCTGATGTTCAAGGAGTTGGGTATAGAATTAATGATTTACCCCGAACGCATTGCAGCCGACGAAATCGTAGACCAGCTCAGGCATGCTGCATCCAGCGAGACTATGGACTTCGTGCACGGGAAACTGCAGATGGCAGTGTTCCGTCTCGAAGAGAACTCCCCCGTACTGGATATGCAGCTGCTGCAGTTCATAAAGAGTCTGAAACCTCAGGAAGCCAAGGAATTCAGGGTAATAGCCATTTCCCGCAACGGAAACACTATAATTCCATCGGCAGACACCAAATTCCTGTACAATGACCTGGTATTCACCATAGCCACAAGGCAGGGAATCGACTCTATCCTGCACCGCTTCGGAAAAACGAGTGTGGAAGTGAGCAAAGTTATGATTCTCGGGGGCGGGAATACGGCCGAAATGGTGGCGGCGTCGCTCAGCCGTCAGGACATTGAGGTAAAGATTATAGAGAAGAACAAGGAGCGTTGCCTGGAGTTGGCAGAGAATCTGCCTGCAACTGTACAGATTACCTGCGGAGACGGGCGCAACTCAGACGTTCTCAACGACGAGGACATTCGGGAATACGACGCCTTCGTGGCTTTGAGCGGCAGTGACGAGACCAACGTTCTGGCGTGTGTGGTAGCCAAGAAATTCGGGGTTCCCCGCACCATCGCCGAAGTCGAGAACATAGAATACATCCACCTGTCCGAGGATATGGGCGTGGACACCATCATAAACAAGAAACTCATTACCGCCGGACGCATTTTCAAGTTCACCCTTGGAGGTAAGGCCAGGTTCGTAAAGTATATGAGCGGAACATCGGCCGAGGTCGTAGAATATACGGTGGCCCCGGGCAGCGCAATCACTAAGGCTCCCCTGCGGGACATCCCCTTCCCCACCGATGCCATTGTGGGCGGCGTAGTGCGCGGCAGCGAGGCTATGATTGCAATCGGAGACACAGTGATTGAGCCTTATGACCGGGTAGCGGTATTCGCCCTGCCACAGGCTATAAAGGAGATAGACAGGTTCTTCAAATAAACTCTGACAAAAAGTCACGACAAGCTCTCTTGGCAGAGGTTTTGAGGCTATTGAAGCCGTTATGAAAAAAGAAAGCGCAAAAGAACAGAATCCCGCACCCAAGGACACTGCAAAGAAGCAGAAGGGTGCCGATCTTCAGAAAAAGATAGAGGAACTCTCTGACAATTTGTCCAAAGAAAAAGAGTCTTATCTAAGGCTGATGGCCGAGTTCGAAACCTTCCGTCGCAGAAGCGCAGAGGAGAAACTCGCACTGGTGAACACAGCATCGGCCGACACCATAAAGGAGCTCCTTCCGGTCCTCGACGCCTGCGAGCAGGCCGTCAAGATGCTGTCGGAGACCTCCGACACCGCCGCTTTGGAAGGCACCCAACTCATTTTCAGCAAACTTATGGGTGCATTGAAATCCCGCGGACTGGAAGTAATCGAAGCCACCGGCAAGGAATTCGATGCCGACCAACACGAGGCCATAGCCCAAATTCCCGCACCCAGCGAGGAGCTCAAGGGCAAGGTCCTGGACGTTACGCGCACCGGATACATTCTGGGAGGCAAGATTATCCGATATCCCCAAGTAGTTGTAGGAGTATAATTCTATGGCAGAAAAAAGAGATTACTATGAAGTGCTGGGCCTCCAGAAGGGGGCTTCGGCCGACGAAATAAAATCGGCCTACCGCAAGGCCGCGCTCAAATGGCATCCCGACCGTTGGGTAAGCGGCACCGATGCCGAAAAAAAGACCGCCGAAGACAACTTCAAGGAAGCTTCGGAGGCTTATTCGGTGCTCAGCGACCCCGACAAGCGCGCCAAATATGACCAGTTCGGCTTTGCCGGAATGGAAGCCGGTGCCGGGATGGACTGGAGCCAGGGATTCGGCAACCTCAACGACATTCTCAACAACCTGTTCGGAGGAGCTTTCGGAGGCTTTGGCGCAGGCCAGGGATTCGGAGGATTCGGCGGGTTCGGAGGATTCGGCGGACGGGAGCAGGGTCCCCGTCAGGCCAGAGGCCGTGACATTCGCACCAGAGTGAAGCTCACCCTCGAGGAAATTGCCCAGGGATGCACCAAGGAAGTTACCATAGAACGCAACCGCCCCTGCCCGGAATGCGACGGGAAAGGCACCCGGAATTCGTCGGACATACGCACCTGCCCTACCTGTAAAGGCAGCGGTCAGGTTCAGCATATCACCAATTCACTCTTCGGCCGTACCGTAACCTACGCCACCTGTCCGCAGTGCCAGGGAGAAGGCAAGATTGTAAGCAACCCCTGCCGGCGCTGCAAGGGTACCGGTCTGGAGCGTCTCAAGGAAACGGTCAAGGTCAACGTTCCCGCCGGAGTCGAGTCGGGGATGCAGATTACGCTTCGCGCCGAAGGCCACAGCGCCCCCCGGGGCGGGGTGAACGGCGACCTTCTGGTAATTGTGGAGGAACAGCCTCATCCCTACTTCAAGCGACAGGACGACAACCTTTTCTACACCAAGGTCATAAGCGTTGCCGACGCCATCCTGGGATGCGAAGTGGACATTCCCTGCCTGGACGGCCCTTACAAACTCAAACTTGAGCCCGGCACCCAGTCGGGAACAGTTGTCAAACTGCGCGGAAAGGGCCTGCCCACAGTGAACGGATACAGCTATGCAAAAGGAGACCTTTTCATTAAAATACTGGTTTGGATTCCCCGGAAACTCAGCCGGAGCGAAAAGGAAGCGGTAGAAACGCTTAAGCAGGGAACGGCTTCAAAACTGGACCCCAACCGCGACGACAAGGCTCTGTTCGAAAAAGAATCCCAATACTTCTAGAATCTTAAACTCATAAACTGCTATGGCAAACAAAACGTTACAGGGAAAGATTGGCGTAACCACCGAAAACATTTTCCCGGTCATCAAACAATTCCTTTATTCCGACCACGAGATTTTCCTTCGTGAGCTCGTCGCAAATGCAGTGGATGCCACCCAGAAACTCAAGGCACTGGCAGCCAGCGGAGAAACCGACTGTGACACCTCGGACCTGAAGGTAGAGATTGAACTTGACGAAAAGAAAAAGACACTAAGAGTCATCGACCACGGCAT
This sequence comes from Bacteroidales bacterium, assembly GCA_024401895.1. Taxonomy (GTDB): domain Bacteria; phylum Bacteroidota; class Bacteroidia; order Bacteroidales; family UBA932; genus Cryptobacteroides. The sequence goes on from JAKSKE010000016.1 coordinate 19,878, forward strand.
AGGAATGACTCAGGAGGAAGTTGACAGATACATTAACCAGATTGCATTCTCATCGGCCGGCGAATTCCTGGAGAAATACAAGGAACAGATGGCCTCTATCATAGGTCATTTCGGCCTGGGCTTCTACTCGGCATTTATGGTGGCCTCTAAGGTGACTATCGAAACCCTGAGCTGGAAAGAAGGTGCCAAAGCGGTGAAATGGACCTGCGACGGATCTCCCGAGTATTCGATGGAAGAATGCAAAAAGAGCGAAAGGGGCACCGTCATCACCCTGCAGATAGACAAGGATTCGGAAGAATTCGCAGCCAAGGGCCGCATTTCCCAGCTCTTGGGCAAGTACTGCAAGTTTATGCCGGTTCCGGTAGTGTTCGGAAAGAAGAGCGAATGGAAAGACGGCAAGAATGTCGAGACCGAAGAGGACAATATAATCAATTCGGTTGAACCGCTCTGGTCCAGGAGCGCTTCGGAGCTCAAGGACGAAGACTACCTGAAATTCTACAGGGAACTCTATCCTATGGAAGAGGAGCCTATGTTCTGGATCCACCTCAACGTGGACTATCCGTTCACCCTCACGGGAATCCTGTACTTCCCCAAAATCAAGGAAAGGATGGACATAAGCAAGAACAAGATTCAGTTGTTCTGCAACCAGATGTTCGTGACCGACCACGTAGAAAACATTGTACCCGACTTCCTGACCCTGCTTCACGGCGTCATAGATTCTCCCGACATTCCCCTCAACGTGAGCCGCAGTTACCTTCAGTCCGACTCCAACGTAAAGAAAATAAGCACCTACATTACAAAGAAGGTAGCCGACAGACTGGAAGAGATATTCAAGGAGCAGAGGCAGTCTTTCGAAGAGAAATGGGACAACATAAAGCTCTTCATAGAGTACGGAATGCTGTCCGATGAGAAGTTCTGCGAAAGAGCTATGAGCTTTGCCCTGTTGAAGAACACCGACGGAAAATATTTTGCAATCGACGACTACCGCAAAGCCATCGAGGGCAGCCAGACCGACAAGGACAAGAAAGTCGTGTTCCTGTACTCCACCGACACTCAGGAGCAGTACGGTTACATAGAGGCGGCCAAGAACCGCGGCTACGACGTTCTGCTTATGGACTGCGAACTGGATTCACACTTTGTGAACCTGCTGGAGACCAAGGTGAAGGATTGCCGTTTCGCCCGCGTGGACAGCGATACTCTGGACAATCTCATTGCTAAAGAGGAGAAGTTGAAGCCGCAAATGTCGGACGAAGACAAGAAGTCTCTTGAAGAACTTTTCAAGGGAGTTCTGCCCGGCGGCAACGAATATATAGTAGAGCCCGAGAACCTGGGCGGGACAGCCGAACCGGTTGTGATAACCCAGAGCGAATTTATGAGACGCTACCGCGAAATGTCGGCTATGGGTGGCGGAATGAACTTTTACGGAGAACTCCCTCTGAGTTACAACATAAAAGTCAATATGGAGAACCCCCTCATTGCAAAGATATGGGGCGACCGGGAGGGAACTCACGAGCTGCTGTGCCAGGTAGTGGACCTCGCCCTGCTGGGAAACGGAATGCTCAAGGGGAAAGCCCTGCACGATTTCATCGAGCGCAGCCGCAGCCTGCTCGAGAACAAATAAAGACTGTTATAAACACACATTAATACAACTTTCTAATAACGACACATTATGATTATTGGTGTTCCTAAAGAAATTATGCACGACGAAGCTCGTGTAGCCGCCATTCCCGAAACCGTAAAGAAAATGGTTACGGCAGGAAATGTCGTTTTGTTTGAGAAAGGTGCCGGTGAAGGCTCTTTCTATTTTGACAATCAATACGTTGAAGCCGGCGCTACAATCGTAGAGGACCCTCAGGAAATCTATGACAAAGCCGACGTGATTCTGAAAGTAAAGGAACCACTGTTCAACCAGGCGAAAGGCAAGCACGAAATTGAAATGATGCACAGCGGACAGTATCTTATCACCTTCATTCACCCGGCAGCTCCGGTGAATCACGAAATGGTGAAGAAGATGGCCGCAAAGGGCATAATCGGTCTCACGCTCGACGGTGTTCCCCGCATTTCCCGCGCACAGTCGATGGACGCGCTTTCGTCTATGAGCACCTGCGCAGGTTACAAGGGTATTCTTATGGGTGCCAGCGATTTGCCCAAGTTCTGTCCTATGATTGGTTCCGCCGTAGGCGTTGTAAAACCTTCGAACGTGCTGGTAATCGGTACCGGCGTTGCCGGTCTGAGGGCTGTTGCAACCGCCAAGGGCCTGGGTGCCAAGGTATTCGCCGCCGACATCAGACCATCGGCCTGCGAGCAGGCTATGTCTTTGGGCGCCAAGATTGTAGATTGCGGCGTACCGGAGGAGATTGCAGTCCGCAAGGTGGGTGTGGTAGAATTCGCCAAGAAACTCCCCGAGGAATGGCTGGTTAAGGAACGCGAGAATCTGGCCGCTGCCGTAAAGGATGCCGACATTATTTTCTGTTCGGCCCTGCTGCAGGGACAGTTGGCTCCGGTGCTTCTCACCGACGAAATGGTTGCCTCAATGAAACCCGGCTCGGCCATCGTTGACATTTCGATTGACCAGGGTGGAAACTGTGCAATTACGACTCCCGGCGAAAGGGACGTAAAGCACGGCGTTACCATCGAGGGTATCAAGAACATCCCCGGACAGCTTCCCACTTCATCGACCTGGCTCTTCGCCAACAATATATGCAATCTGCTGCTCTTCCTCGCAAAGGACGGCAAGATGGCTCCCGACTGGGACGACGAGATTGTACAGAAGATTCTGGTAACAAAGGACGGCAAGATTGTGCATTCCGGTGCACTCGAAGCTATGGGACTCGCTTAATTCCTCTGAATTATGTTCGGTCTTTCAGTATTGGCCTGGCAGCTTATCCTGGTAGGAGTGCTGGTGGTTTCGACCTTCGTCGGATACAGGCTTATTAATAAGGTTCCGCCCACACTTCACACCCCGCTTATGAGCGGAATGAACGCCTTGTCCGGCGTAACGGTTCTGGGCGCTCTTTCTGCCACCGCGGCCGGGTTCTTCGGGTCTTCCGTTGCCGGTCAGGTAGTAATTTCGATTCTGGGAGCACTGGCAATCGCTCTGGCTATGGTTAACGTAGCCGGAGGATTCGCCGTTACCGACAGAATGCTTGCTATGATAGCTAAACGCCGCGCGGCCGGGCAGGATGCAATTTATGCTGCCATATTCGCCGTTGCGGCCGCTATGGTGGCAGTGATTGTATGTGCAGGCGGAGAACTCGCCTACCTTATTGTCTCGGCTGTCCTGGTGCTGGGCGTGCTCTGCGGAATAGCAATGATGAGCAGAATAGACTACTCCCGAATTGGAAACCGTCTGAGCGCAGTGTGTATGCTGGTAGCCATAGTAGTGACTATGGTTTACAACGGCAGCGTTTACACCGCCTGGCCGGTTTACGCAGGGCTTCTGGCAGGCATTGTCGCCGGCATTGTTCTTTCTGTGAAAGTGTCGATGCTACAGATGCCGCAGATGGTCGCTCTGTTCAACGGCCTCGGAGGTGCCGCCTCGGCCCTGGTGGGGGCATTCGCAATGTTCGGAATAGGAGCGGGCACCGGAATCTTCGAGAAAGTCACGTCGTCCATCGCACTTTCTGTGGGAGTCGTAACGCTGCTGGGCAGTCTGGTAGCGGCAGGCAAACTTCACAAGGTGCTGCCCGGAAAGCCGGTTACAGTAAAGAATCATTTCCTGTGGCAGACGCTTTCTCTTATTATTCTGGGCCTTGGCATCGTGGTTTACGCCGCAGCCGGCGGAGCACCCTTCTGCTGCATAGCAATTGTGATTGCCGGCGCCGCCTTCGGTCTGCTGTTCTCGCTTAAGGTCGGCGGGGCCGATATGCCAATCACCATCTCGCTGCTCAATTCAATGAGCGGAGTTGCCGGTGCCATTGCAGGATTAGCCATAGGCGACCTTCTGCTTGTGGCCGTAGGCGGAATAGTAGGCGCTTCGGGCCTGCTGCTCACTCAAATAATGTGCAAGGCAATGAACCGCAGCCTGGCCGCCATCCTTTCTGGAAAAACAACCACAGCCACCGAAGCCGCCCCTGCCGAAAAGCCGGTCGAAGTTGTCCAGGACAACGAAACCGCAGAGCCGGAGGCTGTCCCTGAAGCCGAAGTTGAAACAGAAGAGGCAAAGAATCCTACCGACTGTCTCAAAGGTGCGAAGGAAGTAATCATTGTACCCGGATACGGAATGGCCATAGCGCAGGCACAGCACATAGTGAAGCAGCTTGCCGACCGTCTCAAGGCCCAGGGTACCACTGTCAAGTATGCAGTTCACCCCGTAGCGGGCCGTATGCCCGGCCATATGAACGTCCTGCTGTGCGAGGCCGACGTAGATTACGAAGACCTGTATGAAATGGATGACATCAACCCCGAATTCAAGACGGCCGACGCCACATTCGTGATTGGGGCCAACGATGTAACCAACCCTGCGGCATCTACCGCCGTGGGCACTCCAATATACGGAATGCCCGTCCTGGCCGTGAATGACTGCAGCAATATATTTGTCTTCAATTTCGACCTCAAGCCAGGTTACGCCGGGGTGGAGAACCCCATTTATACAAGAAAAGACGGCGTAAACCTGTATCTCGGTAACGCCGCCCAGACTCTTGCAGAATTTTTGGCCGCACTGGAACTATAAAGGCACTTCTATTTCCTTTATTTCCACTTCGTTGCCTCTGAGCAAATATGTATTCCTGCCCTTGCAATAAGGGCAGGTTTTTCCGTATTTGACGGTTTCGTATTCCCGTTTGCAGTCTTCACAGAAGGTCACTGCCGGCACGGTGTTGACTTCCAGTTTGCATCCGGTAAGCAGATTCTCTTTCTTTACCGCCCAGTCCCAGCAGTCGGTAAGCAGATACGGCACTACTGTAGAGACCTCTCCAATGTTCATAATGACCTTGGAAACACGGTCGCAGTGTTTCTCGGCGGCGACTTCCTTGACATCTTTTATGATATAGAAGACTATTCCAAGCTCGTGCATAACTATTTCTTCTCGGCCTTTTCCCTTACTCTGATAGCCTTGTTGCGTTTGAAGATATAAGGCAGAATTTCTCCGAACTTGTCTTCGGAAACGGTAAGTTTGCTGGCTTCGGGCAGGTCCCTGTACAGATGTATAGCGTCAAATCCGCACTTGGTGGTACAGATTCCGCAGCCGATGCACTTGTTGGGGTCCACTACCGATGCACCGCAGGACAGGCAGCGGGAAGTCTCTTTCCTCACCTGAGCCTCGGTCAGAGTCTTGTGATAGTCGCGGAACGGGTCGGTCTGGGTTTCAACTCCGGCCTCCTGGCGTGAAGAATTGTCATACGAAGGAACCACAATCTGAGACTTGTCAAGTTCTATGAAGTCCCGGCGGTTGCGTCCTATTGTCATATGTCCGTGCTGAACGAAGCGATGAAGCGATTCGGCGGCTTCCTTTCCGGCGGCAATGGCATCAATGGCGAACTTGGGGCCGGTGTAGCAGTCCCCACCCACGAATATGTCTTCCTGGGCAGTCTGATAGGTAAGCTTGTCGGCTACGGGGTAAACTCCACGGAAGAATTCAACCTTGGTATCCTTGAGCAGGCCGTCCAGTACGACAGTCTGTCCAATGGCGAATATTACCATATCGGCATCGAGGGTAAGCAGGTCAGATTCATCGTATTTGGGAGCGAAACGGTGCTCCGAGTCAAATACCGAAGTACATTTCTTGAATACAATCTGTTTTGCAGCTCCGCCGCCCAGGACTTCCTTGGGTCCCCATCCGTACCTGAAGATAACGTTGTCTTCCAGCGCTTCGCGTCTCTCTTCGGGCGATGCAGGCATAATATCCTCTGTCTCAAGGGAAGCCATTGTAACGCTCCGGGCTCCGCTGCGTTTTGCGACACGGGCCGCATCTATGGCCACATTGCCTCCGCCCACAACAATCACGTTGCCCTCGACCTTGGTCTTGCCGGTATTGGCGGCGTGCAGGAAATCTATTGCAGTGGTTACTCCGCCCATCTGCTCACCGGGAATTCCGGGAAGACGGCCTGCACTGCAGCCGACAGCTACATAGAATGCCTTGTACCCCTGCTCGCGCAACTGGGCTATGGTAATGTCCTTGCCTACCTGCACTCCGGTTTTTATCTCTACGCCAATCTCTCTCATTATATCGATTTCGGCGGCAATGACGTCTTTCTCGAGCTTGAAGGAAGGTATGCCGTAGCGCAGCATTCCGCCAGGCTCCTCATTCTTTTCAAAAACCGTTGGATTGTAGCCCATAGTGGCCAGATAATATGCGCAGGACAGACCTGCAGGGCCGCCTCCTATGATTGCTATCTTTTCCTTCCATCTTCCACGGTTCGAGGCAATCACTGTTTCGGGAACGAACCGGGTCCGGGCGTTCAGATCCTGCTCGGCTATGAACTTCTTGACTGCGTCTATGGCGATTGGCTTGTCTATGGTGCCGCGTGTGCAGGCATCCTCGCACCTGCGATTACATATTCGTCCGCACACGGCCGGGAACGGATTCTCCCGTTTGATAAGCTCCAGAGCCTCTTTATACTTGCCTTCCGCGGCCTTTTTCAAATAGCCCTGAACAGCGATGTGGGCGGGACAGGCGGTCTTGCAGGGTGCCGTACCCGTAGGATAGCAGTTGATGCGGTTCTTGTCGCGGTAATCTTCGTCCCATTTCTCGACTCCCCATTTGTGGTCGTCGGGAAGTTCGTGCTTGGGATACTGTATTTCTCCCTGTACGGTGCAGAGTTTCTGGCCCAGTTTCACTGCGCCTGCAGGACAATATTCCACACATCGGCCGCAGGCCACACATTTGTCCTTCTCTACCTTCGCAACGTAGGCACTGCGCGACAGGTTAGGGGTATTGAACAGCTGGGAAGTGCGCAATGCGTTGCATATCTTAACGTTGCAGTTGCAGATGGCAAATATTTTACCCTCGCCGTCAATATTGGTTATCTGATGCACGTAGCCGTTGTCCTCGGCCCGCTTGAAGATTTCCATCGCCTCTTCGTAGGTAATGTCGCGGCCTCGGCCGGTCTCACGGCAGTAATCGGCCATATCACCCACGCTGATACACCAGTCGTGGAAGTCGTCGGCGCAGCCCTCTTCCAGTTTCTTCCGCCCATAGCGGCAGGAGCAGATGGCGGCGCCTATGTGTCCCTCGTAGCGTTTCAACCAATATGAAATATGCTCGATATCAATCGACTGACTCTCCATAGATATGGCTTTCTCTACCGGTATTACGTGCATTCCTATACCGGCACCTCCCAAAGGCACCATAGGCGTAATTTTTTCCAACGGGAGGAAGGTCATACGCTCGAAGAACATTGCCAGCTCGGGATGACGGTCCATAAGTTCGGTGTTCATATTTGTGTATTCGGCCGAACCGGGCACGAACAGAGGAACCCAGTATTCCCTGTCTTCCCTGTTATAGGCAGCCCCCTTTACAGGGCCGTCTTTGGTGTATTTGTCGCCGTAATCATATTCCAGCATTCCAAAATAGGCAAGTTTGTCCAGCAGTGCGTCAAACTCCTCGTCGGTTCCGGTATAATGCTTTTCGTGATTCCATTCTACGAGCATTTTATAGGGGCGATGCTCGCGTACGCGCATAAATTTCTTTGAAACCACATCCAGAAGCAGATCCAGGGCCGCTTCTCTGGTAACAGTATCCATTTCATCCTCGAATATACAGGCCAGGCCCCAGTATTCAGGGTCGTCGGTGGTAATTCCCTTGACTTTGCCCGGGACTCTGTCTGTTACTTTTCTTACGAATTTCAGGAGTTTTTTGTTGGGATTCTTGTCTCCTTTGTGAGCGGGGACGAATTTATCGGATATTGCCGGCATAGTTAATTATATTGATTGATTTGGCAAAATAATAATTTTTTCTGTACTTCGCAATGATGTACCAAGGCCGGCGGAATTTTCTTCTTCCTGGCCCTTCCTTTGGCACTTACCGCTTATTTCATTTCCATTGCCATAGGCGCCGAAGTCAAATAGCATCCAAGTTTTCACTACAATACAGAAATCCCGGATACCCTATGTGGCATTCCGGGATTTTTAATGATTAAATTTTTACAAAAATTTTGCTAATTGTAGTTTTTATAGTATCTTTGTCATCCCAAAGCAAAAGCGGCGGAAACATATTCCTCTTTAGCTCAGTTGGTTAGAGCACCTGACTGTTAATCAGGGGGTCCTAGGTTCAAGTCCTAGAAGGGGAGCCACTGAAAAACAAGCACTTACAGAGATGTAGGTGCTTTTCTTTTTTACACTAAGGACTAACATAAGGACTAACATTTTTATCCAGCCACTTTTCAACATCCTTGGCGTTAAACGTCAATTTCTTACACGGGCCACTATTACCCAAAGGGAAATCATTCCTAATACGCCATTGCCTGTCTTTTATGTTATTCTTAGGTAGTTTAAATCTCTTACATACCTCATCAAGAGTTAGCCAATCAGAGTTAATAACCTTCTCCACTGTTTCCTCACCCCTTCTTTCTTCCTGTTTATCAACCTTCGGAATATCATCTCCACACAATGACATCAGGAACGTCTTGACTTCTGACAAATAATACCTTTGCACCCCAACCATTTCATTGAGGAATCTTGCCTCCTTAATTGATTTGAGCAATGAAACGTTCCTCCCAGGAATATAATCACGTTCCATTGACTCAATAGTATCATTATCAGGAATGTCGTAGTATTGGTTTTCAATTTTTATACAATCCCCTAAGATGGCTTTTATTACAGAACTATCAACGGATTGAATTAATGCTAGAATGGAAGATTTAAATTCCGCAAGCCCTTTTTCCAATTTCTTTTGGTACGAAGCCGAACTCTGTGAATATGATATTCCGTTATACTGGAACTGTTCAAGAGGTTGCGCATCTACTGATGGAGTATATTCACATCTTGAAAGCTCACGCAAATAATCATATATTGGCTTGGTATCCATTTCAATTAGTGATTTGTACAAAGGTATATATTAACCGCAAATATCCCTAATGAAAATGATGTCTCCCCCTCAAATTTGCATTTTATAGTTAGTTCTATTTCCGCATCTTAAAACGGCGTTTTCCCCCAATAGGATGCTGTGTATGCCATAAAAATCTTTCTCCTGCTGGTAGGAAAATTCAAGATACCCTACTCCCACTCCCTGGGTATCAAAAAAATCGTAAACCCTCCTGAGATTTACAGGCCCACCACCTTAGTTAATGTGGGTGCACAATTGCTCGTGATAAATTCAACCCAGATTTTCGTCCAGAAAACAAATGCTCGATAAAATTTTTACCAGAAATTTTCCAACATTTTTTGGCAACCAATCCTACCAAATACTGTTAGCGGACTATTTATTTATAGTAAAATAACAAACTTAATAGTCAAAGATATGTACAGTAGAACACAACCAGACACGGTTAAGCAGAAAATAAGTCAGTCAATGAAAGCCGTTCACGCGCATCGTTCAGAGCAAGAGAAAGAAGCCATCAGGCAGAAACAAAGCCAGACGATGAAGAAAATTTGGAGTGAGGTTCCAAAAGCCACCATTGATGACATTCTGGAAGAGGAAGAGTAAGAAAAAGGCTCCCCGATGAAGGGAGCCAAATTTTACTTTACGCGCGAGAAATATATTTTTATTTCCTCGTAAAAATAATCTCCATTTCCTGCTTTTCCCACGGGTATTTTCTCATCACCTTTATAATACCAGAAGTTACTGGGACTATATTCCCCGTCACAGTAAATTTGCGTTCCCTTATACATAGCCGCTTTGTATTCTTTATCCAAAGCCTTATACAACTCCATTTTTCTAGATAGAGTCAAGATTTTTGAAGATAGAAAAATTTCAAACTGCATACCCCCAAAACTCAACACCTTCATTTTTTCGTCATATTGATAGCGCATGGTAGGGACATTCCCATTACTATTGAGAGTTAGAATGTTATCATCGTAAAATGTCAATCTTATTTCTTCCTGATTTTCAGAGCCAACAACTGACCCTTGAAAGATATTTTCTCTTTTTGTGGATTGCCACTCTCCAATGATGCTTCCTGAACTTCCGTTGTTCTCCTTGTTGCAGGAACACAATATGTTCAAACCAAGCAGGAGCATTGCTGCATAAAGAATCTTTTTCATATTGTTTCGAAATGAGGTGTCAAAAACCATATTATTCTATACTTCTAACACTTACGGTGAAAGTCCCCCTAGGCAAGCCTTCAGGAGTGCTTTTCCAATTATCTGGATAATAAAATTTGAGATAACCTTTATTCGTGTTTAAAAAAGTATGAGTTGTAAACTCAGACCCGTTATTTGATAGGGCAACAGTTCCTGAGCCTATAAGTGTGAAAGACCCATTATAGCACTCCCATCTAATGGCTCTTGATGTTCCAGAATAATTATCTCCTGCATATTTCAGATTTATTGTGATGTTCTGAGCACCATACGAAATGGCAGGGTTGTTAAAACAGAAGACATCCACATCAGATGTTGACGAAAGAGAGAAATCCAGACTCTTCCCTTTTTGAATTTCATTTGCATATGGGAAATCATTGTTGGGCTCCGTTTCGGAATATCCTTTAACGACTTCGACAAATACCCCACTATCGTCATTCTTATAAATTCCGTGATTGTTTGCTGGAGAAATGATGATGGTGCCTGTCTTTACACCCGTAATAACTCCATTTGCATCGATTGAAATAACGGATGGCTCATCGACAATAGTATATACATTGCCTCTTAATTCTTTCATTTTTAAGGCTGCCAAATTATAAAACAGGCCTTCTAAAATGTATGGATTACAAGTCCAGTGCAACTGATATGAATCATTTATCGCAACCGTAATTTTTGGATAACCAAACGATTCTACTCCAGTGTTTTCGGTAAATGAGAAATTAGTAACGCACGTTTCAATCTCATCCGATGCCGATAACCCACTCTTTCTATCAGTCAAAGTAATCTTGGCTTTACCAAACCCAGTAGTGTAGAAAGAGCAGTAGGTATCTGACTCGGGGCTTAGTGTTGCAATCTCAGGATTATCAATCGTCCATTCCAAATCCACATCAGCATTTGATGGAGAGATTGAGGCAGTATAATAGTATTGTTTCCCAATGTATATACTAATTCCGTATGTTCCTGATTGGTTATGGAAAGAAATACTCAAATTCTGGGCAAGAGGTTTTGCCTTAACGGTTACCGCACACTCGGCAGTCTTGCCGCCATCATCTGTCTTGACTGTAATGATGGCAGTTCCAGCCTTGATTGCAGTCACCTTGCCGTCTTTCACCGTAGCAATTTCTTCATCGCTGCTGCTCCACACAATGCTCTTGTTTGTGGCATTGTCAGGCTTCACGGTGGCGGTGAGCGTCAACTCATCTCCCTCCGTAAGTTCCACTTCGGTCTTGTCCAAGGACACGGACTCCACTGGGTAGAGCTTCTCTTTCACTGTAACCGCACACTCAGCGGTCATGCCGCCATCAACGGTTTTGACCGTAATCTTTGCTGTACCAGCCTTCACCGCAGTCACCTTGCCATCCTTTACGCTGGCTACCTTCTCATCGCTGCTGCACCACTCTACGTCCTTGTTTGAGGCATTGTCAGGCTTCACGGTGGCGGTGAGCGTCAACTCATCACCCTCCGTAAGTTCCACTTCGGTCTTGTCCAAGGACACGGACTCCACAGGGATTTCTTTCGCCTTGACTTCCACCTGGCAAGTTGCTGTTTTCCCTCCATCATCTGATGTTACAGTAATTGTTGCTACTCCTGACCTCACCGCAGTCACTGTGCCATTGTTGACAGTGGCAACATCTGAATTGCTGGTTGACCAATGAACTGTTTTATTCTCAGCGTTACTTGGAGTTACAGTGGCTGACAATGTCGCTGTTTCGCCTTCTATGAGGCTTAATGAAGTCGAGTTAAGAACAACAGCTGAAACTTTAATCGTCTCAGGTTCTTTCTGACATCCAGCAAGGCTCATTACAAGAAGAAACATCAACGCATAAAATACTCTTTTCATATCATTTCTAAATTTTTACTTCACACGCGAGAAATATTCTTTTACTTCGTCGTAAAAATAATCTTCTACTTGTGGTCTCTGCACGGGTATCTTCTCATCACCTCTATAATACCAAAAGTTATCGGGATAATGTTCCCTGTCACAGTAAATTTCCGTTCCCTTATACATAGTCGCTTTGTATTCTTCATCTGGTGGACCCATAAACCAATCCACTTTATCTGTGAGAACCATAGTAGATGAAGAGAGATTAATCTCCCATTGCTGTCCTAAAATAGTCAGCTGCCCCAATTTTGTGTCATACAAATAAGGTAGATAATAACCCTCCCCCGAATGAGGGTCCGTCATCATCACATTACCATCATTGTGAAAATCATATCTCACCCAATCCTCATAAGATGAGTTAACGACTGACCCTTGAAAGATGGCTTCACTTTTTGTGGGTTGCCACTCCCCAATGATGCTTCCTGAACTTCCGTTGTTCTCCTTGTTGCAGGAACACAATATGCTCAACCCAAGCAGGAGCATTGCTGCGTAAAAAATCTTTTTCATAATACTAATTTTCGCATACTGGGCGAATTACCATTTTAACAAACATAGCATTATAAGTCGTTGACATAGATGTACTACCATCTGAGCCAAAAACACAATGTTTAAAAAATGTTCCTCCAGAATTACAATTTGCTTCACCGCTCATGTAATATCCGCTTGAAGTATCATAATATTCCTTTGACCCAATTGGCCCATCCGCGGGCATTTCATATCCTGTAGCAGGAAGAAAAATTGAGGCACCATTCAGTCCTGTAACTTTAATTCCCCTCAATCCACCAACTGTTGTTGGCTCAAGGTCGCAATTATTAACCAATTCACGAATTTCCTGCATTGTAGGCATACGCCAACCTTCACCCCAAGCATACGTTGCAGAATCATAGGAAGTTCCACAAATATTCGTCCGATATGGAGGATTGTAGAATGGAATGGTACCAGAATTAGAATAATCTCCCCATAGATAATAACGTCCTTTCGGATTTGATTCATTTCCTCCTAAATTATATGTTGCCCACTTTACCGACAACCCCAAATCTATATATTCGCGATTGTTATGATATCCCTTAAAGTCATCAACAGATATGACCTTTACCTGGCATGAAGCCGTATAACCACCATCCTCACTTTTCGCGGTAATGGTTGCGTCCCCCTTCTTAACAGCCTTTACAACTCCATTTGACACTGTAGCAACGTTGGGGTTGTTACTACTCCATATGACGTTTTTGTTAATGGCGCTGCTCGGAGAGATTGTCACCTGAAGTGTTTCAGAAGAGCCTTCGATGAGAGTAAGCGAGGTCGGCTTAACACTTATCCCCGTGACGCTATTTGACTCAACGACTATTTTACATGTCGTGTATATTCTATTATCAAAATTGGACTTGACTGTGATTGTGGTAGAGCCGACAGACTTGGCTGTGACGACACCGTTGTTCACTGTCGCAATTCCTTGGTCGTCACTGCTCCACGCCACAGATTTATTTGTTGCATTTTCAGGCAAATAATCGACGGATAATGTTTTACTTTTACCTGGTGATAAAGTGATTTTTGAGTCACTTAAATTTAATCCGAGTAGCGGCATAATTGGTTCGCCTCCATAAATAGGACGAACCGAATAACCAGAAGCTCTTTCTGCACCTCCAGTATACGACCAATCAGCTCCGCCTCCTCTCAAAGTTAATATAGAACAATATTCAGAACTTTCTCCTAAGCACAATGTGCTGGTAAGGTACCAGCCATATTCTTTTGTCCAGGAATAATAAACGCAATGTGGATTGTCGGCTTTGGGGAAGAAAATACTTCTTCCATTTTTTGCAGTAAGTAAATACCCAGCAATACCATCAAAAGTTTTTTCTTCCATAACGGTATTTTCCAACAACTCATCACATTCATCCTCGGTAGGTGTCCTCCAACCATCACCTAGTTTTGCCCACGAGATGTCATCTTCTTTTTCAAGAACCGATTTATAATCCGCATCTCCATATTTTGGCTCAGAGCAATATTTGGTCATATAATATTCTGTGCCATTACAATATTTGTAGTTTTCCCAAGAGTAGCTCGATTTTTCTTTTACTTCACCCCAGGAGTAATATCCACCATATTCAAGAGGCGTTTGTGCATCAATATTTATAGATGACCACTTAAAGCTTAAACCCAGGTCTACGGGGTCCATTGAATATGATAGTACTTCGCAAGATGCTGTAATATTTCCATCTTCACTTGTAACAGAAATAACAGTATAACCGACATCAAGTATCTCGATATTTCCTTCAGAAACCGAAGCGATTTTGGGATTTGAACTATCCCACGAAACTTTCTTGTTTGTGGCGTCTTGCGGAGTGATATCAACCGATAGCTGATGTGAATTCCCTGTTTTAAGCAACAGAAAATCCTTGCTTATGGTAAGTTCGCTAACATGGATTACTTTCTCTGACACATCAATGGAACAACTCGCGGTCTTGCCGCCATCAATGGTTTTGACCGTGATTTTGGCCGAACCAGCCTTTACCGCAGTCACCTTGCCATCTTTGACCGTGGCAACCTTCTCATCGCTACTGCTCCACTCTACGCCCTTGTTTGTGGCATTATCAGGCTTCACGGTGGCGGTGAGCGTCAACTCATCACCCTCCGTAAGTTCAACTTCTGTCTTATCCAAGGTGACGGATTCCACAGGGTAGACCTTCTCTTTCACTGTTACCACACACTCAGCGGTCTTGCCGCCATCATCTGATATTGCGGTAATTGTTGCTACTCCTGACCTCTCCGCAGTCACTGTGCCATTGTTGACAGTGGCAACATCTGAATTGCTGGTTGACCAATGAACTGTTTTATTCTCAGCGTTACTTGGAGTTACAGTGGCTGACAATGTCGCTGTTTCGCCTTCTATGAGGCTTAATGAAGTCGAGTTAAGAACAACAGCTGAAACTTTAATCGTCTCAGGTTCTTTCTGACATCCAGCAAGGCTCATTACAAGAAGAAACATCAACGCATAAAATACTCTTTTCATTGTTTAAATATCATTTTGCCTCTGGCTCCGAAGGGGATGTATAAAACAAAAGTGTGGAGCCAATTTCGTTTGTTTTACGGGGGCTCTGCAAAGCCTTGATAGAATAAACTACTGACACTCCACACTCGCTCAGTATGAAGTGCAGAATGGGAAGAAGCCCACCTGAATCATAACCGAAGACGAGCGTAAGATATTCGTAGAGCCCCTATCAAAAGAAAATTTGCAGATTTCCGTAAAGGTTCACGAAAACACTTTCGCTAATATGTAATGCTGGCGAACCAGCAAAAGCAAAGATAGGTATTTATTTGATTGAACGAACAAAAGCCCCTGAAAAATCAGGAGCCTTTGTTATAATATAGTTTTGTACCAATCTAATGTATAGGTAATCGTCCTATTCTGATGCAGTCCTTATCTTTTGGATAAAGTTAGTGTCTCCTCTGTTAAATAGAT
>JAKSKE010000017.1 GCA_024401895.1 Bacteroidales bacterium
GTGGAATAAATTAGTTGCGAGCCCCTTCAATGACCAGATATGACTAAGCCGCCTATCGCTGTAAGTTTTGAAAGAACCTATCGCTATCGCAAAATATTTTAATACCCAACTATGTTTTGGGCAGCCCGACGTTAGGGCAAAATTTTGCCGGAAAATTGCTCAAATCACCCATTGAAAGCAATATAACGTCGTTTCTTTGCTTTTTCCTTAGAATTTCTTTCGAAAGAGCAATTATCTGTCTGAATATTGCCCGTAAGGCATCAAACGGGCAATTATATACCATTATTTTGCTCTGGCAAATGTTGCGCGGACGCGAGTGACTCGCGTTTTGCGCAACTCGCGTTTTGCGCAATCTTTCGCTGTTAACGCCCCAAAGTCTATACGGTCATCCCTGTGTTAGTCCCGTAAAATGTATATGGATAGCGAATGTTATAGCATCTGTTCTTGATTCATCCATCTGCACAAATGATTTTCGTACAAACGCGAATGATTTGCGTCTGTACGAATGAAACTTATGTGGAAGGATGGAGTGACGAGTGGAAGACCGGACGCGGTATGCGGCAGATTTTCAACTATCAGGATTTATGGTTAACTTTGTTATTTATTATCATTCATTTTAAAAAAATGCAATCGTCCCGAATTATTTTATCTGCGGCCCTGATGATGGCCATCGTTTCCTGTGTCAACGTTCCAAAAGAACAGCACACGTCATTTGAAACCATTACTCTCGCACCAGAGAACGTTACTATTCCCAGCCGCTGGAGCACTTCTATAACGGGACGCAAGGACGTCACCATCATTCCTCAGACCGAGGGGCAGCTCACAAGGGTATGCGTCGTTGAAGGAGAACGCGTCAGTAAAGGAAAGGTGCTTTTCGAGATAGACAGCCGCCAGGCCCAGATCGACCTCTCAACGGCCAAATCCAACCTGCTTGCGGCAGAGGCTCAGAGGAACAGCGCAGAACTCGAATACAAGAGCAGCCAGAATCTGTATGCCAAAAAAATTATCAGCGATTATATGCTCCAGAGGGCACACAACGACTTGATGCTTGCCCAGGCTTCCGTATCACAGGCCAAGTCTGCCGTATCTGCAGCCGAGCTGAAACTTAGTTACTGCACAATCAAGTCTCCTGTTGACGGAATAATCGGGAGCCTTCCCTACAATCCCGGAGATTTGGTTTCGACCTTCACTTCACTCACAACCGTTGCCGGAAGTTCCGAGATGTCTGCGAAATTTTCTTTGACCGAAACTCAGATTGAGGAACTCACCAAAGAATACGGCCCCGTCGAGAAAGTGATTTCACTCCTTCCGCCAGTAACCCTTACTCTCAAGGATGGGACAGAGTACGCTCACAAAGGAGAGGTTAAATCTGTATCCGGCGTCGTTGACAACGCCACAGGTTCAGTTACCTGCACCGCGATATTCCCCAATCCCGACGGCCTTCTCTATTCGGGAATCCAGGGTAACGTATCAATGAATTTCGACTACGAAGATGTGATTGTTGTCCCGCTGACAGCTATAGTGAGACTCCAGGACAAGTCTTTGGTTTACAGGGTTAAAGACAATTGCGCAGAAAGCGTGATTATCAAAATCGAAGAGTTGGGCAACGGTAAGGATGCAATAGTACTCGAAGGAATAGCCGCCGGAGAGGTCATCGTAGCCAAAGGAGCCGGAAATGTCTATGAAGGACAGCAGGTTATTTTCCCGGAAGAATCATTTGAGAAGAAGTAGCACTATGGCAAAAGGGAATATTTTTGTAAAGCGCAAAGTGATGGCGTGCGCCATAGCGATAATCATCGCCCTGGTAGGTTTCATATCCCTGGGCACGCTGTCTGTGGAGCAGTACCCGGACATAGCTCCCCCGACAATCGTGGTTGTGACCGAATATCCCGGCGCCGATGCCGCAACCGTAATGAAATCGGTCATAATGCCGTTGGAAGAAGCCATAAACGGAGTACAGGATATGTACTACATATCGAGTGAGGCCGCATCCAACGGACAGGCAACAATCAACGTCTTCTTCAAGCAGGGCACCGACCCCAATATGGCGGCTGTGAACGTACAGAACAGCGTTTCTAAAGCAATGGGCCTGCTGCCCGCAGAGGTTGCGAAAATCGGTGTCACAGTGGAGAAGAGGCAGAACAGTATGCTCCAGATGTCGGCTCTGGTCAGCAGGGACGGCAAATTCGACAACGAATTCATCAACAATTATCTCGACATAAACGTCAAACCCCGGCTCCAGCGAATTCAGGGAGTTGGTTCCGTACAGTTGCTCGGAAACACCTATTCCCTGAGAATATGGATGAAGCCGGACGTGATGGCACAGTATAAACTCGTGCCTGAAGACATCTTCACCGCCATCGGCTCGCAGAACCTTGTCGCGGCGGCAGGATCATTCGGCGACCAGTCGGACAATACATATAATTATACACTGGAATACAAAGGACGTCTGACATCGATTCAGGAATTCGAAAACATTGTAATCAGAGCCAACACAGACGGTCACGTGATGCATTTGAGCGACGTTGCCGACATCGAACTGGGCTCCCTCTATTACAGTTATTCTTCTTCCGTAGACCAGGAACCCGGAGTCGTGTTCATTATCTATCAATCTGCAGGAGCCAACGCGACTGAGGTCAACGCCCAGATATCGGAACTCTACAAGAGTCTCGAGAAACAGCTTCCTCCCGGACTGGAGTTCACCACTCTCCTCACTTCGGACGACTTCCTTTATGCCGCCATACACAACGTCGTGGAGACACTCATAATAGCTATTCTGCTCGTAATCCTCGTAGTGTATTTCTTCCTCCAGAATTTCAAGGCCACGCTTGTTCCTTCGATATCCATAATCGTATCGCTGCTCGGAACGTTCGCCGTAGTCAAGCTGGCAGGATTCTCCCTTAACATTCTAACCCTCTTCGCTCTGGTTCTCGCCATTGGAACCGTGGTGGACGATGCCATCGTAGTGGTGGAAGCGGTGATGGCGAAAATGGAGGCAGGATACACCAGCGCACACAAGGCCACCAGAGATGCCCTCAGCGAGGTTTCGGTTGCCGTAATAAGCTGTACTCTGGTCTTTATGGCAGTGTTCATTCCCGTGACGTTTATACCCGGGACTTCTGGAACGTTCTTCACGCAGTTCGGTATAACCATTGCTTCGTCCGTCGGTCTGTCCTGCATTTGTGCCCTTACCCTCTGCCCGGCCCTCTGTGCTATACTGATGCAGCCTTCAAAGAATTCGGGCAAGGAAAGAAAAGGACTGAACTATTACACAAAAATGGCTTATGCGGCATCCTATAACGCCATAGCCCAAAAATACAACGGTGCAGTAAGCAAATTCATCAAGAGACCCAAAGTGGCCTGGATTCTTCTGGCCGGGGCGGCCGTCCTTATGGTTTACTGTATGAAGACTCTCCCCTCCGGGCTTGTACCCCAGGAAGACCAGGGTGTAATTCTTGTTGACGTTGCCGCTCCCTCCGGTTCAACACTCAAGGAGACAGAATCCATAGTGAGCAAGGTTGAAGACAAACTCAAGGACATTCCCGAAGTCGAGAGCTATGCAAAGATCTCCGGATTCGGCATCATCTCCGGAAACGGTTCAAGTTACGGAACCATTGTCATAAGGCTCAAGAACTGGGATGAAAGAAAGGGGCTGGAACACAATATAAATATGGTCATTGCAAAACTGTATTATGCCTGCGAAGACATCAAGGAAGCAGTGGTTATGCCGTTCCAGATGCCCCAGATACCCGGCTATGGAAATGCCAACGGTATCGAGCTCCTGCTCGAAGACCTTCAGGGCGGAGATATGTCCGTGTTCAACGAAAACGCCAATGCATTTCTCGCTGAGCTGCAGAAAAGGCCTGAAATACAGATGGCTGTTTCCACATATTCCGAAAGTTTCCCCAAATACAAGGTTGACGTAAACGCGGCTCAGTGCAACCGAGCCGGAATATCTCCCGCAGAAGTGCTCAATACCTTGAGCTCTTACTGTGGAAGCGCATATGTTGGCAGTTACAACCAATATGGAAAAGTTTACCGCGTAATGGCCAGCGCATCTCCGGAATATCGCCTGGACCCTTCTTCTCTCAACAATATATTCATAAAGGTTGGAGACAGGATGGCGCCGATTGCACAGTTCGTCACGCTCAAACCAGCCATCGGCTCTGCTATCCAGAAGCGTTTCAACCTGTACCAGAGCATCAGCTGTCAGGTGACACCGGCCCAAGGATATGCCGCCGGCGATGCCCTGAAAGCGATAGAGGAAGTGGCATCGCAGCATCTTCCCCAGGGCTACAGCTACGAATTCGGAGGTATGTCCCGGGAACTTGAGGCAAACTCCAAGAGCAATGCCACCGTTTTGATATATCTCATCTGCGTGCTTTTGATTTATCTCATTCTCGGATGTCTGTATGAATCCTGGTTCATTCCATTCGCGGTTCTGCTCTCTGTGCCTTTCGGCCTGATGGGTTCATTCCTTTTCTCCGGACTGCTCGGACTCGAGAACAATATCTACCTGCAAACCGGTGTAATTATGCTCATCGGACTTCTTGCAAAGACGGCAATCCTCATAACGGAATTTGCCGTAGATAAGCACAAGAACGGAATGTCCATTACCGAAGCGGCCCTCGAGGCATGCAAGGACAGGCTCCGTCCTATTCTTATGACCGTATTCACGATGATTGTGGGAATGATTCCCCTTATTATCGAAGGTGGAGCGGGTGCAAACGGAAACCGGTCCCTCGCCATAGGCGTGGTGGGAGGTATGTCTATAGGAATTGTGGCCATACTCTTCGTGGTACCGGCATTCTACATCATATTCCAGAAACTCCACGACAAATTCCAGACAGAAGACAATCTTGAAGAAGAATAGAATGAAGACACTCAAACATACTGCACTGCTGGCAATTGCCATAATAGTTTCTTCCTGCGGAATATTCAGGAAATACGAAGCCGGAAACAACGTTCCCGAGAATCTTTTCGGAAAAGAAGTTGCAATATCGGAATTCAGCAACGGAATGGCCGAACCTCTTCCCTGGAAATCATTTTTCACCGACCCTCTGCTGCAGGAACTTATAGACAGCGCTCTGGTGCGTAATCTTGACCTGGCACTCGCAGGAAAGCGAGTGAAAGAAGCCGAATCCATACTGAATTCAGCTAAATTGGGTTACCTGCCGTCGCTTTCATTATCACCCTCATACTCAATAGCTTCAAACGGCTCTTACGATATTCCCCTCACTCTCGATTGGGGTGTTCAGGGTTTCGGAAGCATCACCAACAGACTGCGCGAAACCAAGGCACTGGTCCTTCAGGCAACGGATGAAGAAAACGCCGTAAAGTCAAGACTTGTCGCCGGCATTGCCGAAGCCTATTTCAACCTGCAGATGCTTGACAGGCAGTATGAGATAATCGAATCTACCGAACAGGTCTGGAATAAACTGCTCGAAACCCAGAAAGCACTGATGCAGAACGGACGTACTTATTCTACCGCTGTAGATCAAATGGAAGCATCTCTACTCGATGTCAAGATACGGAAGACCGATATCATACGGGACATTGAGGATTCCCAAGCCGCCATTTGTCTGATGCTCGGAATTGTTCCGGGAAACATCAGAAGAAACGCTTGGGGCGAATATTCGATTCCCGAATCCATCAGCACGGGGCTTCCTGCCCAACTGTTGGAAAATCGCCCCGACGTAAGGGCCGCAGGACGCAATGTCGAGGCCGCGTACTATGTAACGAACCAGGCTCGCTCTGCGATGTTCCCCTCTCTTTCACTTTCCGGGCTGATTGGATGGGCAAGCCAGGGAAAAGCAATTTCCAACCCGGCTTCACTCATTTATAATGCTGTCGCGTCTCTCACTCAGCCAATATTTGCCCGCGGAAGACTCAAGTCGAATCTGGAAGTCAGCAAACTGAGGCAGGAAGCGGCGGCGGAAGCTTATACACAGACGGTGCTCAAGGCTGGAAATGATGTAAACAGGGCCTTGAGGGAAATCAATGCATCCAAGGAAAAGGATGCTCTCTACAAGCGTCAGGTAGAAGTGCTCACAAAAGCGTTCAATGCCACAGAAGAACTTATGCAGAGCGGCAAGGCCATCTATCTGGAAGTCCTCATAGCACAGAAAGACCTTCTTGGAGCCCAACTTGGAGAAGCGGTAAACCTGTACAACGGTTCAACAGGACTCATCAACCTTTACGTTTCACTCGGAGGAGGAGTCAAATGACATATCTGAGGCTTATGAAGCAAATCCGGTAGATGACAGTTTCATTATACCTTCAATACTGAACCATCGAATTCTTCTTCGGCATCAGTATCCAGCAAATGAGATATGCCAGCAAACCTACTCCGCACAACAGAGAAACGGCCCACACGATTCTGATAACGGTGGAATCAACCTCGAAATACTCTGCAATGCCGCCGCATACTCCGGCCAACTTCTTATCGGTATCGGAAAGTGTCAATTTTTTTGTCATAACGGTTTATTTTAAAGTGTTCTCTTGATTTCAATAATATGGAATTCCTCTATGAGGTCTCCCTCCTTAAGGTCGTTGTAGCCGGCTATGCTCATTCCGCATTCCCTTCCGCTTACAACCTCCTTGGCGGCATCCTTTCCTATCTGCAGGGAGCCCAAGTCTCCCGTGTAGATAACAATGCCGTCGCGGATAAGACGAACCTGGGCCTTAGACACTATCTTGCCGTCGCGGACAATACATCCGGCAATGGTTCCAACCTTGCTGATCTTGAATGTCTGCTTGATTTCGGCAGTGCCAATAACCTCTTCCTTCTTCTCGGGTTCGAGCATACCTTCGATACCGTCCTTAACTTCGTCGATGGCGTCGTAGATAATTGAGTAGAGTCGGATTTCAATACCTTCCCTGTCGGCAGCCTTGCGGGCCTCAACAGTAGGACGCACATTGAATCCAATGATTACGGCATCCGACGCCTCGGCCAGCAGAACGTCCGACTCGGACACTCCACCCACGGCCTTGTGAATTACATTCATCTTAACCTCCTCGGTTGAAAGTTTGATGAGAGAGTCTGAGAGGGCCTCGACAGAACCGTCCACGTCGCCCTTCACAATGATATTGAGTTCCTTGAAGTTGCCTATGGCTATTCTTCGGCCAATCTCTTCGAGAGTCATATGCTTCTGGGTCTTGATGCCCTGGATGCGAAGCAGCTGTTCACGCTTGGAAGCGATGCTCTTGGCCTCGCGTTCGTCGGCCATTACGTTGAACTTCTCGCCGGCTGCGGGAGCACCGTTAAGGCCGAGGATGGAAACCGGGGTCGAAGGACCTGCGGCATCGACCTTCTGCCCGCGTTCGTTGAACATCGACTTTACCTTACCGAAGAAGCTTCCGCAGAGGACAATGTCGCCCTGACGCAAGGTTCCCTCCTGAACGAGCACCGTTGCAAGGAAACCGCGGCCTTTGTCGAGAGAAGACTCCACAACTGCTCCCAGGGCGGGCTTGTTGGGATTGGCCTTGAGTTCCAAAAGGTCGGTTTCAAGAAGCACCTTCTCCAGAAGTTTGTCAACGTTCAGACCCTTCTTGGCCGATATCTCCTGGCACTGGTACTTTCCTCCCCAGTCCTCGACCAGAATATTCATTTCTGAGAGCTGTCGGCGGATAGTGTCGGCATTCGCGCCTTCCTTATCTATCTTGTTGATTGCAAATACCATAGGAACAGATGCGGCCTGTGCGTGATTGATAGCCTCAACAGTCTGGGGCATCACGGCGTCGTCGGCGGCGACAATGATAATCGCAAGGTCGGTGAGCTGGGCTCCACGGGCTCGCATAGCGGTAAAGGCTTCGTGACCGGGAGTATCCAGGAATGTAATGCGGCGGCCGTCGGGCATCTTCACATTGTAAGCTCCAATGTGCTGGGTAATTCCACCGGCCTCGCCCGCAATCACGTTGGTCTTGCGGATATTGTCCAGAAGCGAGGTCTTACCGTGATCTACGTGACCCATAACGGTAATGATAGGCGGTCTGGGCTGAAGGTCTTCAGGCTTGTCGACCTGCTGGTCGGCGACTATCTCGTTTGTAAGCTCGGCACCCACGAATTCGACTTTGAACCCGAATTCCTCGGCTACCAGAACTATAGTCTCGGCATCGAGTCTCTGGTTGATCGAGACCATAAGGCCAAGGCTCATACAAGCTCCTATAATCTTGATTACAGGTATATTCATCATTGTTGCGAGGTCGTTGGCAGTTACGAACTCGGTAACTTTCAGAATAGACTGCTCGGCTACAATCTGCTGCATCTCCTCCTGAGACTTTGCGGCTGCGGCCTCTCTCTTTTCCTTGCGGTATTTTGCACCGAAATTGGACTTCTTGCCCTCATTCATTCTGGCATAAGTCTCTTTTACCTGCTTTTGAATCTCCTTCCTCATCTCTTCCTGCTCGGCTTCGGTAAGTGCAGGTTTGAAGCGGTCTTTGCGCTTCTTGCCACCCTGGCCCTGAGCATTTTGAGACTGAGAATTGTTCTTCTGATTCTTCTTGGACCTGTCGTGGACCTCAACCTTTGTGACATCCACCTTCTGCGAACCCTTGTTTATGCGCTCGTGCTTCTTGACAGGCTTCTTCTCGAACTGAGAAAGGTCAATCTTTCCTACCACCTTGAGCTGGCCGCCTTCGGGTTTGGCCTCAACCGCAGGGGCAGGCTTATTCTCGGGCGCAGGGGCTTTCACAGGCTCCGGCTCGGGTTCCTTAACCTGCTCAACCGCCTTTTCGGGTTCCGGCTCGGACACAGGCTGGGCTGCGGAAACTTGTTCCGGTTCCCTGACGGGCTCGGGTTCCCTGGCAGGTTCGGGCTCCTTAACGGGCTCCGGTTCCTGAACGGGTTCCGGTTCCTTTACCGGTTCCGGCTCGGGCTGAGGTGCAGGAGCGGGAGCAGGTGCAGGCTCGGGCGCAGGCTGGGGTGCAGGAGCCGGTGTATCGGGCTGCTTCTTTGCATTGATGAACGTATTGCTCTTTATTACGGTGATGTTTTCGGGTTCGTCATCGGGCACTTCCTCTTTGACCTTCCGGCCCGACTTCTCCAGAATTTCGTTCATCTTTATATCCACCTTTTCGGCGGCATTCTTCATTTCGAGGTCCTTGCCAAACTGCTTGGCAATGGCATCCATATATTCGTCGGACACCTTGGCGTTGGGATTCGCCTCAACGTCGGCCCCCTCTTTACGCAGGAAATCGACCAAATCCTGCAGGCCAATGTTGTATTGTCTGATAATTCTGTTTAACCTTATATCTGCCATATATAATCTATTGGAATCAGTCTTCGAATTCTGCCTTAAAGATAGAGAGTATTTCAGCGACGGTTTCGTCTTCAAGGTCGGCGCGTTTGGCTATATCCTCGGCGCTGATTGCAAGCACGTCGCGAGCGGTGTCGCAACCTATGGATTTGAGCTTTTCAATAATCCAGTCATCTATAACATCATTGAAATCTTCGATAGCAACGTCATCTTCCTCCTGTTCATCGGCACCATTGGCATATTCGCGCCAAACCTCGATTTCACGGCCGATAAGCATTCCGGCGAGTTTGATGTTCACACCGCCGTGCCCGATTCCCTTGCTTACTTCGTCGGGATTCATAAACACCTTCACCTTGTCTTCGGGGTTCTGTCCCAGATTTACGGAAGATACCTTTGCGGGGGCAAGAGCGCGGCCTATCATAAGAACCGGATTGCTAGTCCACTGAATAACGTCTATGTTCTCGTTGTGAAGTTCCCTCACGATTCCGCTAATTCGGCTTCCTTTAACGCCGATGCAGGCTCCGATAGGATCGATTCTGTCGTCGTAGGATTCTACGGCCACCTTCGAACGCTCACCGGGAACGCGAACCACCTTCTTGACGGTAATGAGCCCGTCGGCGATTTCGGGAACCTCCTGCTCGAAGAGTTTCTCCAGGAAATCTTCGGATGTACGGCTGAGGGTGATGTAGGGAGTGGTGTTCCTCAACTCTACGCTCTTTATGATTGCGCGCACTTCGTCATTCTTCTTGAATCGCTCGCCGGGAATCTGTTCATTCTTGGGGATATGCAGTTCGTTTCCGTCCTCGTCCAGAATGAGAATTTCCTTGGCCCAGGTCTGGTAAACCTCACCGCGGAAGAGTTCGCCCACTTTCTCGGAATATTTCTTGAAAAGGTTGGCTTTCTCCAAATCCATAATGCGTCCCTGAAGATTCTGACGGATATTCAGGATTCCACGGCGTCCGAAAGCCGAAAGGGGAAGTTTCTTGGAGTAGCTGTCGCCTATTTCATAGTCGGAATCGCCGCTGTCGGCAGTAACCTGCTCCAGTGTCATTTGGGAGTTTGGATCCTCTACTTCTTCTACAATCTCGAAGTTCTGGTAGATTTCACAGGTTCCTTTATCGACATTTACAATGACGTCGAAATTATTGGAATCGCCATAGGTCTTGGCTATCTGTGAAAGGAATACGTCCTTAAGCACGCCCATCATCACCGGGCGGTCGATGTTCTTTTCCTCCTTAAAGTCTTTGAAAGCATCAATAAGGGTGTTTGCTTGTTCTTTCTGCATTGTATGTTAATCTTTTATTGTTGACAACAGTTCGTCGGCACTGGCGGCATCGATTCCGCAGGAACCAACTGTGAGAGCATAATCCTCGATGTCCCTGTCGAAAGCAGTGAGGACAGCCCGGTGTACGTGTTCGCACTCGTCCAGCGATACGGCCTGGGAGTCGGCACGCTCTATGGTTACGTCAAATATGTTATCGTCGTCGTTAAAGTCTATGTCGACAACCCGGCAGCCGCATTCCTGTGCGGCGGCATTTAGAACTTTTTCGAATTCTTTTCTGTCCATAACTAAAAAAAATAGAAGCCGCCCGGCCTCTATCTCGTTCACATTTGCAAATATAAGTATTTTATTTCGATACTGCAAACACTGCTTGTCCACCGGTGCCTTGCAGGCGGACTCGTCAACTACAATTTGCTTCGGCAAATCAATTCCTCCCTTGCCTGCAAGGCGCCGGCGGGCTCGTCAACTGCAATTTGCTTCGGCAGGTCAGATTTCGATAACGGACTTTATGCCGTCCCGGTTCATCATTATGCGGAAACATTTGTAGCACTCCTTCCCGCCCTCCTTATACTGGAGAACAATGTTCATAAAATAATCCTTCTCGCAGGGAATCATAGCAATATTCCCGTCCGGTTCCAGATACCCCACCTTCTTCACCGGATTGTCGGCCTTGCGCAGGAACCCCTGCACCTGAAGCCGAATGATGTCGTTGATTCCCTCGTGCCTGTAGGTCGAGACTTCCGCCAGAGCCTTACGGTCTATTTTAACCATCTCCCGGTAGAGCATAACGCTCTCGTCTTCGGCCAGGCCGATAAAGCCCGAATCGACCTTACGCTCACGCAGTTCCCGCACCTCGCGGGGCACCTTGCTGCGCTTGACAAAGTCCATACCCTCCTTCATAATGCCTATGGTCCGATTCCGGTGGCGTATCTCGGCTTTATTGTCGAAATATTTGCTCCCCACCCTGTGCGAGAAATAAAACCGCATAAGTTCCTTGATGCGGTCCTTAAGCATATAACTTATGATAAGTGCAAGAAAGAGAGGCCAGGTAAGGTTGCCGAACTGCCGCTGGAACGCCCAGGCCACAACAGTGGCGAAAAGCATAGCCATACCGGCAGCCACGCTGTAATATGCCTGCTCGGCAAGAAAGCCGTCCCTGGTCTTGGGAACACTCAAATAAAGCTGTTCCTCGGAATACTTTTTAACCACTCCGTGGCGGAATATATATTCCCTGTTGGATTCGGGATCCCCGGGAACAACGGTAATATATCCGCGTTTCGCGCGGATGGCAGATATTTCCCCCAGAAGGGCCGAGAGTTCAGAGCGGCACTCCCCCATACGCATAACCTTGAAAACAGCCTCGGCCGACACATTGCACAGGAACTCACCGCAGAGCCGGTATGCCTCTTCCCACCGGGGTTCGGGATTCAGCGCCTGATACCGGGCGAGTATTGCACTCAGGCGGGATATGAAATCGAGGCAGCTTTCCCTTCGGGCCGGACCGGGAGCGGTCCGCGCCATTGCCAGATACGCCTCCCGCACCGAACTCTTGACAATGGAAACAAACATCTTGAGCTGGTAGTCGTAATCGCCACCGGCATTCAGTAGGCTGTTGAGCGGCAATGCGTCGCCTTCCACTATCTCGCCCAGGTCGAAACGGGGCGTTATGAGACGGATGTTGGACTTGAAATAGCGGTAAAAGGCTTTCTTGGTATAGGTTTCGGGATTTATGTCCAGACTTGCAGGCACAAAGACCCACATTCCCAGAAGGAAGTCGTCCCCGCTGGAAATCTCCTTTGTGACAAAGCCCACCTTAAACTCTACGGTGTACCTGTCGTGAATCTTTGCGTCTATCTCTATCATATCCTAAAACAGTCCCGGAGTAATTCCCATCCACTTGAGGACAGTCATTCCCCATACCAGAATGAGCAGCCAGGAGAAGGTCATCATAGTGATACCATATTTAAAGGCGTCGGTCTGGCTGTACTGGTTCGTATTGTAAAGCAGAGCCGCCGGCTTGCTGTTGAACGGAAGCACATACACGTGCTCGATAAGCATAGCCACAGGCAGCGCAATGCTCATTGGAGGGAATCCGAAACGCGTTTCCACACCAAGGGCTATGGGTACGAACACCATTGTGCGTATGGTCTTGCTCTGAAATACCAGTCCCGAATACATCATTAGGAAGGTAAGGATTACATAGAGCACCCAGAACGGTGTGCCGTTGGTTATTCCCATTGCGTCGAACGCGGCATTGACCATAGTGTTTGGGAGGTCGGTGGCATTGAGCCCGCTGCCCAGAGTATAGGCACCGGCACTGAAGAGCATAAGGTGCCAGGGAATGTCCACGTCATTCCACTTCACTACCCCTATTCCCGGAATGAGGGCCAGAACCGCGCCTATGAGAGCGACTATGGTTTCGTCTATGTTATGGAACGTTCCTTTCGTAACCCAGAGCACCAGCACCAGCACGAAGATTCCCACAGCCTTCCATTCTTCGGCGGTCATCTTCCCCATTGCATCAAGTTCCTGCTTAAGCCTTTCGAGCCCGCCATCTATGCTGGGCTTCTGCTCTTCCTTTTTCATAGGGAAGAAAACGTACATTCCGAGCAGAAGGCCAACCACCAGAATTATCACGCTCATAGGGCCCACAGAAAAGAGCCACTGCGAATAACCGAAGTCACAGCTGCCGAGATAACCCATAATGAGGGAAATGGCCAGCAGGTGCGCACCCGAGCCGGTATAGAATGCATTGGCGCCTATATTTACCTGGAAAAGATTCTGAATCACGAGGTTGCGCCCAAAATTATTACGGTTGCCGTTGGATGCCCCGTAAATTGCACACACCACCATAAAGATAGGCAGCATAATGGTAGCCTTCACTGTGGTGGCGGAGATAAAAGCCGAAAGTATGAGGTTTATGAGCAGAAAGCTCCAGAGCACTCCCTTAGCCGACTTCCCGAACCTGATTACGAAGGCCAGGGCCAGTCTTTTTGCAAACTGAGTCTTCACCAGCATACTCGCAAGTACGAAACTCAGGATATTCAGCCACATTACCGGATGTCCAAGCTGAGCGAGGGCTTCCTTCTGCGTGGTGACATTCAGCAGAACTACGGCAAGTATAACCAGAAGCGAGGTGAGATAGTTGGGAATGGCTTCGGTCATCCAGAGAATGAGGCTGGAGACAAAAATCGCCAGCATAGCGTAGCAGGCACGGGTAAAACCGGCTGCGCCCAGCACGCCCAAACGCTTGGCCGCGGCCGCGGCAAGTCCGTCGGGATTCATATTGTCTATGAAGTCTATGTGGCTGAACCAGCATATCCACACAAAGACAATCAGGGCAACGGGGCCTCCAAGACGCGCCATCCAGGTCTCAAAACCAGATTTTTTCATCTTCGGGAGTTTGTCTGCCCTATAGTTGCTCATATCGAGCGGATCGAATGACATTCCTGTAGCCATAGCACTAAAGTTCTATTTTGATTCTGTACAATTTCGAAGTCTTGTCGCAGCCCACCCAGACCGTTCCCTGTGCGTGGTCAACGGCCAGCCCTTCGGCCTGCTCTACAAAAGGTATATGGTATGTGGCAATGAGAGTCCCCTCAAGGGTGCAATGGTAAAATGCCGGACCCTTGCTGTCTATCACCCACATAGTGTTGTCGGTCGAATCATAGCACAGGTCGGAAATGTTCTTGGTCACAAATTTTATGTCAAACCAGCCTTCCGTTTTGTCCTGAGCCATATTGTATTTTACAATGCGCGTGGGCTGGGCCTGATTGCCTACGTAAACCAGGCTGTTCACACACATTATCCCTTCCGGACCCTTCCCCGAAGCGCCCCCGCCGGGAACATCGATTTTGGCAACCTCCGAAAGCCTGTCGCCCGAAAGTTTGTAAATTGTGCTTTCGGTTTCCTCCATAAGGAGAAGGTCGTTGCCGAGGCAGTCCACTCCCTCCCAGTCGTGTCCGCCTTTTCTCATAAGTGTTTTACGGGTTTTGCCGTCGAAGCCTATTTCATAGACTTCTCCCTCGTCACCCACTGCATACAGGCCGTCCTTCTTCTGATTCAGGCACAAACCCGACAACTCCCCCACTTCGGTGGCAAACGATTCGTAAACGGTAACGGTATAGTCTTTTGCCGTCGCAGGGGTTTCCTGCCGCTCCTGTTCTTCGGGAGTGACGACGTATGCTTTGTCTGCCAGACAGCCGCAGCATACGAACACTGCGGCTGCCATTACAGACAAACAAATGATTTTTGAATTGATTATTTCCAATTCTTGTAAGGATTTTTCATCAACATTGAATTGAAGTACTTGGGATCACCGGTAACCTCCTCGCCAAGCCAGGCAGGTTTGTCGAAAGGCTCGTTCTCGTCGGTAAGTTCGACCTCGGCAACGGTAAGTCCGTCATTGTCGCCATAGAACTCATCCACCTCCCAGGTGTGAACCCCGTCGGTGTTCTTTACAAGATAACGGGTCTTGTCAATGACTCCGGGCTCGGCAATCTCGAGAAGCTGCTGAACCTCTTCTGCGGGTATTTCCTTCTCCCACTCGAAACGGGCCGCGCCTGAAGCATTGCCGATTCCCTTAATGGTAATGAATCCTTTTTCGCCCTTTACGCGTACACGCACCGTTCTCTCGGGCACCGAACTCAGATAGCCCTGCGTGATGCGGGTGGCCTTGAAAGCTTCATTCTTGAAGCAGTCGCATTTGACCAAAAATTTCTTTTCTATTTCCTGTGCCATAGTCTATTCGTTTGCAAGGGGTTTGTCGGACATACCTATCACACGCTTGATGGCCTGGAGGTAATTGATATTTTCCACTCCTTCGAGACCAACGTCGGCGATAGTCTTCTTTATATCTTCAATCTCTGTCGATTCAGAGTTAATGGTAACGACCTTTGCACCGTTGATGAGCACGTTGCCCACCTCGCAGATAGTGTCGTTGACCATATAGCCGAAGCGCTGCTTGTGTACGCGCACTGCGGCCAGGTCGGGATTGGCCTTGACCATAGCTATGAATTCGTCATAAGTGTACTCGTCCTTCGTGAGAGCGGGCATCTCTACCATAAATGCAGGGAACACTTCCTTCTCCAGGACCTCGCGGCCGATGGGGAATTCCCCCTTCATAAGAGGATTCCACTGCTCCAGTCCGTCAACTGTCTGAACATAGGTCTTTATGTCCATCTTTCCGTTGCGGATTTTGGTGTTGTTGATGTCGTTCTTATTTGAGATGATGTAGATTTCGTCGCTTTCCCTCTCCCAAACCTTCTCGGGCACTGGAGCTGAAAGACGTGCCATTCTTTTATGAGCTTCGCAGAAGCACTGGCCGAAACTGCGGAATTCGAAGCGAGGCTTGCTGATCTCGCCGATTTTCATTTCTTCTTTTGCCATATTTCTTATTCTAAATCAATTATTCCTGTTCAATGTCTCCGGTCTTCTCGCCGTTTTCGGCTCCCTTGGTAGGAGCTGCATAAGCCCACTCGCCGGTTCCATTGGGTACGCGACTGAATGAAGCGGTCTTATTCTCGGGAAGAGTTGTCTCACCCCATCCGGCTTCGCCTGCCTGTCCGCGCTCGAATTTGTCTATTTCGTTGCCGGCAGCATCCTTCAGAATAATTTGGACGCTCTTCTTGGCAGAAATTCCGCCGCTGAAGATTTGTGCTCCCTCGGGATTGTCGGTATTCTTTGAGCTGAAGAGTACAAGATACTCGCCGGCAGCAAGTTCGATGCCTTCACCGGTCCATACTGCGGCT
This sequence comes from Bacteroidales bacterium, assembly GCA_024401895.1. Lineage (GTDB taxonomy): Bacteria > Bacteroidota > Bacteroidia > Bacteroidales > UBA932 > Cryptobacteroides. The sequence continues at coordinate 16,290 of JAKSKE010000017.1, forward strand.
TCGCCGGCATCCTTGAACAGAGCATAGCCGTCCAAAGAAATGCTTCCGGTAGTGCCCACATTGAAAAGTTCGATGAATTTGGAATTACCGTCAATCTCGTTCAGGACAATAGCACAGTCGTTCTGCTCAATCTCTCCGGTCTTCTCGCCGTTCTCGGCTCCGGGTGTGGGAGCGGCATAAGCCCAGTCGCCGGTTCCATTGGGTACGCGGCTGAATGATGCATCTGCATTTTCAGGAAGTTCGGTTTCTCCCCAGCCTGCTTCGCCGGCCTCGCCACGCTCGAATTTGTCAAGTTCTTTGCCGTCCTTGTCAAGAAGGATGACCTGAACGGTCTTGCCGGCTGAAAGTCCTGAGCTTACCTGCTTGGGATCCGTTGATTTCTTTACGCAGTCAAGCTTGAGGTACGCGCCTGCGGCAAGTTTAAGCTGACTTTCGTCGGTTGCCACCCACTTGACTTCGCCGTCCTTCACGATCTGATAGCCGGTAATGTCCGCGTCGGCGTCTCCCGCATTGAAAAGCTCGATATATTTGTCGTTGCCGTTAATCTCGTTCAGGACAACCAGGGCTTCGCCCGTCACGGGCTCCTCTCCTTCAACTATTCCTTTGGCATTGCTCTCGCCTATTGAACCGGTAGAGAACACAACCCACTCGCTGCCACCGTCGGTGCGCAGACCGTAGGTCTTGCCAGTAAGGTCGATCTTTGCAGAATTGTCGGCGGTATGAACGCTGCCCTTGTCCGATATGAGCTCGATTACAAAACCCTTGGTCTCGGACATTCCGAATGTGGGGCCTGCAACACCGTCGCTCTTGACGGGAATTATAATAAAGCCCTTGGCGGCAACCTTGAAACCTTCGTCGGGAACAATCCATTCGTCGGTACCATCTTTTACCATCTTGAGCTTCGCGAGGTCTATTTCACTGTTTGTAGCATTGTAGATCTCAAATTTCTTGTTGGTTGCATCGCACTCGTTCACAAAAATCTGACCGGCCTCGATCTGAGAACCAACCTCTGGATCTACGGGGTCTACCGGATCAACGGGATCAACCGGCTGCTCGCCTTCGACCAGGCCGGGAACCAGTTCTGTTCCCTGAACGTTCTCTGTGCCGGGAGTACCTTCTGCGAAATACCACTTTCCGTCCTTGTTGCGGCTGTATGCTGCAGGAGCGGCGGTCTTGAAATCCTTCAGGTTAAAGTCGTCGATGCTCTTGCCGCTGGGGTCAAAAAGCTGAACGCGCACAGCTTTACCTGCAGACAGGCCGCTGTCGAAGAGAAGATCTTCGGGCCATCCGGCAGGAATCTTGTCTACTTTCTCGGAGCTGTACAGCACAACAAACTCACCTGGCTTGATAGAGGTGACAGAGGTGAGGGCAACACTTTCGCGAGGCCAGTTCTTGCCACCGTCTTTCTCGATATAAACTCCGTCCAGAGGAATCTCCTCGGTGCCCTTGTTGGCGAGCTCGATATACTTGTCGTTACCGTTGAGCTCACTCAGAATAAGGCCGCTGTAGTTGATGGGAGTAGCGCCTACGACATACTTCACAACATTTGATCTCACACTGGACGACTCAGTGGCAGCTTCAACGTAGTAGCTCACCTCGGTATCGAGCGGCTGAGCCGGGATCTTGCCCATCCAGGTTCCGTTTGCCTCAACCATAGGAACAGGGGTCCCCTGTGAGCGGGGATTGGTTGTCCATACAAGTTTAACCTCCTTGACAGGAACAAGAGCAGATACTTTTGCGGTAACGGTTACCGCGTCGTTGGCAGTGTATGCCACGGTGTTTTTCACCTCGTCAATGGAAGCCCCACCATACATCTGGTCCTTTATGCAGGACGTAAAGAGGATGGGCATTGCCATTGCAATTAATGCAAATATCCTTTTCATATAAATCGCTGATTAAAATTCATACTAGAATGCAACCTGGAAACGCATTGCGATCATAGAATAGTCCACTCCACCCTTTCCTGAAGGTTCGGTAGCCTTGGTATAATCCTTTGTAGGCTTGCCCGATGCATCGGTTCCGATGAAGAGCTTGCCCTTTCCGTTTGCATAGCGGTCGTTGTTATTGTACTGATAGTTGAGCACAATCTTCACGTGCTTGCTGGGATAGTAGTTGAATCCTATTGAATATGCGTCGCAAGCTCCGCCGAAATAGTTGGCGGTGTTGAGGTCGGCATTTTCATAGCGCAGACAGAGCTCGAGGTCTCCCCATTTCTTGCCTGAATCGATACGGGTAGGCTTGGCACCGTCGGAATCGTAGTTCTGGCTTCCGCCGAAGAGCAGATAAGAAGCCTGCACATACCAACCCTTAACCCACTGGGGTCCAAGAGGATTAACCTTCTGGTCGAGGAATGCTCCGCGAGCCATATATGCGGCCTCATAACGCAGGCCCTTGTAGAATCCGGCGAGCTCGGCTGTCCAGGCCAGTTCGTGATGAAGACCGGAAATTCCGTCGGTATCGAGGAACTTCTTACGGTTGATGTTGGTGGTGTTGCGGGTGCTGTAACGGGCAACTGCATAGCCGTCGGTACCGGTAAGCTTGGGCTGCCTGTAAGAGAATGCGCCGCCTATGTGAAGCATTGCTTCCTGCGATTTGTAAAGCGGGCGGAAAGCGATTTTTCCTGTGTAAGACAGACCTTCGCTGCGTCCGAAGTCCTTGTTGTTGTCTTCCATTGCGGTCTGCTCCTCAGAACCCTTGAGTTCGGGACCGAAAACGCCGGCTGAAACCCAGAACCAGTCTTTTGCATACCTTGCATTGATTCCAAGATGGCGGGAAGGAGCCACTGCACTTACAATCATAGGACGCTCCATAAACATAAGGTAGCGGGATGTCGTGTTTCTCTGGATAGAGAAAGACTCCTTGAAGTTACCGGCTTTGATCTCGAGTCCCTTCACGCCCGTAAAGGCTACGAGAGCATCCTTGATTTCACATATACCGCTGGACCAGTCGGTATCGAATTCACCGTACCAGTTCTTGTCCAGCTGAGCCTTTACGGCAAAACGGGCGCGACGGATGCTGGCACCGTTACCAATGGGGGCGGCATAAGAGGGAGCCCCGAAGAAAACGGCGGCATCGCCCTGAACACGGACGTCAAACCACATCTTATAGTCGAGCTTCTTGGCCTGGAATACCAGGATTCCATCCTGAATCACAGCCTGGGCCGGAGTGGAAACAACCTCCTGTCCATACTGGTTATACTCAACTTCTGCCTTGTCGGCAATCTGTGCCGCAAGGGGAAGTGCGAATGCTATCGCAACTGAGAGTAATAATAATTTTTTCATACAACCTGAATTAAAAGTTTATAAAATGTTGCCTATATGCTTTTTATGAAATCGGTCAACTTCACGTCCCGGCTGAGGCCCATCTTGGTTCTCATTCTGTGCCGTTCAATTTCCACGCTTTTGGGTGATATGTTGAGCAAACCCGCAATGTACTTTGTAGAGAAGTCCAGCCTGAGCAAAGTGGCAAGTTTGCGTTCCTGTGCCGTAAGTTCGGGAAACTTGGCCGCAAGCCGCACCGAAAAATCCTGATGAAGCTGCTCTACCTGAGCGTAAAAGTCATTCTTTTCGCCGGTGGCGTTGCGTCTGAGGCCCAGCTGCACCTTCAAATCGTGTAACAGTTTCTCTCTTTCGGCATTGTCGGAAGTAGACTCCGCCTGCAGGATTCCGTCGTAAATGGTATCTATGAACTGCCGCTGCTCGGTGATTTTCTCAACCACTCCGGTCGTCTCCCGTCGCTTGAGTTCAAGCAGATTCTGAAGATGGTCGTTCTCCATCTTGGTAATCTGCACTTCCATCTCTGACAGTTTGCGGTTGCTGTTGTTAATCTCGTCTTCCTGAGCCGAAAACCTTCGGCTTGAATCGCGCTGTGCCCTTCGGTTGCGCATCACGTAGATGATAAGCACCGAAAGCAGAAGCAGGGACAGGACAGAAAGGGCGGCCACCAGACCGAAACCCTTGTCGGAAAAGCCGAAGTGCCCCCGGCCGATGAGCATCACCGGGGCTACTACCATCATCGCCACCGCCACTATCTCCAGGGCCGGCAAGAACCATTTTGTCCAAGCCCTTGAAGAGAGGGACTGATACCTGATGTACATTACCGACAACTGGTCGGCAACTTTCGAAGCCTGAAGAGCAAGCTCCTCGATATGGAGGGCGAAGTATCGCAAATGCACCTTCTCGCTCAGTTTCAGGGAATCCATCTCGTGGAAAACCTTTCTTTTCAAGGCTTTTGATTCGCGGTCGGCTTCTTTCTGATAGAAGTAAACGCGACGCACCTTGTCCGGAACCGCTTCTGGAGAACGGAAGAACGTCTTTGCAGCCGGTATTGTAGTAGCGACAGCCCTGGTCGAAAGATTCATCAGCTTAAGGAAATCGGAATTGAGCTCGGCAGGAACGTTGGGGCGCTCAATATCAAACTGGAAAAGATCTTTGCTGAGCATATCTACAATATGCTGCATTCTCTCAAGAAGTCGCAGCACGTCGGAATTCATATAGATTTCGTTTCTGTACAGAGATTCCTCAATGTTCCTCTGAAGCTGAATGGCCTCATTCTCCAGTTTGACCATAGTCTGCAGGCTCTCGCTCACTGCTGCAGTGTTGCGGTGCAGATAATTGCGCACGCCCTCTTCGAACACGAGCAGAGACTGGTCTTCAATGTCAAAGAACTTGTCAAGCTTGGCAACAGTCTGCCTTGCCTTGCGGTTTGAAAATTTCATAACACTCTTAATGCAAATATAACTATATGTATGGTCAATAAAAATCCAATGCCTGTAAAGTTATGAATTTAGCATCATATTGTCAAGTTTGTTAAGTTTAATAATTAATTATTATTCAATAAAATAGAGAAACTCGGTAAAGTTCAGGAAGAATTTTACCGAGCTAATACTAATTTTATGTAAAGTTTTTTAAAACAGATTTACAGCATTAGGACCTTCGTTGAAGAGCAAATCCATAACAGAAAGACCGGGCACGAAGCCGAATTTATGCGAAAACACCTGATAATACTCCTGCCCTTTATAAGCCGACTCCACCTTCGGGGAAATGACGTGCTCCTCTCCTATAAATGAAGTGGTAGGCAGGAACTCCACCGCCAGTCCCAGCTTGAGGGCAAACAGTCTAATGAGCTCCATATTGAGATCCCAGAGTCTCTGGGGATGTGAATCCAGCACGGCGAACACTGCGTCTTTATAGTATTCGAAAAACGGAGAGCTGTCGTAGGCCGAGCTTATAGCGCGCTGGGTCTTTACAACCCAGGGAGTACTGTAATCGACCTTAATGTCGGTGATGAGAGAACTGCCGTCGTGTATTATGGGGAAGTTAAGGTCGAGTTTCCCATTTGCCGACAATATTGTACAGCGGTTGCGATAGGTTTGCTTGCGGTAGCTCTCGTGAGCCTCCAGAAAAACAGTTGAGTTCTGCGCCGCAATGGCAAAGAACTCAACTGTAGGAAAATATTCTGTGCTTAGAACCACTACTCTATTCCACCTTTCTCGTGGGATTCACCGGCACGCACGATACCTCTCTTGGAATTCTTGATGAACTCAAGGATGGTGCGCTTTTCCTCTGAGTCGGGGAATCCGGCCTCGATACGGCTCAACGCATCGGAGAAATTGTATCCACTGAAATATATGTACTCATACATATCCTTGATATTGCGGATAACGTCGGATTCGAAACCGCGACGACGCAGCCCTACCAGATTCACACCGGCATAGACGATTGGCAAACGGCCGCAAATCGAATACGGAGGAATATCCTTGTTGACAGCGCTGCCGCCGCCCACCATTGCGTGTGTACCGATATGGGTGAACTGATGCACCTTGGTACCACCGCCAATAATAGCCCAGTCGTCCACATCTGTCTCTCCGGCAATTCCCACAAAGCTCACAAGAATGCAATGGTTACCCACACGGCAGTCGTGAGCCACGTGTACGTATGACATAATGAGCACGTCATTGCCGATTTTTGTCACACCCTTTCCGCTGGCCTTGGTTCCGCGGTTGATAGTGGCACATTCGCGAATGTTCACGCGGTCGCCAATCTCTACATAAGTAATTTCCCCATTGAACTTAAGGTCCTGAGGAATAGCGCCAATCACTGCTCCGGGGAATACGTGGCAGTCTTTACCCATCTTAACATAAGGATAGATGACCGCGTGGGGTTCAATGATTGTGTTGTCGCCAATCTCAACGTTATCTTCTATAACAGCGAAAGGACCGACCGTAACGTTATTCCCAAGTTTAGCGTTGGGATGCACAATTGCGCTGGGATGAATGTTTACCATATCTGATTCTATTTTTCAAGCACTGCAAGAGCAGCCCTTGTATTAATACTGTGGCCCGGCTTGTACGCCTTTACGTGAGCGTTCAAATAGCCTCCGGCCAATCTCATATCGCCAATGATGTCCAGAAGTTTATGTCTTCCGCACTCGTTGGGGAAATAAAGTTCCAAATTATTGAGATATCCTGTCTTGTCCGGACGGATGCCTTCAATGTCAAAAAGCTTGCATATTCTGTCGGCCCGTTCTCCGCTCAACGGATGTTCAACAACCACAATGGCGTTGTCGACGTCTCCACCCTTCACCAGCCCGTAGGAGATCAGCTGTTCGAGTTCGTGAAGGAAACAGAAAGTGCGGCAGGGCGCTATTTGTGTGCAATAGTCCACACTTTCGTCCCAATGGGCAGTCTGCACTCCGAGAACTTCTGAAGAGAAATCTACCACCACGTCAATGGAAGGTCTGTCGGCCGGAGTAATTTCTATTCTGGAGCCCGACTCGTTTTCAATTACAATTGGTTTCTGAATATCGATGTACTTGCGTTCGGCATCCTGGACACAAAGACCGTCGGCCATAATAGCCTTGACATATACCGACGAACTGCCGTCCAGAATTGGCATTTCGGGACCGGAAACCTCTACAATGGCATTGTCTATGCCAAGACCCGTGAAAGCAGAGAGAATGTGCTCTACGGTACCGACAACGGCCTCTCCATCACCGATCTGAGTACTGCGGGCCGTGTTTGTCACCATAGAGGCCCTGGCCGGAATTTCCTTTCCAAGGTCTTTACGTACAAAAAGAATACCGGTATCAATGCCGGCCGGCTTCACGCAAACCGAAACCTCAACTCCGGTATGCAGGCTTTTCCCACTGAAATGATATTCTTTTTTGACGGTCTGCTGTTTCATTAAAATTCAGTTAGCCTGCAAATTTAATCATTTTGTTTGAATTTTGCATAAGATTTGAGGTATCTGATATGAGAAATGGCCGGAGACCCCATTAGAACCTGCCCCTTTTCCTTAACATTACCTCCTAATCCGGTCTGGGCGCAAAGAGTTGTATTGTCGGCAACGACCAAATGACCTGAGATTCCTACCTGACCAGCAAAAATGCAATTTCTGCCTATCTTGGTAGAACCGGCTATACCGGTCTGAGCTGCCATAACGGTATTCTCGCCTATCTCCACATTGTGCGCAATCATACAAAGGTTGTCTATCCTCACACCTTTCCCTATGACCGTCGACTCCATCTGCGCCCTGTCTATTGTAGTGTTGGCACCGATTTCGACGTCGTCGTGGATGACCACATTGCCCAGATGCTCGATTTTCTGCCAGGTACCGTCACTCTGGGGCACATTGCCGAACCCGTCGGAACCAATCACAGCATTTTCGTGAATAATGACGTTGTTCCCTATAACTGTGCCGGGGTAAATCCTTACTCCGGGATAGATCAGGCAATTCTCCCCTATTCTGACGCCTTCGCCTATGGTGACATTATTTTTGATGACCGTGTCGCGTCCTATGACGCAACGCGCACCAATGGTGCAGAAACTGCCGACATAAACCCTGCGTCCGAATCTGGCGCTCCAAGCTATGATACTGAGCCCGCGGTGGAAACGGTGTGCGCGCCTTTCGCGGGCAGCATACCTGAGCAATTCTGCCACCGCGGCATAAGCATCGGGCACTCGAACCATAGTAGGGGTCACGGCCTGTCTGGGTTTGAAACTATCGTTTACCAGAAGAACGGAAGCCTTGCTTGTATATACGTATTTTTCATATTTAGGATTGGCAAAAAAACTAATGCTGCCCGGCTTTCCGTGTTCTATTTTAGCAAATGACGAAACCGTTGCCTGAGAATCTCCGTCAACGGTTCCGTGAAGTATTTGAGCGAGTTGTTTTGCAGTTAATTTCATTACAGTTAAAATCTCCAGCCCAAAGTAAGGGCGACGTCAAACAAATTGGTTCTGACTTTAATATCCGGTTCACCAATCTCGGAGTATCGGGCATAAGGTGCAAACGAAGATTCGGGATACTTGTTGAAACGAACCACTGCATCGGCAAAGAAAGAGCCCAGAGAAGCGTATCCCAAACCGGCAGAGAATGAATGCACCGACTGTGAAAAGTCATAAGCCTTGTTTGACAGAGTCAATTCCCGCGATATATAGCGGTCGTAGTCAATCTCATAGTCGAGCGCATAAACCAAATCTCCCCTGTTGTTTGTATAGTGGCACTCGGGGCTTGTCTTGAGCGTATAGCCTAATCTCAGGGCAAAGCAGGGTCCCATATTGAATTCGGCTCCCGCCCTCACCTGATGCTCCCTTCCGCAGAAGTTCCTCATAACATTATTCACTGTCGAGAAAGTACCGTTGAGCAGACTGCCGTTGTACCCTATCTCCTTGTATTGCATTATGCTGAAATCTGTAATTTCATAGTCGAGGCTCAAAAGACCGGCTGTGCCGAAGGTGGTGGCGAGTCCAAACGATGCTCTATAGGGAGAAACCATCCTGTACCTGAATTCTCCCCGTGGGCTTACGCCCGACGACGACAGCCTGCTGTCCTGGAATGTCGAAGAAATCGAGGTGCGATAATTTTCAGTTACGGTCATAGACGTAGGAGTCTGGAATGAAGCTCCCACCCTCAAACCTTTGACTGGCAGCCATATAAAGCCAACCTTTCCATAAATTCCATCGATTTGCGCAGCATACTCATAGTCATATACCGAACCGGTATAGCAAGTGGTGACCTCTCCGCTGCCGGTATTGAAAGTTATGGGGAACTGTTCGCAGTCCTCGGGCGTCTCGCGGAAAATTTCGCTGTAGGTATATCTTTGGAACGGGATCCCAAGGCTTACGCCCAAATAGAAATTATCTTCGTGATTAAAGGCAAAGCTGGCCACGAAATCATTCTTGGACCCGAACCGCTGCCTCTGCGAAGTTTGCCTGAGCGGGCCCAGCAGGCTTCCGTCGAAAGCTTCGGCAACGCCCCAATAACCTTTATGCTTTGAATCATAGGAAATCATATTCCCCTGATAGGCGCAGAGTTCATTCCATCCGTAAACAGTATTGGTATAAGCCCCGTCGTTCCCGTAATTCTTAAACACGTCCGGTTCCAGCATATGGCCGGCCCCGTCGGCATTAAAGTTGGCAGAATAGGCCATTGCACCGGACATAGCGGTGGAGTTGTTTGTTCCCGCCGCCTCGGAAAAGAACAGGTGCTGCTGTGTGGTATTGCACAACACTGCAAAAGTCATAGTCTTGAAGAACCCGCCTTCCAGATAGAAATTGAGGTTCATACCAATGTTGGGCAGGGTAAACCTGGCCTTGTTGGAATTGTACGGCCCCTGGTACTGGGTTGACCCGTACTGCGACGCAAACGATGACGAGCAGCTGGAAATGCTCACTCCGGGGGTAACCACGAACTGTGAATAATTGGCCACCGCGGCCCCGGCAGGATTAATGGAAACAGAGCCCAGATCGCCCCCGAGCGCCGTCATCGCATTTCCGAGGGAAATGGAACGGGCCGTACCGTAATAATTGTTCTCGCCGTAGGCGATTGCGTCATACATCGACTGGCCGGAAGCGAAAACGCTTACAAGGCAGGATGTAATGATCGATATGTATTTTTTCATTTTCTTGTCTTTTTAATTCATCTCACTTGTCTATCTTCTCCCACTGTGTCCGCCGCCTCCGCTGCGCATCGATGAACCGCCTCCGGAGGAACTGCTGCTGCGGCCGGAATATGAGCCTCCCGAAGAACGGGAACTGCTTCCGTAACTTGTACTTCCGCCGTAGCTTCCGGTTCTGCCCGAATAGTTGCCGCTTGAACTGCCGCTGCTGGATTTCTGGGTTCTGCCGGAGTAGTTGCCGTTGTTGGAATTTTTTCCGCTCCAGGAATTGCCGCCGGAACTTTTCTGCGTTGACCTGCCAACGTCCCGGGTAATGTTGGAGCCGCTGTAATTGGATACCGAACCGCCTCCGCGATAATACCCTCCGCCACCATAGAGGCCTCCGGAGTATGAACCTGCTCCGCCCCTTCTCACACTGCCGGCTCCGCCGTGACGGGCAGCTCCGCCAATTCCTACCGACGTTCTTGGACCGTAGTAATGCCGGCCTCTGTCAATTATGATTGACCCGGGGTGATAGGGCCTGTACCAGGGATCATAATAAGGCCTGTGCCAATACCAGGGGTCGCGGTGATACCAGGGATCCCAGCGATACCAAGGGTCCCAGCGATACCAGGGATCCCAGCGATACCAGGGGTCCCAGTAAAAAGGATCGTTCCACCACCAGTTGCGCCAAACCGGAACACCAAATGCAACAGTGACAGATGGCGTGTAGAGCACAATATTGGAATCTATCGGCTGAATCTGGAAGGATTCAGTCGATCTGGGCGCTGTTTTTAATCTAGGTTTGTAGTAGATACCGTCTTGAAACTGTGGTTCGATGGAAGAGATTTGGAGTGTCGTCACGCAGGATACTGCCATCAACCCACTTACAAGCAAAAGAATAATGCTTCGCTTCATAATTAACCTCCTCTTTGAATATTATTTGTATCTTTGCTACGCAATTAGTATGCCGACGCAATATTAACAATTTAAACTTTATAATACAAATATGGCAAAAGAGGTAACACAACGTTCCGACAATTATTCACAATGGTACAATGACCTTGTCGTAAAGGCCGACCTTGCAGAACAGTCCGCCGTTCGCGGCTGTATGGTCATTAAGCCTTACGGATACGCAATATGGGAAAAGATGCAGGGAGTTCTGGATGCAGAATTCAAAAAAACCGGCGTCAAGAACGCATATTTCCCTCTTTTCATTCCAAAGTCTTTCTTCAGCCGCGAAGCCGAGCACGTGAGCGGATTCGCCAAGGAATGCGCAGTGGTCACACACCACAGGCTTATGAACTCGCCCGACGGCAAGGGGGTTGTAGTTGACCCCGATGCCAAGTTGGAAGAAGAATTGATAGTACGGCCCACTTCGGAAACAATTATATGGAGTGTTTATAAAAACTGGATCAATTCCTGGAGAGACCTTCCCATTCTGTGCAACCAGTGGTGTAACGTAGTGCGCTGGGAAATGCGCACACGCCCTTTCCTGCGCACGGCAGAATTCCTCTGGCAGGAAGGGCACACCGCACACGCTACCGGCGAAGAGGCTCTGGCAAAAGCCGAACAAATGGTACAGGTCTATGCCGACTTCGCAAGAAACGTTATGGCTCTGCCGGTTATTGTAGGCCACAAGAGCCCCAACGAGAGGTTCGCCGGAGCGCTTGACACCCTTACCATTGAAGCTATGATGCAGGACGGCAAGGCACTGCAGGCCGGAACGTCCCACTTCCTTGGACAGAATTTCGCCAAGTCTTTCGACGTCAAGTATGCCGACAAAGAAGGCAAGCTGCAATACGTATGGGCTTCTTCCTGGGGTGTCAGCACCCGCCTTATGGGAGCACTCATTATGGCGCACGGCGACGACAACGGTCTAGTTCTGCCTCCGAAGCTTGCACCTATACAGATTGTTATGGTTCCCATCTACAAAGGAGACGAAGAGCGCAATGCAGTGCTGGCAAAGATGCATAGCGTAAAAGCAAAGCTCGAGGCCCTTGGCCACAGTGTAGAGATTGACGACAGAGATACTCTCCGCCCCGGATTCAAGTTCGCCGAATGGGAGCTCAAGGGAGTTCCCGTACGCCTTGCTATAGGCGCCCGCGACTTGGCGGCAGGCACTGTGGAAGTTGCCCGAAGAGATACCCTCACCAAAGTCACGATGCAGCTCGAAGGCATTGAGCAGCACATTCATACCCTGCTGGACGAGATTCAAGACAGCATATACCGCAAAGCGCTTGAAAAGCGCGATGCAAACATAAGGAAATGCGACAGCTGGGAAGAATTCAAGACCGAAATCCAGAAGGGCGGATTTCTGCTCTGCCACTGGGACGGCACAGCCGAGACCGAACAGGCAATCAAAGACGAGACAAAGGCTACCATCCGCTGCATTCCTATCGACAGCGTCGTATGCGAAGAGGAAGGCAAGGATATATTCTCGGGAAAACCTTCGCACCGCAGGGTCGTATTTGCAATTGCCTATTAATTGATATGAAAAAAATTACCGCTATACTTACAGCTATGGTTCTGGCCTGCACTGTGTGGGCACAGAACAACCCAATGGATGCCCTGAAGCAGGCCGCAGAAGCCATAGACTCCTACAAGCCCGAAGAACAGGAGTCTGAGCCGCTTCCCAACTATTGGAAGAACTCGGTGCAATTCAACTTGGGAATCAACCAGGTAGGTCTGTTGAACTGGGCTGCCGGCGGATACAACACGTTCACTATGAGTGCAGGGGTTGACACGCAGTTCAACTTCGAGAAGGACCTGCAGACCTGGAACAACCGGCTCCAGATGGAATTCGGTTTTCTCTACTCGTCGGACCGTCCCTGGCCCCTTTTCCAAACCAGTCAGGACCGTATCTACCTCGAAAGCAAGTGGGCCTATAAAACCGGCCCCGACTCCAAGTGGAAATACACCGCCGGACTCGACTTCCGTTCCCAGTTCGCCCCCGGCTACAAGTACAACACACCTACTGTAGAGAACCCCACCATTGATGACTGGAAAGCGCTGCGGGAACTAAAGTCTGCCGGATTTTCACCAGCATACACCAATCTCGCCCTGGGTATCGAGTGCGTCCCGGCTTCCTGGCTTACCATTAACATAGCTCCGCTCACCGGAGGTTTCACATTCGTTTCCGACCCCCAGTTGAGAAAGACATACGGTATGAAACTGCTGGCTGAGGGTCTGGATGCCGACGTACATACAAATTACCGTCCGTTCGCATTCCAGTTCGGTGCCCAGATGAAGACCGACGTCAAACTTATTGTCAACGACAAGTTCAAGTTCGAGTCACAGCTGGTACTGTTCACAGACTATCTGCACGAGCCCTACATTCGTGTAAACTGGGACAACAAGATTGAATGGCAACTCACCAGGCTTTTCAAGATAGGACTTTATACCTGGCTCATCTATGACCCGTGGATAACCATTGAGAATGCCGACAAGACACTTAGCAAGCGAGGTGTCCAGTTCAAGGAGAACATAGCTTTGAGCTTCACCTACACGCTTACACCTAAAGGCTTCAGACACAGAAGATGAGAATTCTGCTTGCAGTGAGCGGAGGCATAGACTCGATGTATATGCTCAACAGAGCTTCGGAGCTTTTCCCCGAAGCTTTTGTTTGTGTTGCCCACTGCAATTTCCAACTTCGCGGCCAGGACAGCGAACAGGACCAGGCCTTTGTTGAGGAATGGTGCCGCAAACTCGGATACAAATGCTTTACCATACGCTTCGACACGGCGGCGAATGCCCGCGAGAACGGAATCAGCATTGAAATGGCTGCCAGGGAGTTGCGTTACCGATGGTTTGAACAACTCTGTACCCACCACGGTATGGACACCCTGGCCATAGCCCACAACTCCAACGACAATGCCGAAACCCTTATGCTGAATCTGCTCCGAGGCACCGGCTCCCGCGGACTCAGAGGCATAAGCGCCGACAGAATTTCCAACGGGATTAGGATAATACGTCCCCTGCTTGGAATCAGCCGCAACGAAATTTGCGAATATATGACAGCTCACAATCTGCCTTGGCGGGAAGACCGCTCCAACGGGTCGCTGGAATACAAACGCAACATCATAAGGAATAATGTCTTTCCACAGTTTGAACAAATAAATCCGTCGTACATAAAGACCCTCAACGAAGACATTGCCCGCTTCTGCCAGGTGGATGACATAGCCCGTGAGTATGTGAACGATGCCCGAAACCGGATGGGGCTGGCAGGAGGCCTCCCCAATAGCATCCCCATTGACCAACTCCTGGAATTCAAGCACTGGGAATACATTCTCTTTAGCCTGCTGCAGGAAAGCGGCATCAATTCCGAACAGTTGGGCAATCTCACCGCTGCACTGCGGAAACGTGAGGGCATCTCGGGAAAGCGCTTCGGACCCGTTACCGCTTCGGGCCGGGAACTCTTTCTCAAAGCCGGTGAAAAAAGGACTCCGGTGGTGGAAAGGCTGGACCGCAGGCTCATTACCGAGCTGAAGCAGAAGAGCGGAACGTTGATTATGGATGCCGATTCCCTCCCTCCGACCCTTATAATCAGGCCCTGGCAGGAAGGAGACTGGATGTGTCCGTTGGGAATGCGGGGACGCAAGAAATTGTCGGACCTGTTCGTGGACCTGAAATGGAGCGTGGCGGAAAAGCAGAATGCCCTGGTCGTAGAATTGGACGGCAGTCACGTGGCCGCCCTCTTATGCGAAAGAATCGATAACGCAGTTCGCGTCACCGATTCTTGCAAAAACGTCATTAGAATTTCTTTCTAGCGGATAACCACTTCGTAAGGGAGCCTTGCAAGGATTCTGGGTTTTTCAATCTTTCCGGCCAGAGAACGGAACTTGACCGAAAATTCGTCCTTGGTGGTTTTGCCGAATGATTCCATTATCTCTTCCATAGGGCTGGCAGACTTGGGATACGAAACTATGTTCCATTTCGAGAGATCTTCCTCGCCTCCCAGGCTGGCGGCATATTTTATGGCATCCTCTATTGTGCCAAGTTCGTCAACAAGGCCTATTTCATACGCATTGGCGCCGGTCCATACCCTGCCCTGGCCTATCTCGTCCACATCTTCACGCGCCATTGAACGGCCCTGTGAAACATTGTCCAGGAAACGCTCATAAACGTCCTCTATCCCCTTTTGGATATAGGCGTACTCCTGCTTGTCGAGCGGACGCACCAAAGAATACATATCGGAATGCTGGTGAGAATTGACCGAAGTAACCGTTACGTGTGCAACATTCTTGAGAGTTCCTGCAAAGTCTGGAACAATTCCGAATACACCTATTGAACCGGTAATGGTAGCCGGATTGGAGAATACCCTTTCGGCATTGTTGGAAATCCAGTACCCGCCAGATGCCGCATAATCGCCGTACGATGCTACAAGATGCTTACTTGCGGCAAGTGCATCAAGTTCTGCCTTGATTTTTTCAGAAGCCATCACGCTTCCGCCGGGAGAATTCACCCTCAGCACAACGGCCGTTATGGATGAGTCGGCTCTTACTTTTGCAATGATTTTTGCAAACCGGTCCCCGGCAACGCCTTCTTTGCCGTTTCCGTCAACAATGTCGCCCTGAGTATATATTATTGCCATTTTCTTGGCACCCTTGAGAGCAGGAACGGCTGCAGCATTGTAATCGGCAAGGCCTATAGACTTGATATCCTTAAACTTATCTGCCATTGCAAGATCGCACAACTTCTCTTCAAGTTCGATGCGGCCTACCAGTCCATCGCAAAGCTTATGGTCAACAAAGTCTTGAGGCAAAGCGAGTTTGAGGTTATCTATGGCGTCATTGAGGTCTGCCTCGCTGATTGAGCGCGAAGCAGCTATCTGGGCCGACATAGATTTCCAAATAGAAGTTATCATCTCTTTGTTCTGCTCGATATTCTCGGGGCTTGCGTTGTTACGGATGAACATTTCGCCCGCAGCCTTGTATTTTCCGTGTCTTATGAGCTGGATATCTACACCCATCCTGTCCAGCAGGTCCTTTATAAAGAACAGGGTTCCGCTGATTCCTGTAAGCATATAAGTAGCACCGGTATAAGGCGACATATAAACTTTGTCGGCCACCGATGCAAGGTAATATGATCCTGTAGTGGCGGCATCCATATATGCAATGACAGGCTTGCCGCTTTCACGGAAATTCGAAAGGGCGGTGCGCAGTTCCTGCAAGTGAGCGGTTCCGCAGGTAATGGTTTCGGGCTTAAGGTATATGAATTTGATGTTGGGATCCTGGGCCGCGCGGTTGATTGACTGAATTGCATCCCAGATTCCTATAACGGTGTTCTCTTTGAATGAGATTGTATTCCCAATCTCCAGGATTCCGGGAAGCGACCGGCTCTGCTCGTCTATGGTAAGGCCGCTCAGGGTAAGGACGGCTCCCTTGGGTACAACCGGCTTTGCACTTTGAGATGGGATGAGGGCGGCAAAGAACATAACCGAGAGCATACTGCATATGATTATGCCCAGCACTACCGCCAATGTAGTTTTAATAAACTGTTTCATAGTCGCTGAATTGTTCTATCCGTGCAAATATAGTAAATTTGAGTTCAAATTCTTACCTTTGTCCGATTAATTTGAATGCAATGGCACAAAAACCTTCAATACCCAAAGGCACCAGGGATTTCGGCCCTCAGGAGACCGCCGAACGGAATTATATATTCGATACCATCCGCCGGGTGTTTCTTACACACGGCTATTCTCAGATAGAAACTCCTTCTATGGAGAACCTTTCCACTCTGCTGGGCAAGTACGGTGAGGAGGGAGACAAGCTTCTGTTCCGGATTCTGAATTCGGGGGATGCCTTCGCCGGGGTGGATTTTGAGAAGCCCCTTACCTCTCAGGTATGCGAAAAGGGTTTGAGGTACGACCTTACCGTCCCGTTCGCAAGGTTCGTGGTTCAGCATCAGAACGAAATAGGGTTTCCCTTCAAGAGGTTCCAGATTCAGCCGGTATGGCGTGCCGACAGGCCTCAGAAGGGTCGTTACCGCGAATTCTACCAGTGCGACGCCGACGCCATTGGCTCAAACTCACAGCTCTGCGAACTGGAGCTGGTGCAAATTATCGACGAAGTCTTCGACCGGCTGGGAATACGCGTTGCCCTTAAGATCAACAACCGTAAGGTGCTGGCCGGGCTGGCCGAGATTTGCGGAGCTCCGGACAAAGTGGTGGACATTACCGTTGCCATTGACAAACTCGACAAGATTGGTCTGGATGCGGTAAAAGAGGAACTTCTGGGCAAAGGTTTGAGCGCACAGGCCATCGCCACCCTTGAACCCATACTGCAGCTGAACGGCAGCAACGAGCAGAAAATTGCGGTTATGCGTTCGCAGATGGCCCAGTCCCCTACCGGGCTCAAAGGCTTGGACGAACTCGAAGAACTCGTTGGGTTCATTGGCAAGGCCGGAGTTAAAATCGCCTATGAAATTGACCTTTCGCTCGCGCGCGGACTGAACTATTATACCGGTGCCATTTTCGAGGTCAAGGCTTTGGATTGGGAGATTGGCAGTATCAGCGGCGGCGGACGGTACGACAACCTTACCGGAATCTTCGGGCTCCCCAATATGTCCGGAGTGGGAATCAGTTTCGGGGCCGACCGCATATACGACGTACTCAAGGGTCTTGGCAAGTTTCCCGGCGATTTAGGCTACAGCGCCCGCATCCTTTTTGCGAATATGGGCATAAGCGAAGTTGAATACCTGTTGCCGGTGGCATCGGCTCTGCGCCGCAAGGGAGTGGCTGTTGAGATTTATCCCGACCCTGCCAAACTCAAGAAACAGTTCGACTATGCCGACAGGAAAGGTATTGGATTCCTGAGCATTACCGGAGGCGATGAGGTTGCTGCCGGAACAGTCCAGTTCAAGAATCTGGCCACCGGAGAACAAAAATCGTTTGCCAAAGATGACCTGGAGAGCATTCTGGCATTTATAAACAAATAATTTTTGCAAATCCCATAAATTTGCCTACCTTTGTAGTCCCTAAACATCGCGGGGTAGAGCAGTTGGTAGCTCGTCGGGCTCATAACCCGGAGGTCGTTGGTTCGAGTCCAGCCCCCGCTACTAAAAAAGAGAAAGTCGCTGACTTTCTCTTTTTTAGTAGCCGCTGCCTGCGGCAGCGCTATTTCGGCTCACGTGCAAAACCCTGTTTTTGATTAGATGAAAAGGTTTGGTTCGGCAATTGGATAAGATTTGGCGTTTTTCTATCCAGTCACTTCATCTGCGCTTCGCCCGTCGGGACTTTGTAGCCAGACTCGTCAACTACAATTTGCTGCCGCAAATCAATTCCTCGCTAGGCTGCAAAGTCCCGTCCACAACAGAGGGCCCTGAAAGGGCTTCGGTAAGGGGGTGTTGTGTACGACCCCCCCCCTCAAAAAAATCCGGGCCATAAAGCCCGGACAAAACGTACATCGGTATGGA
>JAKSKE010000018.1 GCA_024401895.1 Bacteroidales bacterium
AGGCCTCGTGGGCCTTTCTATCAAAAAAATTGAAATTTATTCTGTCAAACTACCGAGACCAATTCGGGGATACCTTATATATCTATTGTGTACCTTGTGAACGCTTGTACAAGCCCAAAAGAACAAATTTTGTAAATAAAAAGACCATACTGTCGAATATTTTACTATATTTGCAGTCCCAAATAGGGGAATCGGGATGTGGCGCAGTTGGTTAGCGCACCACGTTAGGGACGTGGGGGTCGTCTGTTCGAGTCAGATCATCCCGACATAAAAGAGGAAAGAAAAAATCTTTCCTCTTTTATTTTTTAATTTTCTTCTTTAAAAAATGACGATTTCGTCAAAAATTTGTTACAATTTGATATTAAATTTTTTTATTTTCTAAATAATCGGTGTTTTTGAGCTTGTAAATCATTGATTAAATGCCTTTAAAAGCACATTACAAATTTGCATAATAAAAAAACTTTTACGAACTTGCGGGCTCAATTTTCCCGGTAAGGGGGTATTGTTTGCGTTGAATATTACGCTAGTTAGTATAATTATTGTTTAATTTAAAGTTTAACCAATGAAAAAAATCAAATTGCTTATTGCAGCATTGATGCTCTTTGTATGCTCTACGGTTTTCGCCCAGAGCATCACCGTAAGCGGTGTTATCAAGGATGCTTCAACTGGTGAGACTATTCCCGCAGCTGCGGTTGTCGTTAAAGGAACCTCAACCGGAACTCAGACATTGCTCGACGGAACTTATTCCATCGCTGCTCCGTCAAACGGGATTCTCGTCATTTCTTGTGTCGGCTATAAGACCTTAGAGGTTGCAGTCGATGCAGCTGCTATCCACAACATCTCGCTGGAAGTCGACAATACCTTCCTTGACGAGACAATCGTTGTTGCTTATGGTACTTCAACAAAGGCTACCTTCACCGGTTCTGCCAGCGTAGTGAAGTCTGAGGAAATTGAGAAGCGCCAGGTTTCCAACGTTACCCAGGCTCTCTCCGGTTCAGTTGCCGGTGTTCAGACCACATCTTCAAACGGACAGCCCGGTACCGGTGCAACCGTACGTATCCGCGGTTTCGGTTCCATCAATGCAGGTATGACTCCTCTGTACGTTGTTGACGGCGTTCCCTATGACGGAGACATCTCTTCCATCAACACTCAGGATATCGAGTCAATCAGCGTTCTTAAGGATGCCGCAGCCGCCGCTCTTTACGGAGCCCGTGGTGCAAACGGTGTCATCCTCCTCCAAACCAAGAAGGGTTCTGCAGGCGACGCCAAGGTTACTCTCGATGCCCGTGTGGGTGTAAATTCACGTGGAGTTAAGAACTATGACGTAATCTCCAATACCGCTGAGTATATGGAGACCGTTTACAAGTCTCTCTATAATTCAGGTATGTATACCCTCGGTTACGGTGCAGCCAACGCTGACACTTATGCCAACGACAAAATGGTATCGGCTCTGGGTTACCAGATTTATACTCTGCCCGCAGGACAGAACCTTATCGTAAACGGCAAACTCAACCCTGCCGCTACCCTCGGTTATTCAGACGGACAGTATTTCTATACACCGGACGACTGGGCAAAGGAGACATTCTCCAACCAGCTGCGTCAGGAGTACAACCTCAGCGTATCTGGCGGAAACGACAAGCTTAACTACTACTTCAGCGCAGGCTACCTTGCCGACGGTGGTGTTATCGTAGGTTCAGGCTTCGACCGTATCAGCTCCCTGCTCAAGGTTGACTATCAGGCAAAGAAATGGCTCAAACTGGGTACCAGCGTTTCTTACAGCTACACCAAGAGCCGTTATCCCGACGAGCAGACAACAACCAACTCATCCGGTAACGCATTCTTCATTGCCAACAATATCGCTCCCGTATATCCTATGTATGTAAGGGATGCCAGCGGCAAGATCCTCTATGACGGAAAGAACCCTCTCTACGATTACGGTGACGGCGGTTCTACCAACGGAGTACGTAACTGGATGTCTATTTCCAACCCTATCGGTGACCTTACTTACCAGACTCTGGAATACCTTGCAGACGTTCTCAACAGTAAGATTTATGCCGAGGTTACTCCTGTAGAAGGACTCAAGCTCTCTGCAATTGCAGGTGTTCTCATCGACAATACCCGCACACACTTTGCTTCCAGCGGAAAGTATGGCCAGAGTGCAAACTACGGTGGTGAGGCCGAGCAGTCTCTCAGCAGAACCTTCACTTTCACCCAGCAGTATCTCGCAAACTATAAGAAGACATTCGCATCCAAGCACACAATCGACGCTCTCGTAGGTTTCGAATCATTTATGGAGAACGGCGAGTCTATGGACGCCTATGGTCAGAACCTGTATGCTCCCGGTGTATGGGCAGTCAACAATACAATTGACCAGCGCCGTGGTTACGGTTCTGTAGGTTCTTACGCAGTTATGGGTCTTATTTCTCGTCTCAACTACGACTACGCCGAGAAATACTTCCTTTCAGCTTCTTACCGTCGCGACGCTTCTTCTCGTTTCGCTCCCAAGAACAGGTGGGGTAACTTCTGGTCTGTTTCAGCAGCCTGGAACATTGGCAATGAAGACTTCATCAAGAGCGCAGGCTGGATTGATATGCTCAAGCTTAAGGCATCTTTCGGTCAGCAGGGTAACGACAACGTAGGAAACAACTACGCATATCTTGACCAGTACACTATGAGCGGTGCCGACGGTGTATTCTCTGACGGTGCACTTGCTTACAAGGGAAATCCCGAACTTACCTGGGAAACAACCAACGCATTCAACGTAGGTCTTGACTTCGGATTCTTCCAGGACAGATTCAGCGGTAGCATCGAGTACTTCAGCCGCCAGACCGAGAATATGCTTTACTACAAACCCGTAGCAGCATCGAATGGTTACAGCAGCGTTCCTATGAACATCGGTTCAATGAAGAACTATGGCGTTGAAATCGACCTCAGCGGAAATCTTATCAGAACCAAGAATGTAGAGTGGAATATCTTCGGAAATGCTACATTCCTCAAGAATAAGGTTGTAAAACTTTCACCCGACCTTAACGGTAAGCTTATCAGCGGCAGCCGCATCTACACCGAGGGCGAGTCTATGTACCAGCTCTATCTTGTAAAGTATGCAGGTGTTGACGGTTCTACCGGTGAAGCTCTCTACTGGGCAAAGCCTTACAAGCAGGTTGACGACGGAATGGGCGGAACAAAGCAGGTTGTTGACGAAGAAGCTGCAGAGTATCCTACAACAAACTACTCTGTTGCACAGTCAACCAACCGTCAGTCAACAGGTGACCTTCTTCCCAAGGTTTCCGGCGGTTTCGGTACAAGCCTCTCTCTCTACGGAGTAGATCTTTCAATCCAGTTCGCATATCAGCTTGGCGGTAAGATTATGGACTCAGGTTATCAGAATTTGATGCACTGCGGTACTACAGGTGACATTGGTCAGAACTGGCACACCGACATTGCAAATGCTTGGACTCCTACCAACACAAAGACCGACATTCCTCGTCTGAACTCTACCGACAAGTATGCAAACTCTACTTCAGACAGGTTCCTTATTTCTTCAGATTACCTCTCTATCAACAACATCACTGTTGGTTACACATTCCCCAGCAAGTGGACAAAGAAGATAGGTATCGAGGGAATCCGTATATATGGTGCAGCAGACAATCTCGCTGTCTTCTCGGCGCGCAAGGGTCTTGACCCTCGTCAGAGCTTCACATCTGCTACTACATCTCTTTACACAGCGCTTCGTACCCTCTCAGGCGGTATAAAGCTCACATTCTAATGCTTAAAATTGAAGAGATATGAAAATTTACAATAAAATAATAGTTCTGGCAGCTTCGGCACTTGCTCTTTCAGCTTGTGTAAATCTTGATACTGCACCTTTGGGCTCTACAATTACTACAGAGCAGAAGAAGGAAGTACTCAACAGCGATCCTTCCAAGATCAGCGCCGGTGTATCCGGTATTTCAGCTATGTTCAGCCAGAGATTCGGTGGACTCGGATCCGGCAACGAATATCACAGCGACTTCGGTTACGGCTCAATTATGCTTTTCACCGACTGCCGCGGTATAGATATGGTTCACCCCGACACCGGATACAACTGGTTCTCTGCCGCCGGTGAGCTCTCAGATCACGTTTACAGCTATGCTCAGACCCTTATGTTCTGGAATGACCTTTACCAGCAGATTTACTCGGCTAACCTTGTAGCTGCCGGTATCGATCCCGAAACAGAAGACCCTCTTGCAGCCTTCTATCTTGCACAGGCTCTTGCTATGCGTGCATTCGACTACTTCACACTGGCTCAGCTCTATCAGTTCACCTATAAAGGACACGAGTCTCTGCCCTGCGTTCCTCTTATCATAGATACCAACGCACAGCAGTGCGCCGAGGAAGGTGCCGCCCGTGCAACCGTACAGCAGGTTTATGATCAGATTCTTGCCGACCTCGACAAAGCTGCCGAGTGCCTCGAAGGAAATCTTACCCCTCGCGACGACAAGCGCTATGTTGACCTTGCAACCGTTTACGGTCTCCGCGCCCGCGTGAACCTGGTTATGCAGAACTGGTCTGAGGCCGCTGCCGACGCACAGGCTGCTATTGCTGCATCCGATGCTACTCCTCTCTCACAGAAGGAAGCTACCGGCCCCGGTTTCAACAGCTCAAGCCTCCACAACTGGATGTGGGCTATCGTGATTGCCGAGACCGACCCCGTTGTTCTTTCGGGTATCGTAAACTGGATAAGCCATATGGGTTCTCTCAACTATGGCTATGCTTCTGTAGGTGCTTACAGGGCTTGCAGCAAGATTCTTTACAACAGCGTTTCTTCTTCCGACGTTCGTAAGACCTGGTGGCTCGACGAGAAGGCTTCAAGTTCTGTTCTCAGTACCGAGCAGCTTGCTTTCTTAAAGAGTTGCAAATTCCCTGGTCTTACCCAGGTTAAGTTCAACTCTTACAATGGAGTAATCAACCAGTCAACAAACGCAAACGACATTCCTCTTATGCGTATTGAGGAAATGTATCTTATTGATGCTGAAGCTACCGCAATGGCAGGCAACCCCTCCCTCGGTGCAACAAAACTTCAGGAATTCGTTCAGACATACCGCGACAGCAAGTACACTACAAAGGCCGCTACAGCTGCCGATGTACAGGAGGCTGTATGGCTTCAGAGAAGAATCGAGCTCTGGGGCGAGGGTCTCTCTTACTTCGACATCCTTCGTCTCGAGAAGGGTATCGACCGTCGTGGAACAGGTTTCGAACCCCAGTGGGTATTCAAACTGGACGCAAACGATCCTTATATGATCTACTGTCTGCCCAAGTCTGAAATCGAGGGTAACCCCAAGCTCACCGATGCCGACAACAATGCTGCCGGTGAAGCTCCTCAGCCTGTTCAAGAGTAATTGTTAGGAATCTTAAATCGACAAAAAATGAAAAATTATAAATCATTGATTTTGGCAGCCATCGTGCTTGCAGGAAGTATTTTCACATCCTGCAGCAAGGAGGGTTACTGGAGTAAGACAGACCAGATTGGCAAGGGTTATTCTATGCCTGCAGCCGCTCTGTCCTACACCTTCGCTCCTGCTGACGATATGACCAAAGTGCAGATTCCGATTGTTCGTAGCGAGAGCAGGAATGCTGCAACACTCTCTGTAATCGGAACTTCAACTTCGGCCGGTTACCTGAGCTTCCCCGAAGTTGTTGAATTCGGTGCCGGACAAAAAGAGGCTTTCTATGAAATTGGCATTGCAAAGCCGTTCAACATTGGACAGTCTGTCAAGGCTACAATCAAATTCGACAAGAGTCAGGTTTCAACCGCAGGTATCGACTCTACAGTTGTTACAATTAAGCTCGACTATAACTGGGAATCTATTGGAAAGGGTAATTATAATGATGCTTGGACCTGGAGTCTTCCCGATTTCGTGGAGGCTGAATTCTTCCAGGCAGTAGAGAATCCCAAGGTATTCAAGATTGCCGACCCTTACACCAAGATGAATGCCGATGCAGGTGTGTCTACAAAGGCAGGTTATTCTGCAGCTCCGTTCATTCAGTTCCAGCTCCTCGAGCCCGGCGACGAAATTTACGGAATAACAATTACAAAGAAGGGTCTTGTATACTTCAGTCCTTTCGAGACAGGAGAATATAACACGAGCTATTCTGCTCCCATCAGGGCTATGCACCCTGCACATTTCTCCTCAATGAGCGAGCCTAATTTTGTCAATAATGCAGTTCTGGAATATCAGGAGAATGGTCTTCCCGCTGTTGTACAGTTCGCTCCTATGTTCTATATGGACGGTGTAGGTGGATACAATTACACTGGATACAGCGGTGTCATTACCTTCTACTTCCCCGACGTTCCTATGTACGACTACTCTGTAGGCGTTGAATATCAGGGTCGTCAGATCGATACCTATGACAACGAATTCATTAAGACAGGTGTAAGCGTAGGTGCAGACGTTCAGGATGTTTGGATTGCTATGTCAACTCTCGACGAGGAAAGCCTTCTTTACGGAATGCTCGACGGCTCCGTGCCCACAACCAAGATTGCTGCAGCCGACATTAAGGACGGTGTAGTTCTTGTTCCTCTGAACAACGAAGGAACAGGCAAGTACAACCTTATGGCTATCAGCTTCGGTGGCCCTTCAGAGGAAGAGTACGATGCCCAGTCTTACGACGTTGTACAGTTCGCATACTCTGCAGGCGGCGAGAAAGAAACCTGGGTTCCTGTAGCCGGTGGAACATACACCTATAGCACTACCGGAAAAGGTACAGGTATAATAATGGGAATGATAGGTTGGCCTGCAGTTGGTCCTATGAACTTGTATCAGAGCAGCATAAATGAAAGCAAGTGGAGACTTTGGCCTTACGCTGCCGGTGGAGAGCTTATCTTCTATACCGATATTTATCAGGAGGTTTATATCGAAGAGGGAACTACCGGAATCAGTGCCGATGGACCGCTTGAGGTTATTGATGCATACTATAATGGCTTTGCAGCAGCTCCCGGATACTTTGATCCTAATAACGACGTCTTCCACCTTACCCCCGGTTGGGTAGATTGGACAGCAATGTCTATTTATGCTTACGGTGAGGATACGTTCGAAGTCACAGGAGAACCTTACGAGTTTGTTGAGACCGAGGTTGCCAATAAGACTCAGAAGCTGACGTCTGCAACTGGTATGCCTATGCCCAAGCGCGAGTGCAAATCTGTTAATTCTATCGACAGAAACATTAAAATGACAAATGTCGAGGTCGTAGACTAAGATTTTTTGACTAAATTTGAGGCGGCTTTCAACAGAAGGCCGCCTTTATTAAATATGAAGAAATTATTTATACTCCTAAGCCTGCTGTTACCCGTGCTGGCATCAGCGGCTCCAGTTGACGAGGCAACCTGCCGTAGAGTTGCGGCAGAGTTTCTCCGGTCAAGGAAAGCGGGGGTTGAAATGGCTCAGCTTAAGCTCGTTAATGCAGACGTGAAAGTCAAGTCTTCCAACGCCGCTCCTGCTTATTTTGTTTACACTATGCCGTCGAAGGGATTCGTAATCGTGTCCGGTGACGATTCTGTAGAACCTATTCTTGGATATTCTACCGAGAACAGGTTTGCACAGGAAGGCCACGCTCCCAACTTCGAGTCCTGGATGGGTATGTGGGAAAAGATTATTGCCGCAAACCGGAAGCATTCCACCAAGGCATCTTCTAAGGTTTCAAAGGCTTGGAGCAACTTTACAGCCCCGGCCAATACAACGTCGGGACCAGATGAACTGCTGCTCGAGACTGCACTGTGGGACCAGGGTTCACCGTATAACCTGCAATGCCCTTCCGACGCCGGCGGCCGTTGCTATACCGGTTGTACCGCCACCGCTCTCGCAATTATTATGCGTTACCAGAAATGGCCCGACTGCGGTGTGGGAACACTTCCCGGCTATACATCCAACGGCATTACCATACCCGATATCAAGTTGGGGGCGAAGTACGATTGGGACAATATGCCTTTGCAGTATGACGGTTCTGCAACCCAGCAGCAGAAGGACGAGGTTTCTACCATTATGTACCATCTGGGTGTAATGATGCAGTCCAACTATACTTCTTCGGGAACAGGCGCTCACGTATTCTACATTGCCAATACAATTACAAAGTATATGAAATACGATGAGTCGGAGTTCTTTGCCTATGCCGACTTCTTTAAAGGCGATGAATGGGTTGAACTTTTGAAGAGCAGTATTCAGGACAACTGCCCGGTTCACTATTCGGGCTACGATGAAGAAAACTATGGACACGCGTTCGTTGCCGACGGATATGACAACCAGAATAAAATTCACATCAATTTCGGATGGAGCGGGCAGGACAACGGTTATTTTGCCTTCCCCGAGTTCGGCGACTATACCATTGGTCACGTGGCTCTCTGCTTTTTGAAAAAGAAGCAGGAAGGTGTGACAAAGGCGAACATAATGTTTGACACTGCAAACGGCTCCAGGGGATTGACCGTTACCTTCGAAGGCAAGTCCGTTACCAATTTTGAAGTTGGAAAACCGTTCGACATCAAAGCCGAAAGTTTCTTCAATTACAGTCCCGCACAATTCGAAGGCGAACTTGGAGTAGGCAAATTCAACAGGTCCGGTGAAATGGTGGAAATTATGGGAAGCGAAGAATGTACCATAGGAGGATTGACAGAGACCGGTTATTATATAGCAAATCTGCAATATCCGTATTGCAAGATAACAACTCCAATCAGGGTTGGCGATGTGCTCAGGCCAATGTTCAGGGCGAAGGGAGAAAAGAAGTGGACGGCTTGCCCGTATGACAGGACTCTTTACGGATTCGTTGGAGAGGTGGAGATTGCCGACAACAGAACCATTGAGGAATCTACGGTAATAACCGTTGATGCAATTCAGGCCGTAGCAGAAATCAGTGTAAAGGACGGAGTTGATATCAAACTTCTCGATGCATCGGGGGCTGAAGTGAAGAGTGGAATTGGCGCTACCGAAACCGGAATCACCATAGACCTAAACACCATTGCAAAGGGTACATACAAACTCTGTTTGACCAAAGATTATGAAAATGTAGAGATGGAGGTTAAGTTATGAGAACTATTATAAGAATAGCTGCTGTCTTTTCAGCTTTGCTGCTTATGGCCTCTTGTGCGCCTAAGCCTTCGATATCGGTAAACAATCCTAAAATAAGTATGAAAGCGGCCGGCGGCAAGACAACCGTCGAGGTGCAGGCCAATTGCGACTGGGTTGCCAAGAGTGATCAGACCTGGGTCAGCGCCCGCAAGAACGAGTCGGACGGAAGTCTTACGGTTAACGTAAGCAAGAACTCTGCGCCCGATCCCCGAACCGCTGTCATTACACTTACCGCCGAAGGAGCAAGCGCTACCATAACAGTTAATCAGGAGCAGAAGAACTCTTTGGTAATAGACGGAGAATTCTTAGTATATGCTTCAGAAGATGCCCAGGAAACCTCCTTGAATCTGAAGACCAATACAGACTATAATGTCACGATTGCTTCCGGTGCAGACTGGATTAAGTTCAAGTCCATTACCAAAGGAATCGTGGACACCAAGGCGGTTTTCACCATTCAGGCCAACGACTCATTCGAGAGCAGGACTGCAGACATCACCTTTGAAGCAGAAGATTGTACTCCCATCAATGCCAAGATTACCCAGTATGGAAAAGCCAGATATATTGGCTTTGGCGTGAAAGGTATAGAATCCTTCCCCTTGCCTGTAATAAACAACAACGAGGAAAAGGCATACGTTACTGTTGGAGACAAGGAAACCGACTATGAACCCGGATTGTCTGTCCCCGTTAAGTCTTCTGGTGACAACGTAACCATAAAAATCTATCAGATGCAGTCTGTGCAGGTGAAAGGCATTTCCGGTATCAACAGCCTCGACTTAACCAAACTCCGTTAGAGTTTGTCCTGTTTGAGCTTTTCTATGTAGCGGTCTATGCGCTGCATCTGAAGAGCGATCTTAATACCCTGGGGGCAATGGTGCTCGCACATATTGCAACCAATACAATGGCTGGCCTGGCGTACTGTCGGGACAGCCTTGTCGTATGACAGCAGGTACTTGCGCTTTATGCTGTTGTATTGTTTCTGCTCGCTGTTTACGGCATATGTCCCCGCCTTAATCTGGGAATTGTAGAATTTGAAAATTCCCGGAATGTCGATTCCGTAGGGGCAGGGCATACAGTATTGGCAACTGGTGCAATCTACGGTAGGATATTCGCGAATCATAATGGCCGCATGCTCCAGCATTTGGAACTGTTCGGGGGTCAGGGGTTCGAAATTGCAGAATGTGCGCAGATTGTCCTCGAGATGCTCCATATAGGTCATTCCGCTCAGGGTGGTGAGAATCCTGGGGAAGCTGCCGCAGAAGCGGAAAGCCCAGGAGGCTATGCTCTGTGAGGGATTCTGTTCCTTGAGCATATCGTGCACGGCAGCGGGAACGTCGCTCAGCTGGCCTCCAAGCAGAGGCTCCATTATGACAACCGGAATGTCGAGTTTTTCAAGCTCGGTGTACATATGCTCGGCAATCACGTCTCCGTGGGTGTGTCGCCAGTCAACGTAGTTCATTTGGATTTGAACAAAGTCCCAATGATATTGTGGGTGTGTGGCCAGCACTGCGTCAAATCCTTTCTGGTCGCCGTGGTAAGACCAACCCAAGTGTTTGATGCGGCCTTCCTCCCGCTCCTTCATAAAGTATTCGAGCAGGCCGTTATCTACAAACCGGTGTTGGAAATCTTCGAAACTGGTAATGCAATGAAGCAGATAATAGTCTATATAGTCGGTCTGGAACACGTCTCTAGACCTCTGGTACATTTTGTATCCGGCTTCGAAAGGGT
Organism: Bacteroidales bacterium; assembly: GCA_024401895.1. Taxonomy (GTDB): domain Bacteria; phylum Bacteroidota; class Bacteroidia; order Bacteroidales; family UBA932; genus Cryptobacteroides. The sequence continues at coordinate 10,821 of JAKSKE010000018.1, forward strand.
ATGCGGTGTTGCGGTAGTTCGAGCATTTTGTGGCCAGGAAATAGCTCTCGCGGGGGTGTCTCAGAAGAGCCGTGGCGGTAGCCTGCTCGCTTTTTCCCATAACGTACAGCGGGGCTGTGTCGAAGTAGTTGACTCCGGCTTCCAAAGCCCTGTCAACCAGTTGGTTGACGGCTTCCTGGTCTATTTCCTTGATGCCGTCGGCGTTTTCTACAGTGGGCCAGCGCATACAGCCGTAGCCAAGGCTGGAAACTCCGTCCATATTGTAGAGCATCTTTCCCAGAGGTTCGGTGCTATTCTTTCCGGAACCCTTTATTCCGCAGGCGGTAATACCCAATGCGGCGGCACCTGCTCCGCTTGTCTTTATGAATTGTCTTCTATCCATAATTATACGGTTTTGTGGCTTTGGCGGCCGTTTACGGTAATAGCGCTAATAGGACGGCTGGGGCAGAGATTTTCGCAGGCTCCGCAGCCAATGCAGAGGTCTTCGTTCACGGTGGGTATGCGGAATCCCGTATCTTGGGTGCGTACCATTCTTATGGCTCCAACAGGGCAGTGCCGGGAGCAGTTTCCGCAGCTCACAAGGTCTCGGTTTACAACGCACAGGTCCAGGTTGACTTTGGCTACGCCTATGCTTACGGTAAGTTTTTCTCCTTCCTTGAGCTTAAGTATTGCGCCGGTGGGGCAGACGTCGCTGCAGGCGGTACATTCGGGACGGCAGTAACCTTTCTCGTATCCCATTTGGGGCTGCATAAGGTGCTCGAAGTCGGTTGACGGGCGCAATACACCGTTGGGACAGGATTGTACGCAAAGCTGACAGGCGGTGCAGTGGCTGTAGAAATTCTGTGCACTCTGGGCTCCGGGAGGTACGATGCGGTTGTCCCGATGGGGTACCTGTTTGTCTATTACCGGGGCCAGCTTTCCGTCTTCGGCCTTGAGCGCCGCGCTGGTTGCAAGGAAAGCAATGCCTCCCAGGAAGGCCCTGCGGCCGGTATCGGCGCTTTCAGCCTTTTCCTTCGGCGCAGCCTTCCTGCCGTATGCGAAACGGTAGGTGATGGCTTTCCCCGAGCATTTCTGAATACAGTCGAAGCAGGCGACGCAGCGCGAATAGTCTATCTGCCGGTTAAAACTGTCGATGCAGGATGTGCGGCAGCCCTTTTCACACAAATGGCAACCGTTGCATTTGCTCTCGTCGATCACTGGCTTAAGGAGGGCATACCTCCCGAAGAGGCTGAGTACCGTTCCCACCGGGCATATATTGCACCAAACCCTTCCCCAGAGTGCTGCGGCCGTAGCAATGGCAACCAGCGTAACCAGCGCTATTATGGCCACCAAACCCCACCGGGGTTGGAAAACAGACGAAACAATGCGTCCGTAGGCACTGTAGGGGTCGAGCAGAACAATAATCTGCTGTATGTTGAATACAATGGCAGCTATGATAACAAGAACCAGAGGATAACGTACCCATTTGCGCTCTGCCCTGAAAGTGAAGCGTTTGCGCTTGCCACGCAGCCGGCTTACTCGTTGGCGGATTGCAATCACAATGTCCTGGAATACCCCCAGAGGGCATATTACCGAGCAGTAGATGCGGCCGAAAACAAGGGTGAGTACCGTTATGAAGGCTATTGCTATGGCATTCCCGGCCAGGCAGGAAGGCAGGAACTGGAGTTTTGCGGTCCATCCCAGCCAGTCTTGGCCAATGCCAATGAGAAGCAGTGTGATTCCTACAAAGAATACGGCTGCCGCAATGATTCTGAGTTTTCGTAACATATTTATATTGCCTTGAATTTTTCGGGTTCTCTCCAGCCTGCCAGGAAAGCTTTCACGTCCATTCGCTTCTTGCCCGACAGTTGCAGGTCGGTTATGTCCAGAGCTCCGTCGGCAGTGCAAATTGAAAGGTAGGACTTACCGTCCGAGAGAATCTGTCCGGGAAGGCCCGAACGTTCGCTCTTGCGGGCGTAGAAAATCTTGAGCATAACGGGTTCTTCCTCTTCTTTCTGAAGCATAGTCCAGGCGGTGGGGAAGGGGGACAGGCCCCTGATGAGATTGTAAATGCGGGCAGTGCTTCCGTTCCAGTCTATGCGGCAGCTTTCCGGCGTGAGTTTGGGTGCAGGCAGCAGAACTTCATCGCCTTGAATGTATTCGGCCTGCTTGCGGGTTTCAATATTATGCTGAATGAGGCCTTCCACCGTTTGGAGTACAACCTTCGACCCAAGTTCCATAAGACGGTCGTGAACGTCTCCTGCGGTTTCTTCGGGCCCTATTGAACAGCTATCCCTGAACAGGATACCTCCGGTGTCAATATGGTCGTCTATCATAAAGCTGGTGACACCGGTTCTCCTTTCCCCGTTTATCACCGCCCAGTTTATGGGCGCCGCGCCGCGATACTGCGGGAGCAGGGCCGCGTGCAGATTGAAGGTTCCCAGTTTGGGCATCTCCCAAACTTCCCTGGGCAGCATACGGAACGCTACCACTACGAACATATCGGCCTTAAGGTCCCGGAGTTGCTGCAGGAATTCGGGATCCTTGAGTTTCAGGGGCTGCAGAACGGGAATGTTATGCTCTACGGCATATTTCTTAACTGCGCTTTCGTTGAGCTTGAGCCCGCGGCCGCTGGGTTTGTCGGCCACTGTGACTACTCCCACAACGTTATACCGGTTGCGGACAAGATTGTCCAGTGGAGCCACAGCGAATTCGGGGGTTCCCATATAGACAATCCTTACGGGATGGAATATTCTCATAATAAGACTCTTTTGTTTACGCCACCATATCTTGAGGTGGTCCATTTGAATGGTTGTTGCGTCGTGCGTGGCCTTCCAGGTAAGGTATGCCCCTATGGGCGCCATTACCATAGCCGACACGAATGCGCCAATAAGCCCGTCAACGGCTCCGTTCGAAGCCAGACGGGTGCCCGAGATGTCGATTACCCAATACAGCACGAAGAATAGAGCGGCAATGATGGCTCCCGTGCCCAGACCTCCCTTGGAGATGAGGGCTCCAAGCGGAGCTCCTATGAAAAAGAGCAGGATGCAGGCCAGTGCCTGGGCGAACATTTTCAAGAGTTCCACATAACTGTGGGTCTTGTAGTAAATGTCTATGTAGTTGTTCATAGCCACCGTCTCTATCTCCATTCTCAGATTCTCCAGTTTTGTGGATGCTTCCTCGCAGGCTCTTGCTCCGGCAGACGGTTCGAATTCCAGGAAATTCTCTGCCGAAAATACCGTAGCGTTCTTGTTGATGAAAGCGGTGTCGAGCTGCTGGGGGAATGAGAAGAAAGGCCCCTTGGCCAGGAATCGGGCCGACTTCAGGTAAATGCTGTCGAGCCGGTGGGAAACCGAATCGTGAATATGCTTCAGCTGGGCATAATTCATAGACTTCACCTGGTCGTCGAAGCGGGCGCTGTCCGACTTTTCAAACGAATAGTTGTGCAGGGGAATGACCAGGTCCTGACGGTCGAAGGTAACCCGGTTGAGTTTGAGCAGGGTGTCCCGGTAATTTATTTCGTTGTCTTCCCTGTACGAACAACCGTCATACATCGAGAACGTAAGGTAGTCCTTCTTTTTGGACATTTTCAATACGGCCGAATCGGCAATGGTAAGGGATGTGTTTCCTTTGCTTGAGGTATTGTTGTAAACCATTACGTCATACATCATTCCGCTTTTGCCGTCCTTGTCTCCTATCCTCAGCACGTAGCCTTCAATGCCTTCGTAAAATATTCCCGTGGGAATGTTTATGGCATCCTTGGTGCGGCCAATGTCGTCCCTAAGGGTGAAAATCTCGTTGTATGCCTTGGGAACCAGATTGTCTCCTATGAAGAAGGCTCCCACGCTTATGAGCAGCGAGGTGCCAATCATAGGTGCCATAACCCTGGTGAGCGGGATTCCTGCGGCGCGGATTGCCATAAGCTCGTTGTTCTCTCCTAAAGTGCCCATAGTCATTACGGCTGCAAGCAGGGTGGCAAGAGGTATGGCAAGGGGCAGGATGGTGCAGGCGCCCCACATAAGGAATTCCAGAATCACACTCATCTTGAGGCCTTTTCCCACGAGCTCGTCTATGTAGAGCCACAGGAACTGCATCATAAGAATGAATACAACCACCAGCAGGACCGCCAAGAATGGTCCTACGAAGCCTTTGAGTATGAATCTGTCAAATTTTTTCATCAGATTTTACCAAGCAGGATTGAGAGGGCCTGCCCCAGTCCCGAAAGGTCGCGGCCACCGGCTGTGGCAAGTCCGTTCTGTCCACCGCCGCCGCCCTGAATGCACTTTGCGGCTTCCCTGATTTCGGCACCGGCATTGCGGCCGGCCTTTACAAGGTCGTCCGAGAACATAAGCAGCAGCTGGGGCTTTGAGTCAATTTCGAAAGCGCCTACGAGAGCTGTGTTTTTGGCTTCCTTCTGCAAAATAGCTGCGGCTTCGCGAAGAGCTGCGGCGCTTTCGGCTTTCTCTACCGTTATAAGGTTGATTCCGTTTACCGGTTTGGCTGTGGCCGCAAGCTTTTCGGCAGTTGCACGGGCCTTCTGCTTTGCGAATTCCTCTGCCTGCTTTTTGTAGGCGGCGTTCTCGGAAAGCAGCTTCTCCAATGCGGTGTTCACGTCCTGGGGATTGCCCAGCAGGCTCTTGATGTTCTTCAGGGAATCTTCTTCCTTCTTTATGTGGGCGAGGGCCGGGATGCCGCATACGGCCTCTATTCTCCTTATTCCGGCGGCTATTGCGCTTTCGCTGAGAATCTTGAAGATACCCAGATTGCCGGTGGCGTCGGCGTGGCAGCCTCCGCACAGTTCAATCGAATCTCCGAATTTGATGACCCTCACGCGTTCGCCGTACTTTTCGCCGAACAGGGCAATGGCTCCCATTTCCTGAGCTTCTTCCATAGAGGCTTCGCGGTTCTCTTCCTTGGGCGCGTTGGCGCGAATGAGTTCGTTGACCATCTGCTCGGCTCTCTGAATTTCCTCTTCGCTCAGCTTTGCGAAATGCGAGAAATCGAAGCGCAGGTAGTCGGGGCCTACGAACGAGCCCTTCTGCTCTACGTGCTTGCCCAGAATCTCGCGCAGGGCATAATCCAGAAGGTGGGTTGCAGTATGGTTGTTGGTGATTTTTTTCCGGCGTTCCTCATCGACGTGCAGAATGAACCTGCCGTTTGTGAATTCGGGGATGCGCTCGGCAATATGAATTATAAGTTTATTTTCCTCTACCGTGTTGGTTATTGCAATCTTTTCGCCGCCGGCAGAAACAATGTATCCGGTGTCTCCCACCTGTCCGCCTTTCTCGGCATAGAACGGAGTATAGTTGAATACCAGCTGATACAGGGTCTTGCCCTTCTGGGAAACGGTGCGGTAGCGCAGGAGCTTTATGTCCCGCAGCTCGGTAAACGTATAACCTTTGAACTTGCATTCTCCGGGAAGAAGCTCCACCCAGTCGCCAAATTCGTTTGCGGTGGCGTTGCGGGCGCGTTCCTTCTGCTTTTCAAGCTCAACCTTGAATCCGTCCATATCTACGGTGAAACCGTTTTCCTCGGCAATGAGTACGGTGAGGTCGATGGGGAATCCGTAGGTGTCGTAGAGGGTGAAGGCATCGACTCCTGTAATGGATTTGCTGCTGCCGGCGTTCTTCATACCCTCGTCCAGAAGTTTTATTCCACGGTCAAGAGTGCGAAGGAAGGCAAGCTCCTCTTCGCGGATAACGTTTTCTATGAGTTTCTGCTGAAGCGCAAGCTGAGGGTAGGCCTCTCCCATATCTTCCACCATCTGGGGCACGAGCCGGCAGAGGAAGGGGTCCGAGAGTCCGAGGAAGGTGAACCCGTACCGCACGGCGCGACGCAGGATTCGGCGTATCACGTACCCCGCCTTTACGTTGGAAGGAAGCTGGCCGTCGCAGATGCTGAACGAGATGGCCCTTATGTGGTCGGCTATTACGCGCATTGCCACGTCGGTCTTTTCACTTTCGCCATAGCGGTGACCCGAAATCTCGCCAATTTTGTTGAGGAGCCCGGAGAAGACGTCGGTGTCGTAGTTGCTGTTCTTGCCCTGAAGCACGCAGCAAAGACGCTCGAAGCCCATACCGGTGTCTATGTTCTTGTGGGGAAGGGGTACCAGATGCCCGTCGGCCATTCGCTGGTACTGCATAAATACCAGATTCCATATCTCAATGACGTGAGGGTCGCTCTTGTTCACCAATTCGGCTCCGCTCAGGCCGCTCTTCATTTTTTCTTCGGCGGTGCGTATGTCTATGTGAATCTCTGAGCAGGGGCCGCAGGGACCGGTTTCTCCCATTTCCCAGAAGTTGTCGTGTTTGTTTCCCAGAATAATATGGTCCGGGGCCATATGGCGAAGCCAGGCCTGACGGGCTTCCTCGTCCAAAGAGGTGCCGTCCTGGTCACTGCCCTCGAAAACGGTGGCATACAGCAGGCTCTTGTCTATTTTATAAACTTCGGTGAGAAGTTCCCAGGCCATATCTATGGCTTTGTCCTTGAAGTAATCTCCGAAACTCCAGTTACCCAGCATTTCGAACATTGTGTGGTGGTAGGTGTCGTGGCCTACCTCTTCAAGGTCGTTGTGCTTGCCCGACACGCGCAGACATTTCTGTGAGTCTGCGGCGCGGAAGAACTTGGGGGCGTCATTCCCGAGGAAAATATCCTTGAACTGGTTCATTCCCGCGTTTGTGAACATTAGCGTGGGGTCGTTCTTTATAACCATAGGAGCCGACGGAACTATGGTATGTCCCTTGGCCTCGAAAAAGTCTAGAAAAGTCTTGCGGATTTCTTTTGCTGTCATATCAATGTCCTACTATATAATACAAGAGTACAAAAATAAGATAATTTCTGGTAATTTAGTATATTTGTGGGATATGAGCGAAGGGAAAAAAGACAGACGCATAAGGGAATTCATTAAGTCGGAACTGAATGAACTCTCCCGTGGGGCCATCCTGCTGCGGAGCGGAATAGTCCTCACCGTTGCGGTGGTGGTAGCTTTTTCCTTTGCATTGCTCTCTATGTCGAATCCCAATATGGAGATGCCCAAGACCCTTGTGCTGCGTGCGGCCAATTCGAGATGGAAAACCAAACTGGAAATGCTGGAATACAAGTTGGACCAGTGCGAAGAGGTCCTGCTTGCGGTGGAGAACAGGAATGAAGGGGTTTACCGGGAGATGTTCGGGCTGGGCAGTACCCCCGAACCGCTATATCCTGCGGTGACGGCTGCACAGCACGATAAAGACCTGTCCAAAGTGCTTTTGCGTATGGACAGCCTTACCGTTAGGATTGTGAACCAGAACGAGTCTCTGGACCAGTCGGCTCAGTTTGCCAGAAGGGTAGGGGCGTTGGCTACGACCATCCCGTCCATCCCGCCAATCCTGCCCCGGAGCGGAAGCTATTATATCTCGAGTTTCTTCGGGTCCAGGGAAGATCCCGTTTACGGTGACCGCCGGTTCCACAGCGGCATAGACCTTTCCACCCGAATGGGAACTCCGGTTTACGCCACCGGCGACGGAACCGTGGAGATTGCCGAACGCCAGTATTACGGTTACGGCAATATGGTAGTGATAAACCACGGTTACGGATACCGCACCCGCTACGCCCATCTGAAAAAGATGTTCGTGGAACCCGGGCAGTACGTGCGCAAGGGCGAACTCATAGGACAGGTTGGCCGTACCGGAAAAGCTACCGGGCCGCACCTTCATTATGAAGTCTCCCAGCGGGGGCGTACGGTAAATCCTCTGAATTTTATGGATCTCTCGATGAGCATAGCCGATTACCGCGAAATCCTCTTGCCCGAAAAGAAGAAACAATGAGAAGAATCCTGGGAATATTAGCTGTCTATACTGTTGCCATAGTGGGGTTGTCAACCGTGGCATACGGCGTCATATGCCTGTTCTTGGACACCGACATAGAGCGGGAGCTCATAGCGCAGAATAAGCTTTACAAGGAACTTTACCCCGAAATGGAAAAGCGCGGGGAATCGCTTTCCCGGGCCGCATCCTACCTCAGTTCCCGGGACGAAAAGATATACAACGACATATTCCAGAGCCCCGCTCCGGTTCTGGACCCGGCCGGAAATCTGGACCTGAGCCAGTGGAACGACACCGTTCCCGAGCAGCGCATAGCCAGGGACGTCTATTCCAAGGCGCTGGCTCTGTCGGAGAAGGCCTTGGCCGTGGAAGAGAATTTCGAGAAGATATTCTATGCGCTCGCTTCCCCGGGGGCTGCGGTTCCCCCTATGCGAAGCCCGCTGGAAGGAATAGGATATGCGCAGATTGGAGCTTCGGTGGGAATGAAATCGAACCCTTCGTTCAAAACAACCGTCCAGCATAACGGGATAGACATTATGGCTGCCCAGGGAACGCCTGTCGTAGCGGCCGCATCGGGGGTTGTGACGGGCATCAGGCACTCTTCCAAGGGAGCCGGGAACGAGGTTGAAATCACCCACAAGGGGCAATACGTCACCAGTTATTCGCATCTGGCTTCGCTCTATGTGAGAAATGGACAGTACGTGACGGCAGGCACAGTCATAGGTTCGGTGGGAATGACCGGAGTTTCCTTTGCACCCCACCTGCACTACGAGGTGCACCGGGGCGGAAAGGCTATGGATCCGGCGAACTATATGTTCGCGTCGTTCGAGCCGTACGACTACGCCAATGTCCTGTATATGGCGTCGAATACTCAGCAATCAATGGATTAAAGAATATGGAGAAATTGTATTATTCTATTGGAGAGGTGGCCGGGCTGCTGGACGAGAACGTGTCGGCTATCCGATTCTGGTCCAATACTTTCACCCAATTTGTGAAGCCTGTGAGGACGGCAAAGGGAAACCGGCAGTTCACGGCTGCCGACTTGGAAGTGTTCAAGAAAATCAAACACCTGCTCAAGGTGGATTCCCTAACCATCGAAGGGGCCATAAAAGTGCTTGAAGGAGATACCGCAAAGGTGGACAATTCGGTGAAGGTGCTGGAATCCCTGAAGCAAATTCGCGGGCAGCTGGTGGAAATAAAGAAAAGTTTGTAAAATATTATTATCTTTGTAGTTCGCACAAAAGTGCTGGAACAAAAGAAATAATTCACGTAGAAAAATATGGCAACAACCAAAAAAATCAAGAAAGTCGAAATTCCCATCGACCAGAAGGAAACCTTCGTTTCTCTGCAGAAGAACTTCGGAGATACCGGTTTGAGCGTAGAGGACAAACTCCAGACCCTCTATGAACTTCAGGAGGCCGACAATGCTATTGAAAAGATTTACCAGCTCAGAGGAGAACTCCCCGCAGAAGTGGCGGCCATTGAAGATGAAATTGCCACTCTGGAGTCCAAGCTCAGCCGTTTGCAGGACACTTGCGACGGTTACGAACAGGCAATAGAGAGCGCTCACAGCGATATTTCAGACTATGACGCAGACATAGACAAATATCAGAAACAGCTTGCCAACATAGCCAACAGCCGGGAATTCGACTCTATCAACAAGGAGCTCGAAAACCTCAATCTGCTTCGCCTCATTGCAGAAAAGAACATCCGCGAATCGAAGGCCGCAATCCAGGACCGCAAGGTAGATATGGACAATATCCGCGGTAAAATAGAGCAGAAGGGTCTCGACCTCGAAGTAAAGAAGGAGGAACTTTCCACAATCGTTGAATCTACCGCCGAGGAAGAGAAGATTCTTACCGCCAAGAGGGCCGGTTGTGCCATTAAGATAGACGAGCGCACGCTCATAGCCTACGAGAGAATCCGCGAAAGCGTTCACAACCGTCTGGCTGTGGTTCCGGTTTATGAGCAGAGCTGCGGAGGATGCTTCAGCGCCATCACTCCCCAGAGGCTTTTGGACATTGCTTCCGGCAAGAAGCTCGTGATTTGCGAGCACTGCGGCCGAATTCTGGTTCATCCTGCCGTTAAGAAGTAACCATTATGCCGGAGACAAAATCCCGCACTGCAAAAAAATCCCCGCAGGTCAACCTTGAGGCATTGGGACTCGAGTTGGGGAATAAACCCCCTCAGGCTCTCGATGTAGAGAGGGCCGTTCTTGGAGCAATGCTCCTGGAACCCTCCTGTGTGGACCAGGTCATAGAGGAACTCAGCCCGGAGTGCTTCTATGATCCCCGTCACCGTACGATTTTCGAAGCAATGCTGGGGCTTGTAGCCGCGCACAATCCCATAGACATAGTTACGGTGAGCGCCCGCCTGGTTTCCCTGGGCAAACTTGAGGAAGTGGGCGGTGCCGTTATGCTCACCGACTTGTCCGAGAACGTAGGTTCTGCCTCGCACGTAGAATTCTATGTTAAGATTCTCAAGCAGAAAGCCATTCAGAGAGACCTCATTACGGCTTCTCACGAGATTATTCACGACTCTTACGACGAATCCATAGACGTTGACAAACTGGTGGATTCGGCTCAAAGTAAGATATACCGGGCAATCGACAACAACGTCAAGAAGGATGTCCAGGAAATAGGCTCCATTATAAACGAGGCAATGGCCTCCATTCAGGAGATGCAGACTGCCACCGGGGTCAACGGTGTGCCGTCGGGTTTTGCCAAGCTGGATAAAATCACTATGGGCTGGCAGAAGTCAGACCTTATAATTCTGGCGGCCCGTCCTTCTGTAGGAAAAACGGCCTTCGCCCTCAACCTTGCCCGCAATGCGGCGGTTGACCACAATATGCCGGTAGCGTTCTTCTCCCTGGAAATGTCCAACATTCAGCTCGCCAAGCGTCTTATGACTACGGAAACCGGGTTGAGCGCCGACAAAATCAAGGGCGGAGTCAAGCTTGAGGCGTATGAATGGCAGCAGATGGAGTACAAGCTCAAGGGCCTGTCCAAAGCTCCGCTTTACATAGACGACACTCCCAGCCTTCCGGTTACCGAATTCCGCACCAAGGTGAAGGCTCTGGTGAAGAATAAGGGGGTAAGACTGGTAATCGTGGACTATCTTCAGCTTATGCAGAGTCCTTCCGACCTTAAAAACGGTATGCGCGAGCAGGAGGTTGCCGCAATCTCCAGGAATCTGAAGGCCACCGCCAAGGAGCTGAACGTTCCCATAATAGCACTTTCGCAGCTGTCGCGTCAGGCGGTGCAGCGTACCGGAGGGTCGGGGAAACCTCAATTGAGCGACCTCAGGGAATCGGGTTCAATCGAGCAGGATGCCGATATGGTTCTGTTCATTCACAGACCCGACTATATAGGCCTGAGCGAAGATCCGGCCGACAAGGAGAAGACTCAAATTATCATTGCCAAGCACCGAAACGGTGAAACCGGTGAAATAGAGATGCTCTTCAAGGGCGAGAAAGTCAGGTTCGTTGAACTTGAAGACACCCTTGCCGCGCACGCAATGAACGACGTTGTTCCTTTTGCCGGAAATGACAGCGGTGACTACCCGTTCGATTCAATAGGCCCGGCAAATGAGTTCTGACAGAATAGCGCACGAGGGCAGGATAATTGCGATTGACCCGCAACTGACTACGGTAGAGATAATTTCGGAGTCGGCTTGCTCGGCCTGCCACGCGAAAGGTCTGTGCTCTTTAGGCGAATCCAAAAAGAAAACGGTTGAGGTTCCGACAACTTCGGTCAACTGGACCGTGGGGCAGGAAGTCAACGTTATTATATGCAAGACAATGGGACTCAAGGCGGTTGCGGTGTCATACGCTGCGCCGCTGTTTGTTTTGCTGCTGGTTCTCATTGGCTGTATGGCCTTGGGGCTGGGCGAATTGCTCTCGGGCTTGCTTTCGATAGGAGGTATAGCTTTGTATTACGTTGTCCTTTGGTTTTTCAGGGACAGACTCAGGAATGAAATTAAGTTTTATATAGAAGAGAAATGACAAGTATTGTGATCTGGACTGTTGTCGTGCTGGCCGGCCTTGGTCTGCTGCTCTCTTTGCTGCTGTTCTTTGTGGCAAAGAAGTTCAAGGTGGAAGAGGACCCGCGCATAGACGAAATCGAGAAGGTGATGCCCGGTGCAAACTGCGGAGGCTGCGGTTATGCCGGATGCAGGGCTTTCGCCGACACTGCGGTTAAAGCTCCCAACCTGGACAAGCACTATTGCCCTGTAGGCGGCAACGACGTAATGAAAAAAGTTGCCGGTATCCTGGGGTACGAGCTTAAGGAAAAGGCTCCCGAGGTGGCTGTGGTAAGGTGCAACGGATCCTGTGGAAACAGGGCCCGTGTAAACGAGTATGACGGAATCGCGTCCTGCAAGGTAAAGGCCGCCCTGTACAGCGGCGACACTGCCTGCCCCTACGGTTGTCTGGGCTGTGGCGACTGTGTGGAAGCCTGTGCCTTCGGAGCTCTGTCAATGGATTCCGAAACCGGTCTTCCGGTAGTGGATGAAAGCAAGTGTACCGGCTGCGGTGCCTGCACAAAGGCTTGTCCGAAGGGCATTATAGAGCTTCGCAGGAAAGGCCCCCGCGGAATGCGCGTGTTTGTATCCTGCGTCAACAAAGACAAGGGTGGAGTTGCCAGAAAGGCTTGTTCGGCTGCCTGCATAGGCTGCGGCAAGTGCGCGAAAGTCTGTGCCCACGAAGCCATAACGGTAGAGAACAATGTAGCATACATAGACTTTACAAAGTGCAAGCTTTGCAAGAAATGTGTGGCCGAATGCCCTACAGGCGCAATCCACGCTGTCAATTTCCCGGTTCTACCAAAGAAGGAGGCAAACAATGAGTAAAATTACTTTCCCCATAGGCGGTGTGCACCCCGCCGACAGCAAATTCGCTGCAAATTGTCCCATAGAGGTACTGCCCCTGCCTCAGGTGGTTTATGTTTCTATGGCGCAGCATCTGGGAGCCCCTGCAAAACCGGTGGTTGAGGTTGGCGCCGAAGTTAAGGCCGGTCAGGTGATTGCCGAGCCCGGAGGGTTCATATCGGCTTTCGTCCATTCGCCTGTGAGCGGAACGGTGAAGTCCATCGGCCCCCGCAAAGACTTGGCGGGCAATAATATGACCCATATCGAGATTACCGTCCAGGGAGACGAATGGGCCGAGGGAATCGACCTTTCAGACACTCTGGTTACCGAGATTCCGCAGGACAGGGCCTTCATTCTGGAAAGAATCCAGAAGAACGGTGTGGTGGGACTCGGAGGTGCTACGTTCCCTACTCACGTAAAACTCAACCCGGCTCCAGGTTCTAAGGCAGAATGCCTTATCATCAACGGGGCCGAGTGCGAACCTTTCCTTACCAGCGACTATCGCATTATGCTGGAAAGTCCCAGGCAAATTGTCATTGGCGCCGCCATTATGCGTAAGGTCCTTGGCGACTGCCCCTGTGTCATAGGTATCGAGGACAACAAACCCGAAGCTATAAAGACAATGCAGGCCGCAAATGCCGAACTTGGATACGATGGCATTCAAATAAGAATTATGAAGAAAAAATACCCGCAGGGCGGAGAGAAGCAGCTCATAGCTGCCGTTATGGGCCGCGAAGTGGGTTCGGGAGCCCTTCCCATAAGCGTAGGGGCCGTGGTTCAGAACGTTGCCACCGCGCTGGCAGTATATGATGCCGTTCAAAAGAACAAACCTTTGGTTACCAATACTCTTACCATAACCGGTGATTGTCTTCCGCAAAGTGCGATGCACAATTATCTGTTCAGGATAGGAATGCCGCTGTCTTATATTGCAGAATACGCCGGAGGAGTGCCCGAGAAAGCCGCCAAACTTATAAGCGGCGGTCCTATGATGGGAAAGGCAATCGCCAACCTTGATGCCTGCACCGTAAAGGGCTCGTCGTCGATTCTCTATTTGAGCGAAGCTGCAACCCGGCGCAAACCCCAGCAGAACTGTATCCGTTGCGGACGCTGCGCCGATGCCTGCCCTATGGGGCTCGAACCCTTCCTGCTCAACCGTCTGTACAAGGCCGGCGACGTTGAGGCTCTGGAGCAGAATGCGGCTCAGGATTGTATAGAGTGCGGATGCTGCCTGTACAGCTGCCCGTCCTACATTCCTTTATTGGACAATATCCGTATGGCCAAAGGCCAGGTTATGGGAGTGATAAGGAACAGAAATAAAAAGTAAAAGATATGGATAGACTGTTAGTTTCACCCAGCCCTCACGTACACGCGAAGGATTCGACCTCCCGCATAATGGGAGACGTTTGCATTGCGTTGCTGCCGGCCATTGTGGTTTCTGTGCTCTTCTACGGATGGGCCGAACTGCTTGTGCTTGCGGTTGGCGCCGTGTCCTGCGTTGCTTTCGAATGGGCCATTACAAAATTCCTTTTTAAGGAAGAAGGCAGGTTCTGCGGCGCATCGGCGCTTGTCACAGGCTTGCTGCTTGCAATGAACCTTCCGGTTACAACTCCCTGGTGGGTTGTGCTCATAGGTTCGCTCTTTGCCATAGGCGTTGTAAAGATGTCTTTCGGAGGCCTCGGCCAGAATGTATTCAATCCGGCAATCGCCGCACGTGTGTTCCTTCTGATATCTTTCCCCACATATATGACAGACTGGACTGTCACCCCCGGTTTCATTCACGCTACCGACGCGGTTTCGGGTGCAACCCTTCTGGGCCGGTATGCCGAGGGAGGAATGCAGGCAGTCGAGGGATTGGATTACCTTCAGACATTCTTCTATAACATAGGCGGTTCGGCAGGTGAGATATCGGCGCTGGCGCTGCTGGCGGGTTTTGTATATCTGCTTTGCCGCAAGGTAGTGAAGCCTTGGATAACCCTCAGCATTTTTGCTACCGTAGCGCTTATCTCATTCATTTTCAACCTTGCCGACCCTGCAACCTATACCGGTCCCCTGTTCAACCTTCTTACCGGAGGTCTTGTGCTGGGCGCCTGCTTTATGGCAACCGACTACGTTACCTCTCCTATGAGTAACTGGGGAGGAGTCGTTTACGGTGTGGGCATTGGATTCATTGTAATGATGATACGCTACTTCGGGGCTTATCCCGAGGGAGTGTCCTTTGCTATCCTCATTATGAATATGGCGGTTCCGTTCCTTAACAAATGGTTCCATCAGAAAAAATACGGGAGGAAATAATTATGGCAGCTTCATCTTCACTTAAAAATATGGCATTATGCCTTACCGGCGTATGCCTTGTATGCTCTGCCATTCTTGGAGGAGTGTATGTCCTTACACAGGAGCCTATTGCACGGGCCGAGAAAGCCAATCTGCAGGCTTCATTGTCGCAGGTGATTCCCGACGGTTACGAAATTTCCATTGAGCCGGTTTACCGGGAGATGGATGGTGCCCGCTATGAATGCTACAACGCTGCCGGTGCAGGCGAAAACGAGGTTGCCACAGCCGTAAAATCTACGGTGAACGGATTCGGAGGCCCTCTCACTGTACTGGTGGGAGTGACTTCGGACGGATGCGTATATGCCGCTAAGGTCCTTTCTCACAGCGAGACTCCCGGTCTGGGTGCGAAGTGCAGTGAGGCCGCATCGCATTTCGTGCAGCAGTTCAGCAGATTCGACCCTTCGCAGAAGAGTCTGAAAGTTAAGAAGGACGGGGGAGACATAGACGCCATTACGGCTTCTACCATTACTTCCCGCGCCTATGCCCTGGCAGTTGAAAATGCCGTTAAACTTATGAAGGAGGACAGCTATGAGTAAACTTGGTCTCATTACTAAAGGGTTTATCAAGGAGAACCCTACGTTTGTGCTCGTATTGGGTATGTGCCCTACGCTTGCCACCACCACGTCGGCCGTGAACGGTCTCGAGATGGGGCTTGCAACTATGTTTGTGCTCATTCTGAGCAATATAGTGATTTCGCTTGTGGCTCCCATAGTGCCCGACAAAGTGCACATTCCGGTGTACATTGTCATTATTGCTACCTTCGTTACTGTTCTGCAGCTCCTTATGCAGGCTTTTGTGCCCGAAGTTTACAAGACCCTGGGACTTTTCATACCGCTTATTGTGGTAAACTGCATAGTGCTGGGCCGGGCCGAGGCATTTGCCAACAAGAATACGGTCCTGGATTCGGCTCTGGACGGAATTGGAATAGGCATTGGCTTCACCCTTTCGCTTACTGTCATAGGCATTATTCGTGAGATTCTGGGCAGCGGCAGCGTTTTCGGGGCCAAGTTTATTCCCGGCGACGGAGTCCTGGCTTTCGTTATGGCTCCCGGTGCCTTCCTGGTGTTGGGTTACCTTATGGTTCTTTTCAACAAATTTGCAAAGAAGTAGAGTATGTCAGAGTTTTTCCTAATCATAATATCGGCGATATTCGTCAATAACATAGTTCTGGCCCAGTTCCTTGGAATCTGCCCTTTCCTCGGGGTTTCCAATAAGCTGAGCACGGCTACCGGAATGTCGGGTGCGGTTTGCTTTGTGATTACCCTGGCAACCGTAGTTACCTATCTGGTGAATCAGTATCTGCTGGTTCCTTTCAAGCTGGAGTTCCTGCAAACCATTGCTTTCATTCTGGTTATTGCTGCCCTGGTGCAGCTGGTAGAGATTGTGCTCAAGAAGATAAGCCCGTCGCTGTATCAGGCGCTGGGAATCTTCCTTCCCCTCATTACCACGAACTGTGCAGTGTTGGGCGTAGCCATTACGGTGGTTACCAAGCAGTTTACCTTCAGCGGGGGCGAACCTCATCTGTTCAATCTGGGCGAGGCTACAATATATGCCTTTGCAACTTCGCTGGGCTATGCTCTGGCAATGGTGCTCTTTGCGGGAATTCGCGAGCATCTGGCTCTGAACAACGTGCCCAAGTCTTTCAAGGGGCTGCCTATAGCTCTCATTACTGTGAGCATTATGGCTATGGCTTTTCTGGGATTTTCTGGAATGGTAAAATAGCGGGGCCTCTATGTTCGAGATTCTTTCCAAGGAGATGCTCACTCCTAACATCTGCCAAATGAGGGTGAACGCTCCCAGGATTGCCGCGTCGGCTCGTCCCGGGCAGTTCCTCATTGTAAGGGCAGACGAGAAAGGAGAACGTATTCCTTTAACTATCAGTGATTTCGATGCCGTTCAAGGGTGGGTTACCATTGTGACTCAGGCCATAGGAGCATCGACCTGCGACATTGTTTCCTTCGAAGTGGGGGAGAGCTTTGCCGACATAGCCGGTCCGTTGGGTCTGCCTTCGGGTTTTGTCAATGAATCGGACGAAGTCCTGGCCGGCTCTTCATACGTGTTCATTGCCGGAGGGGTTGGTACGGCGCCGGTCTATCCTCAGGTGAAGTGGCTGCACGACCGTGGAGTCAAGGTAGATGTGATTGTGGGCGCCCGCACGAAGGATCTTCTCATTTATACCAATCGGCTGGCGCAGGTCGCCGACAATCTTTATATATGTACCGACGACGGCTCCGAAGGTTTTCACGGGGTAGGAACCGCGATGCTCGAGAAGCTTGTGTCGGAGGGGAAACAGTACACCCAAGCGGTAGCCATAGGCCCTATGATTATGATGAAGTTCGCTACTGCGTGCTGCTGTAAACTGGGCATTCCCGTAATAGTGAGTCTGAATACTCTTATGGTTGACGGTACCGGTATGTGCGGAGCCTGCAGGGTGACGGTTGGCGGTAAAACCCGTTTCGCCTGCGTCGAGGGCCCCGAATTTGACGGAGCGCTGGTCGATTTCGACGAAGCTATGCGCCGTCAGGGACAGTACCGCAGCGAGGAAGCGTTTGAGAAAGAACATCACAAATGCAGAATAGGGAGGGGCAAGTAATGGCAGAAAGAATACCTAGAGTGCCTGTGCGTGCGCAGGATCCCGAAGTTCGGGCGAAATGTTTCGAAGAAGTGTCGCTGGGGTATGACCGGCAGGAGGCAATGCTCGAGGCCAGCCGCTGCCTGCATTGCAAGAACCCCCGTTGTGTGGGTGCCTGCCCGGTGAATATTCAGATTCCCGATTTCATTGCCTGCGTTGCAAAAGGAGATATCGCAGGGGCCGCCGCGGTCATTGCGAAGGATTCGTCGCTGCCTGCGGTGTGCGGGCGCGTGTGTCCCCAGGAAAATCAGTGCGAGGGCAGCTGCATCCTCGGAATAAAGGGCGAGCCTGTTGCAATCGGCGCTCTTGAGCGCTTCGTGGCCGACAATTCTCCCTCGACAGAAGTAGAGCAGGCGGCCGCAGGCGGACATAAGGTTGCCGTAATAGGAAGCGGCCCCGCCGGACTTGCCTGTGCCAGCGACCTTGCCCGTCTGGGATATGACGTTACCGTCTTTGAAGCCCTGCATAAGGCCGGGGGAGTGCTGGAGTATGGTATTCCCGAATTCCGTCTGCCCAAAGAAAAGGTGCTCAAGCCCGCCATAGATACGGTGAAGGCACTGGGAGTAAAGATAGAAACCGACGTTATTGTGGGCAGGACCGTTACCATTGACTCGCTGATGGACAGCGAAGGTTTCGAGGCTGTGTTCGTGGGAACCGGCGCCGGCCTTCCTAAATTTATGGGTATTCCCGGCGAGAATCTGTGCGGAGTGTTCTCGGCCAACGAGTTCCTTACCCGCAACAACCTTATGAAGGCCTGGAGGGAAGATTATCTCACCCCCATTCACGCCGGTTCAAAAGTTTGCGTGGTAGGCGGAGGAAACGTCGCAATGGACGCCGCCCGTACAGCCTTAAGGCTGGGGGCCGAGGTGCATATAGTCTATCGCCGTACCGAAAAGGAACTTCCCGCCCGAAAGGAGGAGGTGAGTCACGCCCTTGAAGAGGGTATAGTGTTCGATATGCTCACCAATCCCGTGGAAATAACGGGCGACGAGCGCGGATGGGTCAAGTCTCTCCGCTGCATACGTATGGAACTGGGAGAACCCGATTCCTCTGGGCGCAGGTCTCCCGTACCTGTCGAGGGCTCTGAATTCGAGATTCCCACCGAGACCGTGATTATGGCCCTGGGAACGTCTCCCAACCCTTTGATCAGCAGTACCACCGCTGGCCTGGAGGTTACCCGGCGCGGCTGCCTGGTCGCCAGTGAAGAAGGCGCTACCACGCGTCCCGGGGTATTTGCCGGCGGCGATGCCGTAACCGGTGCCGCCACTGTAATTCTGGCAATGGGAGCCGGAAGAAAGGCCGCCAAGGCTATAGATGAATACCTTGCATCCAAAAAATGATAAGAAAACGGTGTATTCCGCTAATCCTGCTTTCGGTGCTTCTGCTGCCGGTTTGCGCCCGAAGCCAGACTCCCGATTCGTTGAAGTACTTGCCTTCGGCTCAGAACCTTGCCGCGAGGGAAGAATTTTCCAAGTCGCGTCTGGGCATCTTTCTGCATTGGGGCATCTACTCAATGCTGGGAGATGGGGAATGGGTGATGAATATACGCAACCATAACTACACGGCATCACGACGGCTTTTCAATGTTTAAAACAAAGGAGAGCCCGTACAATATCATAGATGCCACTCCGTTCAAGAGAGATGTCATTGCCGAACTCGCCGATGCCTGCCATCGCGAAGGGCTGAAAATTCATTTCTACTATTCCCAGCTTGACTGGGGCAGGGAAGACTATCTCCCTTTGGGGAGCACAGGACAGGTCGAAGGCCGCAGAAAAGGTGGAGACTGGAACGGCTACCTGGGGTTTATGAACGCGCAGCTTACCGAACTGCTTACGAACTACGGCGAAGTGGGAGCAATCACCATACCGAGCCTTTCCCGGGAGAGGACATACAGATATTCGAAAAGGACCTTCCCGGCGAGAATCTGAACGGTTACTGCGAAGGCCAGGGAGTGTCGCTCACTCTTCCGCTCGAAACCTGCCAGACAATGAATTACAGCTGGGGCTACCGCATAACCGACAATGCCGCTAAAACTTTTGATTTTCGTACAGACGCAAATGATTCGCGTTTGTACGAATTCACTCAAGAATCATTATTGATGCAATGTCGTCCAAGGATATTCCGGCTCCTTCTTTCAAAATGAGAAGCCTGCCGGGGATATCCACGTTCCTTACGGTTCCTTCCGTTTGTACATATACTCCACCTTTTTTCCGGCCATCCTTTCTGAACCAGGTGATGCTCACTTTCGGATGTTCATTGAGCCTCTCGACAATAATTGAAAGAGTCTCGTTCAGAGCAAGCATCTGTTCTTCGTCCAAATCGGTTCGGGCGTCAGTCAGGCGGGCGGTTTCACAAACCATTGCGTCGTATCCGGTGAGGGCGGCAAAGGGAGCGAACTGCGCCGCCCTGTCGTATTCCGACATTCTCGGATGCGATTTTGGATTCCAGCGGGGAATATTTATGATATCGTCGTACCTGCTCATGCCTTGTGCCCTCCCACCTGCTGGTTCCTGTCTTTGGCCGTAGCCCCCTCTTCGAAGTTCATCCCCTTGAGGATGGCATTCTTGCCGTATTTGTTCTTAATTGCGAGGATGGCCTCCTGACGGCGGCGTTCCTTCTCGTCGGCCTCCTGATGATTCTCAAACAAGTCGAGTTGAATATCTGCCTTCGATTCATCGACAGTATTTTCGGCAACGACATTCATACGTCTTACCAGCAGATTCCTATCCACAACCCTGTCGAAGAGCTGCATTACAGCCGCTGTTATCTGCTCGGTTGAAGATGTCCGGTGTGACAGCCGTATGCTTCCGTGCGAGGGTTTCGGGACTTCGCGCCCGTACCAGTCCTTTTCCACAGGGCCGGTATAGGCGTTGCGACGTCTCTCGTCTGTCAGGTTCTCTATGTCATAACCTATCATCAGCGTCATCTTGTCGGTGACAAGTTTCTTGGCTACAAGATCGAGTACCAGATTATCGGTCATCTCCCGTACCACCAGTTTCGCCTTGTCGAAAGTGTATGCGCAGGACAGCACCTGACCGGTGCTGAGACTGTTCACCGAGGGCTTGTAGGCCTTTATCTGCGCGATGGTGCAGGGTTCCCAACCCCAGGCGTGGTCGATGAGAAGTTCTGCATTCACGCCGAACAGTTTGTACAGCCGCGCCTCGCAGTTTATGGAACATCTGGCAATGTCCCCGAGGGTGTAC
Source organism: Bacteroidales bacterium (assembly GCA_024401895.1). Lineage (GTDB taxonomy): Bacteria > Bacteroidota > Bacteroidia > Bacteroidales > UBA932 > Cryptobacteroides. The sequence goes on from JAKSKE010000018.1 coordinate 31,634, forward strand.
ATATAGTTTGCCTCCAGTCGGGCCGCCAGTCCGTGGCCGATTCTCCAGAAATCTGTCAGAGGACGATGGTCCCAGTATTTCTGGCGGAAGGACATTTCGTCAAGTTCTGCAATACGTACACCATCCTTATCTGCCGGGTTGTGTTTGGCTTCCACGTCCATCGCCACCTTCGCAAGGAACATATTCGTACCAATGCCTGCAGTGGCGGTAATTCCGGTGCTGGCCAGAACGTCACGCACCATTCTCATTGCCAGGTCCCGGGCACTGCATTTATAGGTTCCAAGGTATGCCGTGGCATCAATGAACACCTCATCGCAGCTGTACACGTGAATGTCCTCCGGAGCAATGTATTTGAGGTACACACTGTAAACTTTCGTGCTCACCTCCATATAGCGGTGCATTCGCGGAGGTGCCGCAATGTATTCCAAGGCAAGGGACGGATTCGCCTGAACTGCCTTATTGTCCGATGAACCTCCGGTAAGCCGCCATCCGGGAACCCGCCTGCGCCGTTGCTCGTTGATGGCCCTCACTTTCTGTACCACCTCGAACAGACGCGCCCTGCCGGGAATACCATAAGATTTGAGAGAAGGAGAAACGGCCAGGCAGATGGTCTTCTCCGTGCGGGAAACATCGGCCACGACAAGATTGGTGGAAAGAGGATCCAGCCCTCTGTCCACACACTCCACTGAAGCATAAAAGGACTTCAAGTCAATGGCAATATATTGTTTCCCGTTATTATCCATACCGGCCCACAAAATTACTGAAAAAGCCGTGATTCCGGCACGACTCTAACGAGCGAAAAATTCTGTTTGAGACAATTTTCTTGACTTTCCGGACGGGCTAGGTGGACAACTTGCACTCGGCCAGCACGCATAATAGTAACATATTCTTCCAAGTACTTAAATTGTTAAGCGGGGCGGGCAGTATGATTCCTGCGATCCTCCCCGCAAGCTGGTCCCCTCCCTTTTCGGGAGCCAATGTCGCCAGAATCATACCGCCCGCCCCCGGACGTTTCCGCCATTTTTGGTCATTTGTACAGGCGGATGAATGTTGTACAGACGCAAATCATTTGCGTTTGTACGAAAATCATTTGTACAGACGAGTGAATCGGAACGAAGTGACGGCAGGGAGTTTGAGGGGAACGCCCCTCAATGAATTGACATCCTAGGTTCATCCGTGCAGGCGGATGAATCCGATTTCATTAGGGGCGTTAACAGCGAAAGATTGCGCAAAACGCGAGTGCTGCAATTAGTTTCACGGTAATTGGAAATAAGTTGCGATAACATTAGGATAATATTGGAGAAAAGTGGTAAATTTGATGCCGAAACAATGGAAATAAGTTGCAATGTTATACAGAAAAGTCAATGCCGAATTTGAGGCGTGGTTCAAAGGAACCAATAAGAAAGCTTTGTTCGTACAAGG
>JAKSKE010000019.1 GCA_024401895.1 Bacteroidales bacterium
CAATAAGAGGCGCCGGGTAGCGCCTCTTGGTAAGTGTAACTATTTGGTAATCAGAAAGTTACTGATTAGTATTCCTCCTCGTTGAAGAAGAAGTCTTCTTTTGTGGGGTAGTCGGGCCAGATATCCTCGATGGTTTCGTAGATTTCACCGTCGTCTTCCAGTTCCTGAAGGTTTTCCATAACCTCTTCGGGGGCTCCGGAGCGGTTTGCATAGTCGATAAGTTCGTCTTTTGTTGCAGGCCACGGAGCGTCGTCCAGGCTTCCTGCCAGTTCAAGTGTCCAATACATAGTTGATACGTCTATGGTTTGAGCCGCGAATATAGAGAAAAAGAACACAACTGCAAAAATTTTTGACTATTTTTGCCGAACTGAAAGGACGCCCTCAAGAGTTTGGATGCAGCCAAGGCGGAGGAAGGGCCAAGCGCGCAGGTCAAACGCCCGGGGCGGAGGAACGACCCGGCCCGCAGCCAAAAACCCACCGGCCCTAAGGCCCAAAGCCCCCGGCCTGCAGCCAAAAGCCCACCGGCCCTAAGGCCCAAAGCCAGCGGCCTGCAGCCAAAAACCCACCGGCCCTAAGGCCCAAAGCCCCCGGCCAGCAGCCAATGGCCCCCGAAAGTTACAGTATTAAAGATATGGCATACAAGAGAATAGACCAATACGACCCGGAGACAACGGAGCAGATTGCGCTCCACGTCAAGGAGATTCTCCGATTGATTGGCGAGGACCCCGAGAGGGAAGGCCTTGTGAAGACTCCCGAAAGGGTGGCGAAGTCTCTGCAGTTCCTTACAAAGGGATACTGGGAGAATGGCAAACAGACTATTCTGGATGCGACTTTCGACGAAAAATACCAGCAGATGGTGATTGTAAAGGACATTGAGCTCTACTCTATGTGCGAGCACCATATGCTGCCGTTCATCGGCAAATGCCACGTCGCATACATTCCCAACGGCAAGATTACCGGCCTGAGCAAGATTGCGAGGGTGGTCGAGACCTACGCGCGGAGGCTTCAGGTCCAGGAGCGGCTTACCGTGCAGATAAGGGACTGTATCGAGAAGGCGCTGCATCCTCTGGGAGTTGCCGTAGTAGTGGAAGCCAACCATACCTGTATGCAGCTGCGGGGAGTGGAAAAATCCAATTCCATTACCACCACATCGGCTTTCAGCGGAGCATTCCTCAACTCTGCCCGCACTCGAAACGAATTCCTGAATCTCCTGAAGTGAAGGTTAAGCTGGCCGCATAACCCGATGGCTCATTTCAACTCCTTGAGGGTCTCGTCGGCCTTGATTTTATCTATGATTGCGCACACCAGCCGGAAGGCTCTTGAATCGGGGGTATAAACCGCCGGAGCCGCGAATGCAACTCGCCCCTGACGCTTGAGTTTCAAGGCCGTGGCCTTCTTCTTGTCGTTCGAAGGGTTGTAAACTGCAATCGAGTGCCCGCCGAACATACCCACAATCTTCATACAGGGTACGTCGGTGTCGCCATCCCCGAAATAAATCATATTGCAGAACGGGATGCGCTTTTTGTCGTCGCTCACACTGGAGTTCACCTGCTTGTTGTCCTGGGCGCTGAATATTCCTTTGCTTATCTTGAACAGGAACTGAGTCTTGGCGGTATAATCCACCGCCGTTCCCGGCCATACGGCCTCGCCGTCCTCTCCGTAAATGAACGTACCGGCAAAAACGTGCTTGAACTCGGCCGCGATTCCGCTGCCCTCGATTATTTCCTTGAGTCCGCTGGAGTTGATGTAATGCTCTACCTTCACTCCCCGCTTGCGGCCGTATTCATTCACCAGCGAAAACCATTCCTTTACCCCGTCGAACAGCTCTATGTTCCGGCCGAATTTCTTGAAATCTTCGCGGCGCAGATGAATGCCGTTCCGGTGCGCCTCGTCGAACATCAGTTTCATATAGGCGAGCACGTTCGATGCGTCGTACTTCACCGCTATTCCGTCGCTCAGGTGCCAGAACTCGGAAGGAGTTTTTCCAATGGCCTGAATGAACCCGAACTCCTGCATGTTCCCGGGAGAGAGGGTGCCGTCGAAGTCGTAAATTAGGGCAACAATAGGTTTTCTCATAAGAATTTCACCACAGATTTTAATATTTCACCCCAAATATCGTTATTTTTCGCCACAAACCTAAAATTTATCTTGTAAGCTTTCTGTCCTGTTGATAATTTTGCTTTGAAATTTAAAAGCCGGAAAAAAAGCTTAAGGCAACAGCCTTCGCAACACCGGTACTGAACCAAAACCCAAACCATAATGAAATCCTACATCAGGCTTTTAGAAGAGTCCGTACGCAACAACTGGGACACCCCGTTCCTGTGCAACTACTCGGGAGAAAAATTCACCCACGGTGAGGTTGCGGTAAGCATTGCAAAATTCCATATATTCTTCGAGAAGATGGGCATCAAGCCCGGAGACCACATCAGCCTTTGCGGAAAGAACTCTGCCCGTTGGGCCGTCAGTTTCCTGGCAATCAACACCTATGGGGCCTTAGTGGTGCCTCTGCTCTGCGATTTCACAATCGACAGCATCCAGCACCTTACCAATCATTCCGACAGCGTTCTTCTGTTCACCGATACAGACATCTGGACCAAAATGGACAAAGACTCCCTGCCCGCACTCAAGGCCGTTGTCTCGGTTAACGAATTCACCCTGCTGTACAGCCGCGACAAAGCCTTCAGCGACGCATACGAAAGCATTTCCGAAGAATTCGGCAGCCGTTATCCGGTGGGATTCGAGCGCGAGAACGTGAAGTTTATCAATCCCGGCGCAAAAGACATTGCAATCATCAACTATACATCCGGCACCACCAGTGCTCCGAAAGGAGTTATGATAAGCTACGAGAATATCGACTCAATGATAGATTTCTCCAGCAGCAACGTGCATCTGGACCCTACCAAGAGCATTGTGTCTATGCTTCCGATGGGGCACATATACGGCCTAATGATAGAGTTCATTTTCCCCGCCTGCTCGGGAAGCGCCATTTACTATCTGGGGAAGACTCCATCCCCCACCCTCCTTATAAAGGCCCTGAAGGACATAAAGCCAATGATGATAGCTACAGTACCGCTGGTAATGGAAAAGATTTTCAAATCCAACATCAAGCCGGTTATAAGCAAGTTCCCCGTCAATCTGCTGCTGTGGATTCCTTTCGTTGGAGACGCCATCTGCCGTAAGATTGGAAAACGGCTCACAGAGACCCTGGGCGGAAAGGTGGAGTTTATCATTATGGGAGGCGCGGCCCTGAACCCCGAAGCCGAAAAAATCTTCAAGCGCGCGAAGCTGCCGTACTGCGTAGGCTACGGAATGACCGAAGCCTCTCCCCTGCTGGGATACAGCGACCCCGCCACCTATAAGGCAGGTTCCTGCGGCCGTCCGGTGGCCTGCTGCGAAATTCGCATCGACTCCGACGACCCGCATCACATTGCGGGGGAAATCCAGGCGCGGGGGCTCAACATCTGCAGCGGCTATTTCAAGAATCCCGAAGCCACTGCCAATGCTTTCACCGAAGACGGATGGTTCCATACCGGAGACCTCGGAATTTCTGACCGGGACGGCAATATCTTCATAAAAGGAAGGTCCAAGACAATGATCCTGAGCGCCAACGGGCAGAATATCTACCCCGAAGAGCTGGAAGCCGTAATCAACAGCCATCCGTACGTAGCCGAATCGGTGGTGGTTGACCGGAACAGCAAACTGGTAGCGCTCATCTATCTGGACAAGGATGCCATAAAAAAGGATTCTCTGGACGAGGAGACAATATCTGACATTCCCGAGAACATTCGCATCAGTTCAAACCGCATCTTCCCCTCCTACAGCAGGCTTGCAAAGGTTGAAATAATGCTCAAGCCTTTTGAAAAGACCCCGAAGCTCAGCATCAAGCGCTTCCTCTACAAATAAAAATCAACTTAAGATAATACTATGTCATTCATTACCGACAGAATAGCATTCGAAGGATTGACGTTCGACGACGTATTGCTGATTCCCTCCTACTCCGAGGTCATCCCGCGCGACGTCGATACCTCCACCCGTTTTTCCCGCAATGTGAGCCTGGACATCCCCATTGTCTCGGCCGCAATGGACACAGTTACCGAAGCCCCTATGGCAGAGGCGGTTGCGGCGCAGGGAGGAATAGGAGTCATACACAAGAATATGAGCATTGAAGCCCAGGCGGCAAACGTTAAGGCCGTAAAGGCCAAAGGCCGCAAGGTTGCAGCGGGAATAGGCATCAACGCCAGCGCTATGGAGAGGGTCGAGGCCCTTGTAGAAAGCGGAGTGGACGCTATTGTCCTGGACTGCGCCCACGGCCACAGCCGCAATGTAGGCACTCTGCTGAAGGAGGTCAAGAAGGCCTTCCCCGCACTGGACGTGGTTGTAGGCAACATTGCCACCGCCGACGCCGCAAAATACCTCATCGACAACGGAGCCGACGGCCTGAAGGTAGGCATTGGCCCGGGCAGCATCTGCACGACCCGCGTGGTAGCCGGAGTGGGCGTTCCCCAGCTGAGCGCCATATACGACGTTTCCCTGGCGGCGAGCGGCACCGGCGTCCCTGTAATCGCCGACGGTGGCCTGCGCTACTCCGGTGATATGGTGAAGGCGCTCGCCGCCGGAGCCCACTGCGTAATGTGCGGTTCAATGTTCGCCGGCACCCTGGAAGCTCCGGGCGAAGTAATCACCATCGACGGCCTGCAGTACAAGACCTACCGCGGAATGGGCAGCATCGACGCAATGAACGCCGGCTCGGCCGACCGCTACTTCCAGGACAACTGCAAGAAGCTGGTTCCCGAAGGCGTTGTAGCCCGCGTAGCCTACAAGGGAAAGGTAGAGGATGTAATATTCCAGATGCTGGGCGGAATCCGCTCGGGAATGGGATATTGCGGAGCACACAACATTGAAGAACTGCACGGCGCACGGTTCACCCGCATCACTTCCAACGGAGTAGTGGAAAACCACCCTCACGACGTTACAATTGCCAAAAAAGCACCTAATTACAACAAATAAAATGTACAACGGAGAAAAATTGAATCCCGCACAGTTCGTAGCGGATTCGGTAAGAGAAATAAAAGCACAGGTCGGGGGCGACACCGTCATCCTGGGCCTTTCCGGCGGCGTAGACTCTACAGTCACCGCTCTGCTTATCAACAAAGCCATTGCAGAACGTCTGGTTTGCGTGTTCGTAGATCACGGTCTGCTGCGCAAGAATGAATTCGAAGACGTTCTGGAGCACTATCGCGGCCTGGGCCTCAACGTAATTGGAGTACGCGCCGCCGACAGGTTCTTTGCTGCCCTCAAGGGCATAGACGACCCCGAGCTCAAGCGCAAGGCCATTGGCAAGACCTTCATAGACGTGTTCGCCGAACAGGCCCGCAGCATCAAGGATGCCCGTTGGCTTGCACAGGGAACAATCTGGCCGGACATTGCCGAATCGCATTCCGACAAAGGCGTCATAAAGAGTCACCACAACGTGGGCGGTCTTCCAGAAGACCTGCATTTCGGCCTTGTGGAGCCGCTCAAATATCTGTATAAATACGAAGTCCGCGAAGTCGGGAAGGAACTCGGGCTGGATGCCCATTTCCTGGGACGTCACCCCTTCCCCGGGCCCGGGCTGGGCGTAAGATGCCTCGGAGAATGCACTCCCGAGCGCATACACATACTCCAGGAGGCCGACGCTATCTTTATCAATGCCCTTAGGGAAAAAGGCCTTTACGACAAGATATGGCAGGCCGCAGCCATTCTTCTGCCCTGCCGCAGCACCGGAGTCAAGGACGGCGCACGCACTTTCGACAATGTGATTGCCCTCAGGGCCGTGAATTCGGTCGATGCCGTAACTGCCGAGGTCATAGATCTCCCCTTCGAATTCCTGCAGCAGGTATGCAGGGACATCGTAGCCCAAGTGGACGGCGTAGGACGCGTGGTTTACGACATCTGCCCCAAACCGCCCGCAACTATAGAGTGGGAGTAACTATTTGTCTTTCCAAACTTTAAGATATTCCTGCAACGCCCACATCTCGTCTCTGAAATGAGCGGCGGCAGTGAAGTCCAAATCGGCGGCCGACTTTTGCATCCGTTTGCGATCGTCGGCCACCATTTTTTCTATCTGACTGCGGTCCATTGAACGGATTACGGGGTCCTGCAGTACGGCCGCAAGGTCGGCGGTGACATACCCGTCTACGAAGGCCGAACCGGCGCTTCTCACAGAATCGTGTCCGAAGCCCACGCTCACCGTACCCCGGCCCAGGTCGGAAGGATTGGGAATATAGTGCGGATCGTCATAGGAATTGGCGGCGCTCACCCTTCCGGTAGTGCCTCCCGCAAGCTTGGAAGCAAGTTCGTTGCGGTGCACCACTATCTGTGTGGGCGTTATATGATGCAGTTCGTTGTATTCAATCTGCCTGCGGCGGCGCCTCTCGGTTTCCCGGATGGTGTCGTCCATCGCCTTGCTCATATTGTCGGCATACATTATCACCAGGCCGTTCACGTTTCGGGCAGCGCGACCGGCGGTCTGGGTCAAGGACCTTGCCGTACGCAGGAAGCCTTCCTTGTCGGCGTCCAGAATGGCCACCAGCGACACCGAAGGTATATCCAACCCCTCCCTCAGCAGATTCACGCCCACAAGCACGTCGAAAAGTCCGTTCTTGAAATCCTCGATTATCTGTACGCGGTCGGCGGTATCTACGTCGGAATGGATGTAGCGCACCCGCACCCCCATCCGGTTAAGATATTCGTCCAATTCCTCGGCCATCCGCTTGGTAAGCGTAGTAACCAGCACCCGTTCGTCCAGTTCGGAGCGCTTGCGTATTTCTTCCAGCAGGTCATCGACCTGATTCTTGGTAGGGCGTACCTCGATGGGAGGGTCCAGCAGCCCGGTGGGCCGTACAATCTGCTCTACCACAAGGCCGTCCGACTTTTCCAGCTCGTATTCGGCGGGGGTCGCGCTCACATAGACCTTCTGCCCGGTAACGGCCTCGAACTCCTCGAACCGAAGGGGCCGGTTGTCGGCGGCGGCGGGAAGGCGGAACCCGTACTCTATGAGCACCGACTTGCGGGAATGGTCGCCGCCGTACATTGCCCTAACCTGCGGCAGGGTAACGTGACTTTCGTCTATGAAGGTTATGAAATCCTTTGGGAAATAGTCTATGAGGCAGAACGGACGCTGGCCGGGTTTCCTGCCGTCGAAATAGCGGGAATAGTTCTCGATTCCGGGGCAATAGCCCATCTCCTTTATCATCTCAAGGTCGTATTCCACCCTCTGCTTCAAGCGTTTGGCCTCCAACGCGCGGTTTTCGCGGTAAAGCAGGTCCAGCTGGTCGCTCAGGTCGTCCTGAATGTGGCTCACTGCCTGAATGCTGCGTTCCCTGGTGGTAACGAAGTTGTTTGCCGGATAAATGTTTATCTCTTCCAAATCCTCGATTCGGGCTCCGGTGCAGGGGTCAACCAGCTGCAGGCTGTCTACCTCGTCGCCGAAGAACTCCACCCGCACGGCGTTGTCTCCGCCGCTGAGATAAATGTCCACCGTGTCGCCGCGTACGCGGAAGGTTCCCCGCCGGAAGTCGGTCTCGGTGCGCGAATACAGCGCATCTACCAGCTGGTACAGCAGTCGGGTGAGAGAGCGCGTCTCTCCCCTTTTCACCTTCACCGTCTGGGAATAGAAATCGTCGGGGTTCCCTATACCGTACAGGCAGCTCACGCTGGATATGACAATTACGTCGCGCCTGCCGCTCAGAAGGGCGCTGGCGGCACTCAGGCGAAGCTTTTCAATTTCGTCGTTAATGCTCAGGTCCTTTTCTATATAGGTGTCGGTGGTGGGCAGGTAGGCCTCGGGCTGATAATAATCGTAGTACGACACGAAATACTCCACCGCATTTTCGGGAAAGAAAGATTTGAACTCTCCGTAGAGCTGAGCGGCAAGAGTTTTGTTGTGACTCAGGATTAGGGCCGGACGCTGCAGATTCTGTATGACTCCGGCCATTGTGAAAGTCTTGCCCGACCCCGTGACACCCATCAGACATACGTCCCGGACCCCGGCGTCGAGGGCTGAGCTGAGCTGCGCAATAGCCTCGGGCTGGTCTCCGGAAGGAAGATATTGGGATTGAAGCTTGAATTTCACAGACACAAAGTTACAGAAAGTTTTTGCTATATTTGTAAGAAAGTCCCGATATTTCAGAACGGTTTTGCTATGATGAACGAACTTGCCAAGAAAGCCAGAGAAATCGCATCCAAGGCGCTTGAAGGTGTAACCCGATACGACGGCTCCCCTTTTATGGAACACGTGGACAATGTGGCCGCAATAGTGGCCGATGAAATTGCACTCCCGCAAAGCTGTGTCGCCGCCGTCTATCTTCACGAAGCGTCCACAATGGGAACGCTCGAAAACATATCCGGCTTCCCCTCCGACATAACTACCATTGCCGACGGCCTTAACAAGATATCCCGCATACGCCCGAAGGACACCCGGCTCGAAGCCGAGACCTATAAGAAACTCATTGTCTCCTACTCCAAGGACCCCAGGGTTACGGTAATAAAGATTGCCGACCGGCTCGAGGTTATGCGGCATCTGGAAATTTTCCCCAAGGCCAACCGCGAGCAGAAACTCCTGGAAACGCTTATGCTCTACATTCCTCTGGCTCACCAGCTGGGGCTGTACAACATTAAGCACGAGATGGAAGACACTTACCTGCGCTTTGCCCAGGCCGAAAAATACCGTTCAATCACCAACCGTCTGAAGGCCACCGAAAAAGACCGCGAAAAGCTTACCGCCGAATTCATTGAGCCGCTCAAGCTCAAGCTTTCCAACGCCGGAATCACGTACAAGCTCAAAGTGCGCACAAAAAGCGCCTATTCCATTTACAAGAAGATGGAAAAGCAGGGGGTCGATTTCGACGGAGTGTTCGACGTGTTCGCAATCCGCTTCATAATTGACTGCGAGAACGACCCTGTCGTCGAGAAGGACCTGTGCTGGAAAGTCTATTCCTATGTGACCGAGGAATACGAGCCGGACACCAACCGTCTGAGGGACTGGATTTCGCAGCCGAAGGCCAACGGATACGAGAGTCTGCACATTACGGTTCACAACCGCGAAGGGAATGCGCTGGAGGTTCAGATTCGCACAAAGCGGATGGACGATATGGCCGAGAACGGAGCGGCTTCACACTGGGCATACAAGGGGGTCCGTGCCGAGGAAAGCACAAAGCGCTGGCTGGAGTCGGTGCGCTATAATCTCGAACACCCCTTCGACACCAAGTCGGAAGACATTCCGGTGCCTCCGTCGGACGAAATTTTTGTCTATACCCCCAGCGGAGAACTCCGTTCCCTCAGGGCCGGCGCTTCCATCCTGGACTTTGCCTTCAACATTCACTCGGGACTCGGCTGCAAGTGCATAGGGGGCCGGATTAACGGCAAGGCCGTGCAAATCAAGGAGAAGCTGCATACCGGCGACGTAGTGGAAATCATCACTTCCAAGAATCAGCGTCCCGGCAAGGACTGGCTCAATTGGGTGGTGAGCCCGAAGGCCAAGAGCAAAATCCGTCAGGAGCTCGATGCCGATGAAAGGAAGGCTGCCGCCGATGGCCGTGAGCTGCTTACCCGCCGTCTGAAGAACTGGAAGCTGTCGTTCGGAGACGACGATCTGCACGAGTATATGAAGGCTCTCAAATATACGTCCAACATTACTTTCTTTGCCGACATTGCTTCGGGCGAACTGGACGTGAACGACATTAAGAGCTGGATTCAGGAGCGGGAGGAGAGGAAAGCGCCTGTGGTTGAAGAGGTTAGGGAGCACCTGTGGAGTTCGGGGAAGAGCGCTTCCAATTCCGACAACATACTGGTTCTGAATGCTAAGGACGTTAAGGGTATGCAGTACCGGATGGCACATTGCTGCAATCCCGTATTCGGTGACGAGGTGTTCGGATTCGTCACGCGCACCGAAGGTATCAAGATTCACCGTATGTCCTGCCCCAATGCCGCGAGGCTCATTGAGCGCTACCCCTACCGTATTCAGAAGGTTAAGTGGCAGGAGAGCGCTACCACCAGTGATTTTCAGTGCACGCTGGTCATTACAGCCGACTCCGATTCTCACATTCTGGCGAGTGCGCTGCAGGTTATCAGTGGGTTTAAGGCTTCGGTGAGGAATGTCAATGTTAAGGAGAACGACAGGAATGGGACTTCAGAGATTTCTGTCCGTATTCTGGTTCCTTCGAATATGGAGCTCGACAAAGTTATCTCTCAGCTCAATAACCTGCGGGAAATTCACAGAGTAAAACGAATTTGACAGTTGCCAGCCGGTGCCCTGCGCCGAGCGAAAATTGCATTGTGCAAGCAAGTTGCTGTTAGCCAGCCGGTGCCCTGCGCTGAGCGAAAATTGCATTGTGCAAGCAAATTGCTGTTAGCCAGCCGGTGCCCTGCGCCGAGCGAGGAATTGATTTGCGTGAGCAAATTGTAGTTGACGAGCTGGCGCAGGGGCACCGGCGGGCGAAGAATTGATTTGCATGAACAAATTGTAGTTGACGAGCTGGCGCAGGGGCGCCGGCGGGCAAGGTTACCGATTATTAGCCTTGCGACGCGCAGTGAGCGCCCTGTGGAAAGCACGGGCGTTACGGTTATGCTCCGAAATAGTAGCGGCAAAAACGTGCGTACCGCTGAAGTCGGGATTTGCACAGAAAAACAGATTCGGCTTGGGAGAGCCAAGGTCGGGATACAGCACAGCGTCAAGACAAGCCCTGGTAGGCACATAGATTGGAGCCGGAGGAAGACCGGCGTGCCGGTAAGTATTGAAGGGCGAATCCACGGCAAGATGCTTGAACAGAATCCGATTCACCTTATAGTCGAAACAGAAAGCAATCGTAGGGTCGGCCTGCAAAAGCATTCCACGGCGCAGACGGTTCTCATAAACCCCGGCCACCTTCGGCATCTCAGGCTCATAATTCGTCTCACCCTTAACAATGGAAGCCAGAATACTCACCTCCATTTGCGTAAATCCCAGTTCCTTCGCCCGCAGCTTCCGCTCTTCATTCCAGAAAGAGTCATAAGCCTTCTTCTGCAAATCGAGAATATCCTTTACCGAAGCCGTCCAAAAACAACTGTATGTGTCGGGCATAATGAGCCCGAATACATTCTGCGGAGTAAAACCGTATGACGCAAGCAACTGCTCATCTTCAAAAGCGGCCCGCACCTCCTCCTGCCCAATGAGCAACTGAGAAGCAATCTTAGCCGCAATCTCATCCCGGTTGCGGAGCGTTCCCCCAATGACCAGCTTCACAGGACTCTGCCAGCCGTTATTGAGCATCCGGGCCAGATAAACCGAGGTAGTCCCGGCGTCAATCCGATAGAATCCCGGCTTAATGTAGCGGTCCACCATCTTCCTGGACATTACCGTAAGAAGCGCACGCCGGTGCTTGATTACGGTAAGGGTATCGAGAGCATTGAACACATCGGTAGAATTCATCCCGGGATACACATAGAACTCGGCTGGCCCGGAAAAATTGCCCAGACGGTTATCCCGCACGTAAGTCCAGCCCACAAACAGGCCGCACAGCAGAACAACCACAGCAACCGACAGAATTATCTTCTTCAATTTCATCGCCGCAAAAGAATTTCATCGCCACAGACAGGCTGGTAACCGGCATCGAAACCGTTCATCTTCAAAAGCGAAGAAAGTTTCACACCGAACCTCTGGCTGATAGCCCTGAGAGTCTGGGGCTCTTCCCCTACTATATATTTATCGAGTCCCTTTTCGGTTTGTTTCTTCTTGGGAGAAATATACACCACGGTTCCCGGAGTCAGGGGCTCCTGCTTTTTCAGTTCATTAATTTCCAGCAGCTTGCGAAGAGAAAGCCCATACTGCGAAGCAATACTCTTATAAGTCTCCCCCTCCAGAGCGAACACACACTCCACTCCATTCTTGCGGAAAAGCCGGCCGAAACTTACCCCAACCGTCTCGGAATATGCAGTTCCGGTCTTAACCTGCTCACCTTTGACTGTAGCGGCAGAGACCTCGTCCTCGACCTTTACAGCCTCCTCCATCGAAAGCGGAGAATCGGGCAGAGGCTCGATCTCTCCATTGACCTTGTCGAAACGGGAAAGGTTGAACCGCTCTATCAGGTCAATCAGTTTTCTGGGATAGGCAGGGTCGGTGGCATAACCGGCGGCCTTGAGCCCGTGCGCCCAAGCCTTATAGTCTCCCTGCTTATTGTTGAACAGCGATTTGTAGCGGTCGTTGTACCGCAGATAGTCGGAATGGTCGCGGAAAGACTGCAGGGCATCGTCGTAGGCACGGAAGCACTCGTTGCGGGCGTCGTCATCTTCTCTGATAGTGCGTCCGGTCCATCCGCGGTGACACTTGATTCCGAAATGATTGTTGCCCTCTACCGCCAGGCGCGACTGGCCTGCCCGGGATTCCAGAAGCCCCTGAGCCAGCGTAATGCTCGCGGGCACACCGCTGCGATGCATCTCGGCCACGGCAACGGAAGCATATTTATCGATATAATCCTTATAGGGAGTTTCGTCCAGGGGAAGGATGGCCAATACAGCCGACAGAATTACAAGTAAACAGTTCACTTTAGGGGAATTTCAAATACGTCGCCGTCGGAAGCGGCGCGGGTGTTGGCAAAAATGGGACGGGCTTCATCCAGAAAGACCTGCAGATTGCGGCATCGCGAAGAATAATGCCCCAGGACCAGAGCTCCGGCCCCGGCATCGGCGGCGCACCTGGCAGCCTGCCTCGAAGTGGAATGGAACCTTTTGAGGGCCTGTTCCTCAAATTCGGCGGTATAAGTAGATTCGTGATACAGCAGGTCCACCCCCTTTACATAAGAGGGCAGTTCCTTGAAGGCGGCAGTATCGGAAACGTAGGCAAAGGACGGCTGATGCGCCCCCACAGGGTTCTTCAGGCTGGGAACAGAGTCGAAGCGGTAGCCGTAGGTTTCTATTTTATGATTGAGGGGGAAAGCGCTCACCGACACATTGCGGTTCTCGTAGATTTTCTGAAGCGAAGCAGCTTTCACCGCGTGGAATTCAAGTTCGAAAGGAAGGCCTTCGCCGAAGTATTTCCTGAAAAACACCAGCATAGCCTCCAGGGCGGCAGGTCCGAAAATGCGCAATGGTTCTACCCTGCCGTAAAGTCCCATTGTGGAAATAAGGCCCAGAAGGCCGAAGACGTGGTCTCCGTGCAGATGCGAAATGAACACGGCTTCTATTTTCGCAAACGAAAGGCCCTCCTCCCGAATGCGACGCTGCGTATTTTCTCCGCAGTCTATTAAAAACAAGCGCCCGTGTACCTGAAGCACCTGGGCGCTTTGATTTCTATCAGCTCTCGGCATCGCCGAAGCGGTGCCGAGAACAGTCAAAGTAAAATTCATTATTCTCCTTTCTCGAGTTTGTCCTTGAGAGCTGCGAGAGCGTCGATATCTCCGAGGGTTGTCTTTTCAACGTTGGCGTTTACTTTCTTGACAGCCTTCTTTGTACCTTCGGCCTCTGCTGCAGCGGCCTTCTCCTTAATCTCGGCGTAAGTCCTGAGGTGGCTTACGAGGATGCGGTGAGTGCTGCGACGCAGTTCTACAACCTTAAACTGAAGGGTTTCGCCTGCGAGAGCCTGCTTTCCGTCCTCCTTAACGAGGTCGCGGGTGAAAGCAAAGCCTTCGGCTCCACCTTCGAGGGTGATGTTGGCGCCCTTGTCGGTAATGGAAGCGACTGTACCCTCTACGGTTGAACCAACTGTGAACTTGGCCTCGATTTCATCCCAGGGATTGGGAACGAGCTGCTTGTGGCCAAGGCTGAGTTTGTGGTTGGTTTCGTCGAAGTCGAGAATCTGAACCTCGATTGTGTCGCCGGATGCAACTACCTCTGAAGGATGCTTGATCTTGTTCCAGCTGAGATCGCTGATATGAACGAGTCCCTCTACGCCGTCCTCAAGCTCTGCGAATACGCCGAAGTTGGTGACGTTGCGTACGGTAGCATTGTGCTTGCTGCCAACGGGATATTTCTCGCGGATGCCTTCCCAGGGATTGGTTGTGAGCTGCTTGAGTCCGAGAGACATCTTGCGGGCTTCACGGTCGATGGTGAGGATCTGTGCCTCAACCTCGTCGCCAACCTTAAGGAATTCCTGTGCGCTGTGCAGACGGGGGCTCCAGCTCATCTCGCTTACGTGAACGAGACCTTCTACGCCGGGCTCAACCTCGATGAATGCACCGTAGTCGGCAAGGAGGATAACTTTACCCTTAACCTTATCGCCAACCTTGAGGTTTGCGTCGAGGCTTTCCCAAGGATGAGGAGTAAGCTGCTTGAGACCGAGGGCAATCTTCTTCTGCTGCTCGTTGAAGTCGAGAACGACAACCTTAATCTTCTGGTCAAGTGCAACAATCTCTTCGGGATGGTTGACACGGCCCCAGGAGAGGTCGGTGATATGAATGAGACCGTCAACTCCGCCAAGGTCGATGAATACTCCGTAGTTGGTAATGTTCTTAACCACACCTTCGAGTACCTGACCCTTCTCGAGCTTGCCAATGAGCTCACTTCTCTTAAGCTCCTGCTCTGCCTCGAGCAATGCCTTGTGAGAAACGACTACGTTGCGGAAGTCGGGGTTGATCTTTACAATCTTGAAATCGATATTCTGTCCTACGAACTGGTCGTAATCGCGGATGGGCTTGATGTCGATCTGTGAACCGGGGAGGAATGCCTCGATTCCGAATACGTCTACAATCATACCGCCCTTTGTGCGGGTCTTCACGAAGCCCTTTACAATCTCGTCCTTTTCGTAAGCCTCGTTGACTCTGTCCCAAGACTTGAGGGCGCGGGCCTTCTTGTGAGAGAGGATGAGCTGTCCCTTCCTGTCTTCTGCAGACTCAACGAACACCTCTACCTTATCGCCAACCTTGAGTTCGGGGTTGTAGCGGAACTCGGGAGCCATAATGACACCTTCGCTCTTGCCACCGATTGTGACAACAACTTCTCTCTTGTTGATTGCTGTTACTTCACCTTCTACGACTTCGTTCTCGATAACCTTTGAAAGGGTTTTGTCGTAAGCCGCATTGATTTCTTCTTTTTCTGCGCCAGAAAGTTCTCCACCCTCGAATGCTTCCCAGTCAAATTCTTCGGGAGCAATGGATGCATTGAGAATCTTCTTAGCTTCTGCCTGTTCTGCCATAATTGGTAAAACTGATTTTTTTAAAAGTTAAACATTGAAACAAGCCCGACAACCCAGGCGCATAATGCGCACGCGCTGTACAAAAGCCTGCAAATTTATATTTTATTTTTCGATTTTACAAGAGTCCCAGACCCTGAAGGAGGATGATTGCCGCTATTGCAAGCAGCACCGCACCCCCGGCTATTACGGCGGGACGCCCGAACCGGGTTCCAACCCTGCTTCCAAGGCCGATTCCCAGCAGCACCGACAGCAGCGTAACGGCGAAAACGCTCACCAGCAACGGCAGCACCTCATTGAACGGCACACCCGAAAGCGACTGCGAGCAGCCCACCGCCAGAGCGTCTATGCTGGTGGCCACGCCGCCCAGGACCACGTTCCTGAAGCCGTTGAGGTCGCGGCCTTCAGTCTGGCCGCAGATTCCTTCACGCAGCATACCCGCACTCACGTAAATGAGCAGCGCCGCCCCAATGAATTTCGCAATGCTGGACAGCAGCCCCACGAAAAGATAGCCGAAAGCCCATCCGAGGCCCAGCAACGCAGTCTGAATTACCGCAAAGCAAAGCGCCACCATAGCCACGGTTCTGCCGCGCACGCTCCGGAGGGAGAGGCTGGAACACAGGGAAACTGCGAAACAGTCGGCGCACAGGGAAAAAGCGATGAGTATGGAACGGACCAGAAGCACGGGTTAAGGATGGAAGGGTTGACGGTTTGCAATTGACCGGCCGAGGGTCAGGGAGTCGGCATACTCCAGGTCATCGCCGAACCCGAGGCCGCGGGCGAGGGTGCTTACCTTTATTCCGAAAGGTTCCAGCTGCCGGTAAAGATAGAAGGCCGTGGTTTCGCCCTCGACGTCGCCTGAAAGGGCAAGGATTATTTCGGACGGAAGAGGAAATTCATCGGAAGGATGGGACAACCTTCCCACGAGCCCTGCAATATTGAGGTCGGAAGGGGCCACTCCGTCTATGGGAGATATGATTCCGCCCAGTATGTGATAGACTCCGTGATACTCCCCCGTCGCCTCTATGCTCAGCACATCCCTTATGCTCTCTACTACGCAGACGGTGCCGCGGTCTCTTCTGCTGTCTGCACAAATGTGGCAGACATCATCATCACAGAGCATTGAGCACACTCTGCAATATTTAACGTCTGTTGCAAGACGGTCGATTGCCGCAGCAAAGTGGCGCACGTTTTCAGAAGGCTGGCGCAACAGGTGCAGGGCAAGGCGAAGCGCGCTGCGCGGGCCTATCCCGGGCAGCGAGCTTATAGATTCTACAGCATCCTGAAGGACTGTGGAAGGATACCTATTTTCCACTCCTGTATGCTTCTACGGCAGCGCGCACCTGACCGTATTTCAGAAGCAGGTCGTGAGCCAGTTCATAGTCGGTGATTCCCGCCTCTTCCATAATCATACGCGTACCGCGGTCAACCAGTTTGACGTTGGTAAGCTGCATATCCACCATCTTGTTTCCGCGCACGTGACCCAGACGAATCATTACAGAGGTGGAAATCATATTGAGCACGAGTTTTTGGGCTGTGCCCGACTTCATTCTGGTACTGCCGGTCACGAATTCGGGACCGCAAACCACCTCAACGGGGCATTCGCAGGCCGCAGCCACCGGAGAACCCAGATTGCAGGTTACGCAGCCGGTAAGCAGGCCTTTGCTGCGGGCAACTTCCAGAGCTCCAATAACATAGGGAGTGGTACCCGATGCGGCGATTCCTATTACGGTATCATATTCGTTGGGGTGGAAAGGAAGGATGTCATTCCAGCCCGCCTCCTTGTTGTCCTCGGCGCCTTCGGCGGCAGTGCGGATAGCCTTGTCGCCACCGGCCATAAGGCCTATGAAAAGGTCGGGAACTCCGTAGGTGGGAGGAATTTCAGAGGCATCCACAATGCCCAGACGGCCGCTGGTGCCTGCTCCCATATAAAAGATTCGTCCGCCCTTGGGCACTCTCTCCACTATTCCCTCAACCAGCTTTTCAATTGCCGGAAGAACCTTGGAAATAGCCTGGGGGACTTTCATATCCTCCTTATTTATATTTTCGAGAATTTGAATGGTGCTCATTTTCTCGAGGTCATTGTAAAGTGAAGCCTGTTCAGTCGTTCTCATTGCTTGTATGGTATTTGATCAAACCCTCGATAGGGGTTGCGATAATTTCGGAAAAACGGATGCCGTACTCCTGGGCAACCTTGCGGAACTTTGCCTGATGGGCGTAGCCGAACCCGCCCACAACGCCTACGGGATATTTCTTTATGTCGTACTGGCTCAGGGCGCGTTCGATGAAGTTGCGGAAATTGCGGTCAACCAGTTCACGCACATATTCGCAGCTGTCGTAACGTTCCAGAATCCAGGGGGCGAAGCTTCCCAGGTACTTGGAAGGGGCCTCGCTCTTGTAAACGTTCTGCACTACGGTAAAATAGTCAACCTGGAAGTCGCGGGCAAACTCACTGCTCACCGGTTCGGGCACGAGTCCTTTGAGGAAATCGGCCATAAACATTTTTCCAAGGCAGGCGCCGCCGCCCTCGTCGCCAAGAATGAACCCGGCAGAGCGCACGTTCTTAACTATATTTTTTCCGTCATAGAGGCAGCTGTTGGATCCGGTGCCCATAATTGCGGCAATTCCGGGATTGTGGCCGCACACGGCACGGGCGGCATCCAGCAGGTCAGAAGCATATTCCATCTGAGCTTCGGGGAAATATTCCTTGAGCGAAGCATCCAGATTTTTTGCTGCCGGAGGTATTGTCTCGCCCTCGGGGATAATGAGGCCGGCGGCATAGTAATGCACTTCAGTAACTTTCTCCCCCACAGGGTTGAGCTGGGGTGCGGCTTCGTTGATGATAGCCTTGATTGCCTCGATGGGCATAGTGGCAATGTTCATCCCGGCAGTCCTTACAGAGGTTACGTTTCCATCGGATGCAACGGCACACCAATCGGTTTTCGTCGCTCCGCTTTCTGCTATAATTATCATATCGTTGGTTGGTTTTTATGTTTGGAATGCAAATATACTACTTTTTGAACATTTTTATTATCTTTGCGCGCCGGCTTCTCCGTGATGTCGGCTAGCCCGTAAGTTAAACCCCTTCCGACAACCGCCGGGAACAAGCAGGAAGGCAATATGATAAAAGTTTTCTACAGACTCGGGAATGAAATAAGATTCACCCAGTCTCAAACGGAGTTTGCTACTATCAGCAAAGAAAATGTCCTCTGGATAGATCTCCTGGATCCTGCAGGAGATGAGAAGAGGGCTATCGAAGCATATTTGGGAACCACCATTCAGACAAAGGCCGAGGCCGAGGAAATCGAGAGCTCTTCACGGTTCAGCGAAGAGGGCGACATCATTTTCGCCAACACCAACTTCCTCTCCCCCGCCGACGACGAGATGCTTATGGATCCCGTTTCGTTCATACTTGCGGGAGGGCTGCTCACAACCCTCAGGGAAATTCCCCTGCGTTCCTTCGACACACTGCAGAACAAGCTGCAGGCCCGTCCCGAACTTTTCCCGGACGGATGGCACGTATTCGTAGAAATTATGGACAAGCGTGTGGACCTTGACGCCGACATTGTGGAGCTCATCTCCAAGGACGTAAGCCACTTCAGCCGGCGCATCAACCAGCAGGAAGACATAAACGAAGAGTTTCTGCTGGACATAAACCAGCTGCAGGAGAACGCTATGTTCGTGCGCGAAAACGTGGTGGACAAGCAGAGGCTCATCTCCAACATTCTGAAAAGCAAGCTGTTCCCCAAGGATACTAACCTGAAGGACGACCTGGGAATCATTCTGCAGGATATCGCATCCCTCATCAACCACACCAACTTTGCATTCGAAAGGCTCGAATACCTGCAGGACACCGTAGTGGGTATCATTAATCTCGAGCAGAACCGCATTATGAAGATTTTCACCTTCATAAGCGTGCTCCTTATGCCTGCCACCCTGGTTGCCAGCTTCTACGGAATGAACGTCAACCTGCCCTTCCAGGGAAAACCCTGGGCCTGGATTGCCATAACCACCATTATGCTTGCCATCGTAGCCGGAGCCTGGGTAATTTTTAAGAAGAAAAAAATGCTTTAAATATGAATGCCGTACTGGTAAACCTGGACGATTACGTACGTTCCGGAGAAGGGTTCAATGGCGCAAGCTACTTTCACAGGACCGACCCTGACATAATGATCAAGCTCTATAATCCGTCTGCCGAAATTCGCAGCGTGATAAGTGAGCAGGAATTGTCGCACAAAGTTTACGCTATGGGAATCGCCGTTCCCAAGCCGGGAGAGTTCATTACCGACGGGCAAGGCCGCTACGGAATCCGCTTCCAGCGGCTAAGGGACAAGGTTTCCTTTTCCAGGGCCGTGTCGAACGAACCCGGAAGAGTTGAGGAACTGGCCCGCCGTTTTGCGGCAATGTGCCTCAAGCTGCATTCCACCGACATAAGCGGAGCCGGATTCGACAGCATCAAGGAACGGAACCTTAAAGACCTGGAGCAGAGCCCCTTCTTCACCGACGAGGAGAAGAAACGTACCCGGCAGTTCATACTGGACGCCCCCGACGCAACCACCGCAATTCACGGAGACCTGCAGTACAGCAACGGCATTATGACTCCCAACGGAGACTTTTTCATTGACCTGGGCGACTTTGCCTGCGGACATCCTTATTTCGACCTTGGTCAGGTGCTGCTGAGCTGCTGTTATTCTCCCGACGATTTCATTCGCGAGACCTTCCATATGGAGCCCTCCCTTGCCAGGGAATTCTGGAGATTCTTTGTGATGGGCTATTTCGGCGACGACGCAAACCAAAAGGAAATAAAGGAACTTCTCACTCCGTACTCGGGTCTTATGACCCTTCTGATAGACCGCAGTTCGGGCTACCGCAACGAGGTATTCCACAATCTGCTTCCCAAATAAGCTATGAGCGGATTCCGGAATATTCACGACGTCGCTTTCGGAATGATGCCCTTGGCAGACACCCGGATTCTTTACAGGAATGACATTATTCTGTACGACAATATAGACCGTCCCCTCCAAGAGACCGTAAACGACGAGGTGAATGCCTTCATTGGGAGCGATATGCCAAAACGCATAGACTTCACGGTCATTGTCCTGTGCATCCGAGGAGGAATTGAGATTGAATGCAACCTGAGGATATACACCGTTAAGGCGGGATCGGCCCTCGTACTGGTGCCGGGAACCATTGCAGACAACGTAATTCTGGAACCGGAGAGCGAGTTGGCCATTCTGGCGGTACAGAACAAGGACCTGGCACCCGATTTCTCCTTTTACGGAGGACTGTTCTCGGCCAGCAACTTCTCCTCTACGGTGCAGTTGGACTTTAAAGAAGACACGGTTGGGATGGCGACGGAATCCTACCTGCTTTTCAGGAAGACGCTCGAAAAGTTCGGGGATGCTACTCCCGAAGTCCTGGTGAAGGCGCACATAATGGTTCTCAGTTCCATCGCGGCCGTTGACGCCGAGGACTCCCTCAGGAAAAGAGAGAAGATTTCCAAGAGGGAAATGATTCTGAAGGAATTCCTCAAGCAGGTGGAAAGGCGGCACCGGGAACACCGCGACGTGGCCTGGTACGCACAGAGAACCGGCGTGTCGCCGAAATATCTGTCAAAAGTCATTATGGACGAAAGCGGAAAACGCCCCATCGACTGGATCCGGGACTATGTTATTCTCGATGCCAAGTCGCTGATAAAGAGCGGGCGTCAGACGATTGGCGAAGTGTGCCGCACAATGAACTTCAACACCCAGGCCCAGTTTAACAAGTATTTCAAGGATGCCACGGGAATGACCCCGCTGGAATACAGGAAATTCTAATATTCAAAACCTATATACTTGATTTTCATTTCATTTGCCGCGCAGCCGGTAAGATAGTCTCCAAGGTAGCTGTTGGCAATTGAGACGACGATATTGAAGTCCGAAGAAAGAGGGCATTCCGCAGTCCTGTCATACCAGAAGAAAGGAATCCGTTCCTCTACGAAACCGTCGGTACTCTTCTCGATGAATTTTGAGGCATAGCCGAGAACCGGGCCTTCTTCGGTACTGTCCTGCATCGAAGGATCCCACGAGCCCGAAGGTTCGCTCGTTATTCCGGAACTGCACGGATGCTGGGCGTCCCATTCCACCAAAGACAACTGCACGATTCCCTTGTCGTGAGTTCCTTTTTTGCCGGAGGTATATTTCTCACAGTCGATTGTTCCCTGCGAGGCCGAGTATTTTATGACCAATGCCGACGGACGCGCCGTCCATCCGAAATGTTTTCCGAAAAACACCGTTCCCTGAAGTCCGCTGAAAACGAAATCGCCCGAAAACATATTGCCGGAAGTAAGGATTCCCATTGTCTGGCCCGACCTGAGCCAGGCTCCTCCGCCGTCGAGAGGGATACACAGTTTTTTGCTTGCGTCGTTGTTTCCGCTGTCCCAGAATCCTTCCGGCGCAATTGCAGGAGCAGCGTTCGGATATGCCAGCCCGTTGTCCTTACCGTTCTTGGTGAACCAATTTGAAAATTCGTTGTTGGGCAGTTCGTCGCCCAGCGGAGAAGAGTATTCCAGAACCGACAGTTCGGCACCGGCGGCATCGGCAACGCGAATCTCGTATTGCGTGTTGGCTTTGAATCCGGTATGCGGATCCATTGCATAAACCGTCTTTCCCGCTTCATTCTTGGATTCGTTCCATACGGGCACCGGATTGTAAACACGTTCGGCCTTATTTGCACACACAGCCTTTTCCCACACGTCCGTTCCTTTAATCCTGTAAGAGACCAGCGCATCTTCGGGGAAACCGCCGTCGAGAATTATATCGGCAGTCCGCTTCCACATATCTGCATTTTCCACCGTTATTCCCGCAACGGCATCCTTATGGAGCAATATGCGGCAAGAATACTCCTGCCCCTGACTATCCTTCAGTTCCAGCGTTATGCAATGGTCGGCGGTCAGATTCTTTCCCGACTTGAAATAATCAAGGAAAGCGGTAAGGCTGAAATTGACCGACTTTGAATCCCGGACGTCTCCGCCGCACGGCAGTCCCATCGTTTTGATTCCGGTCTCGAATTTTCCCGGGGCGGCAAGGTCGAACCTCTCTGCCAAACCCAATGCAGACAGAGCTTCAGCGTCCAGCACCGGAGAAGAAATTGACACGACAAAGGAATATATTCCTCCTTCGGCGACGGCCCTAACATCTATTTTATTAACTTCCAACACATTACAAGATTCATTAACCTGCACGCCATCCACGTTGATTTTCGGGGCGGAAGGAAGCACTATCGGCTTGCCGCAGGAAGCGAACGCCAATAAGACAGATACAGTTATCGATAAAAACAATGATTTTTTCATATAAATAATTTTTGCGCCGCAAATTTAACTATTTTTCTTCTTTTTAAAAATTATTTATAAATTTGTCGCCATTTTTAAACACAGCAAATAATGAACAAGAAAACAATCATCGCATTTTGCGCAGGCATCGCAGCTATATTCTGCTCTTGCCAGAAGGAAAACTTCAAAGAAGTGGAAAACATTTCTTTCAAACAGGAAAAGATTAGTTTGAAAGAAGGTGAAACAATGAAACTCAGCACAGCCAATCTTGTAATAACACCCCCGGAAGCCAAGGAATTCCTGAATATGGACAAGGCAGAACTGACCTCAGACAACACTGTATCGGTAAGCGTAGAGACAGCCGCTTCCGGCTTTGTAGTAAAGGCTCTGTTTGAAGGTTCGGCTAAAATTACAATGAAATTCACCGACACACACGGAAACGTTAAGACAGCCGCCGCAACCGTAGAGGTTGGTACAGCTCACGAGTACGTAGATCTCGGACTGTCGGTAAAATGGGCCGTATGCAACATAGGCGCCGAAACCGCAGAAGCGTCCGGAGACTATTTTGCCTGGGGTGAGACAGCACCGAAAGAGAAATACGAGACATCAAACTACGCACATTGCGAGGGCGAGCCCGATACCTTCACAAAATACTGCACAAGCATCGACAAAGGTCGCGCTGTTGACAGCAAGACTGTTCTGGAGAGCGTCGATGACGCGGCTACCGTTCTGTGGGGCGAGAACTGGAGGATGCCCACTAAAGCAGAATACGAAGAACTCGTAAAATCCCTTGAATGGAGCATTACAATGGGCAAGACTACGGTCTTCACCGGCACAGCCAAGAACGGCGGCACTATAGTGATACCCGCTGCGGGATACAAGCAGTCCAAACTTTCGGGAAGCGACTGCGCTTACTATTGGTCCTCTACCCTTGTCGACAACAACTGCGGCCAGGCCTACTATTTTTATGGCGAGGAAGATTGGTTTGACGAAGGTGAAGCGGCAATGTCTGTCGAAAAATACGCCAGAATGATAGGACTTCCCGTTCGCCCTGTAAGAGTACGATAATGATTTCCCCGGGGGAGATGCGCATCCATACGTCCATCGAAGTCTAGCAGGCAAGGGCCCCTCCCGTTCACGAGCCACGGGCGGCTACGCCGTCCGAAGGCCCTTGTCTGCCAGCTCCCAAGGTGCTCCACTCGCCAAAGTGGGTATGCGGCAGTGTGCCTTGTAGCCCTCTGGGAGGCTGTTTTGGAAAACCCACCCCGTCATTATGGGGTAGTGGGTGTGTGGCCACCCTGCCTCTAGACGACTCCAGAGCACTTTTGAAAAACCCACTTTGGCGAACCGGCGAGTCAGGCCTTTACCTTTCATAAAGCCTTCCGGCAGAAGCCCTATAAAGCCTTCCGGCAGAAAGCTTTGCAGATATTCAAATTTTCGTATATTTGTAAGTTTTTACTACTAGAGCCAAACCGAAAATGGAAAATATCCAAAGGAAAGGACGCGCCGGCCGTTCGGACAGAAGGCGCATTAAGGATTTGGATGCCCTCCACGTTATTATGCCGTACCTAATGCCCGGCAGAACCAACAACGAGGCTGTTCTTACCGAAATCATAGACATTGCGGCAATCAAGGATTACGTAAACCGCAAGAACGCACAGAATCCCACATACAAATACAGCTGGTTCCAGGTTTTCACCGCAGCCATAGCAAAGACCATCTATCTGAGGCCTAAGCTTAACTGGTTCATAAGCGGCAGGAAGTTTTATGAAAGACGGGACATTGAGTCGTCTTTTGTTGTAAAGAGAGCCTTCGACGACCATTCCGAGGAATCTATCGCAAAATGGGTGCTGGACCCCGACGGCGGCGCGCCCATTGAACAGATGCACGATTTCCTGGAAAAATTTGTAAACAAAGTACGCGTAAACAAGGAAATCGACCATTCGTCCCAGACAATGAATGTCTTCAAGTACATTCCCGGATTTCTTTTGGAAGTGGTGTTCTGGGTCATTAAGCTTATGGACCGATGGGGAATTTATCCGAAAGGTTTTCAACAGGATGACCCCTGCTACTCCACCGTATTCATTTCCAATCTGGGAAGCATTAAGATGAGTGCCGACTACCACCACATCTTCAACTGGGGCACCATCTCTTTCTTCGTTGTCATTAACGAGATGAAAAAGCGTCTCATAGTCAACGAAGACGGATCTACCGAAGTCAAAGACACAATAAAGATAGCTCTTACAATAGACGAACGCATAGCCGACGGTTTCTATTTCGCAAAGAGCGTTAAGATTCTGAAACATCTGCTTCTGAATCCCGACCTTCTGGACAATGACGTCAAGGAACCCGTGGAACTGAACTGATTTTTTCTGTACTATGACAACCGAACCTAAATCGCCCTGGACAAGCAGTTACGCCGACCTCCCCTTTCATTTGGAATACAGTGAAAAATCGATGAGTGAAACTGTGCTTGCCACGGCCGCATCTGACCCCGGATTCACAGCCCTGGCCTTTATGGGCAGAAAAATCCCCTACAAAGTGCTGGCTGCCGAAATTGACCGCACCGCAAAAGCGTTTTATAACCTTGGCGTACGCCCGGGAACGAGGGTCCTGGTATGTATGCCCAACGTGCCGCAAGGCATCTACTGCCTTTACGGACTCAACCGCATAGGTGCCGTGCCCTGTATGATTCACCCGCTCTCGGCAATAGATGAAATACAGTTTTATTTGGACGAGGCATCCTGTGACATTGCAGTGACTCTGGACCAGTTCTACGAAAAATTCCTGGAAGTCACCGCCAAGAGGCCTGTGAAAAAGCTTATTCTGGCCAGTGTTTCCAGTGAACTTCCCGCCATCAAGTCCCTGGCTTTCAAACTTATGACAGAGAGGAAGTTCCCCAGGCTCCGCAAAGACGGCATCGCAATTTCCTGGAAGAATTTCCTGAAATATGCCGAGTGGCCCATAGACGTGAACTACGCAGCTACCGACAAGGACATTCGCAGCGAAGCTGTCGTTCTCTTCTCTGGGGGAACAACGGGAACCACGAAGGGCATTATGCTGTCGGACCTCAATTTCAATGCCCTGGCACTGCAGACCGCGGTAATGAGTCACGAAGAGGTCCGGCATTCCAAGATGCTGGCCGCAATGCCCATATTCCACGGCTTCGGCCTGGGAGTCTGCATTCACACAATGATGGTAGCCGGAGGAACATCTATCCTGGTGCCCCGTTTCAATGTAAAGAGCTATGCCCAGCTGATCAAGGCCAACCGGCCCAACTTCATTGCGGGCGTTCCAACTCTGTTCGAAGCCATTGCGCGCAACACCTACCTCGACGGGGTGGACCTGTCCTGCCTCAAGGGAGTATTCTCGGGCGGGGACTCGCTTTCCATTGAGCTGAAGAAGAAATTCGATGCATTCCTTGCCGAGCACAATGCCGGAATACGCATCCGCGAGGGCTACGGCACAACCGAATGCGTCACTGCCAGCTGTCTGACTCCCTTCGACAAGGAGAAGGAAGGAAGCATTGGCATTCCATACCCCGACACCTATTTCCAAATCTGCGCCGTGGGAACAAACGAAGAGGTGCCCTACAATACCGAGGGCGAAATCTGCATCTGCGGTCCTTCCGTAATGCTGGGATATATACACCACCCCGAAGAAAACGCCGACACACTGCGGGTTCACTCCGACGGCAACGTATGGCTGCATACCGGCGACCTTGGAAAGATGGACGAGGAAGGCTTCATATATTTCCGTCAGAGGATTAAGCGGATGATTATCACCAGCGGATACAACGTTTATCCGTCTCAGCTGGAGAATATCATAGACGCGCATCCAGCCGTGAGGATGAGTTGTGTGATTGGCGTACCGGACACCTATAAAATGCAGAAAATCAAAGCATTCATTGTGCTTAACGAGGGTGTCAATGATTCTCCCGAACTGCGCGACGACATTATGCAGCATTGCAGCCGCCGAATTGCAAAGTACGCCATGCCGTACGAAATCGAGGTTCGCAACGAGTTGCCGAAGACCCTCGTGGGCAAGATAGCCTATACAAAACTGTCGTAGAGCGTTTTTGCAAGCAGCTTATAATCAACCCAACAGTTGCCTCCGAGCGTTCGGCTGCTCTCCTCCGGAGACCTTTCGCTTCTGCGGCAAATGTAAAGGGTCACGTGCAAAACCCTGTGTTTTCTATCCAGTCACATCATCTGCGCTTCGCCCGT
>JAKSKE010000002.1 GCA_024401895.1 Bacteroidales bacterium
ATTCTCTTTGTACTTGATCCGTACAAAGGTAATCTTTTAACTTCTCAAACACATACTTTTACTGGTGATCCGTTTCTTGTACGGCGGAGAACATCTATGCCTAAACACATACTTTTGCACCTGAGCCTATGTTCGTGCTGGACGAACAGAAGAAAGCCAACCGTTAACCGATTGGCTTTCTTTGTGGGAGCTAAGGGATTCGGACCCCTGACCCTCTGCTTGTAAGGCAGATGCTCTAAACCAGCTGAGCTAAGCTCCCGTTGTTTTGGGATTGCAAAGGTACGATATTATTCGAGAATCCCAAAACTTTTTTCACTTTTTTACAAAAAACTATTTGTTCATCTTCACACGGGCCTCAAGTTCCCAGGTACGGACACGGTCCTTGTAAAGGTTGTTTGCATTCATCTTGACGATATCGCAGTTGGCGTCGGAGTTGTCGTCCCAGCGGCGGCAGTTGTACATAACGTCATAGATGCGTCCAATCTGGTATTCGCGGCTTACGCGAAGGCCTACAGCATAATCCTCACCGTACTTGGTGGTGGGGAAATTGATCTGACGCAGAAGCGGTGTCCAGAATCCGCGGGGAGCTCCCAGACCATTGATGCGGAGCGCATTGTTGCGACCGTTCTCGGGTGTCCACTCCCTGTGGTCGATTTTTCCGGGAGGCAGCGGCTGAAGGTTAATGTCGGTGAGCTGATAGGTTCCTACAACCATAGCGCAGTTCTGCTCGCGGAAAGCGTCCACAAAGCGCTGAACAACGGTGTCGTCGGAATAGAGGTCATCGGAATCGAGCTGCAGGGCAAACCTTCCGCACTTAGGGTGATGAAGGGCCATATTCCAGTTTCCGCCAATGGCGTGATAAGACTTGTCCTGAGCAATGTAAACGAGCCTGGGGTTGTCCAGGAACTGTTTGATTTTCTCCTGAGTGCCGTCGGTAGAGTTGTCATCGACAACAATTACGTTGTACTTGAAGTCGGTCTTCTGGTTGAGGGCAGAGTTTATTGCGTCGGCAATGGTGCGTACCCTGTTCTTGCAGGGAATCACAACCGATGCCTCATACTCGAAGTCCCCTTCCGTAATGTCAACCGGCTTGAACTTGGGCTCCAGATATCCGTTTATGTCCTTGAGATGCTGAGTCACAGCCTTCTCCATTTCAATCTGAACCGCACGGTTCTTTGGATCCACATAGTCGAAAATCTTTTCTCCCGACTTGCGGTTGTCCAGCTCTATCTCGTAGTACAGGAACTCATTGATGTGAACGAGCTTGCCTTTCTGGGACACCTTGAGACGCAGGTCATAGATACCTGCCTGTTCATAAGCGACGTCCATACGGTCTGCAGCCTCCTTGAGGGCCTCGGTTCTGTAAAGGAGAACGCCTCCGAAGTCGAAGTCGTCACGCAGTGAGCCAAACTGATAATCGATAACCGGAGCCTGAGTCTCGGTACCGTCGGCGGCGCGGTTGAAATGGTCAGCATAAACCATTGCAGCACCTGAATCCTCGGCAATCTCGAGCATTCGCTCCATTGCAAAGAGCACGAAGCTCAATGTGGTTGTCTTGGTATAAATGAGAGAGAAAGGTGCACTTGCCTTTGAAGCTATGTCTTTAATTGCTGCCGTTGACTTGAGCTTTGTGGAATCTACGAGTTCGATCTTCGCAACTTCGCTCTGAGCCTTAAGGTTTTCCAACGTAGCTTTGACCTGCGCATCGCTTTCAAAAGGGATAAAACAATCTATTCTTTTCATATTGGGTTATTGGTTTGGTAGGTTTCCATTATTCGAGTCTACAAAGGTAATCATTATTTTTATAATGAAAGAAAGAAGTTTTTGTATATTTGTGCCGTGAAAAAATTAGTAATCATACCCACCTACAACGAGATCGAGAACATCGAGAAAATAATCCGCGCTGTTTTCGCTTTGGAAGAGGGTTTCGAAATTCTCATCATAGACGACGGCTCGCCCGACGGCACGGCCGCAAAAGTCTCAGACCTGCAGAAAGAATTCCCCCAGACCCTCAACCTGCTTCAGAGAAAAGGCAAGCTGGGGCTTGGAACGGCATATCTGACCGGATTCAAATGGGCACTGGAAAGGAATTACGACTATATCTTTGAGATGGACGCCGACTTCTCGCACGCTCCCGAAGACCTCCCCCGCCTGCTGGATGCCTGCGTCTGCGAAGGCGGAGACATTTCCATAGGCTCCCGCTACTGCAACGGTGTGAGTGTGGTGAACTGGCCCATAGGCCGCATCCTCATTTCCTACTTTGCCTCGGTGTATGTCCGGAAAGTCCTGGGATTCAAGATTTTCGACAGCACGGCAGGGTTCATCTGCTACAGCCGCAAGGCTCTTCAAACGATAAACCTCGATGCCGTAAAAATGAAAGGCTACGGCTTTCAGATAGAAATGAAGTACACCGCCTTCCGCAAAGGCCTCTGCATCAAGGAAGTGCCCGTTATCTTCGTAAACCGCAAGGAAGGTTCTTCTAAGATGTCCTCCGGAATTTTCGGAGAAGCGTTCTGGGGAGTCATCGCCCTCAGGTTCCGCAAATTCAATTAGCCCTTACCGGCTCCAACGCAATGCGATTCCGCTCCAGGTCCACTTCCAGGACGCGGACTTTTATCTGTTGGTGCAGTTTCAGCACCCGTGAAGGGTCGGTTCCCCTGGGGCCGAGCCGGGATACGTGAATGAGCCCGTTCTCGTGCAGGCCTATGTCTATGAAAGCGCCGAAGTTAGTAATGTTGGTAACGATTCCCGGCAATTCCATCCCGCAGCGCAGGTCTCCTATCTCCCTCACATCTTCGGCAAACGAGAATTCCGACACGGCACACCGGGGGTCGAGTCCGGGTTTAGCCAGTTCCTTGAGAATGTCGTTGACTGTGGGCAGCCCCACGGTTCCGTTCACGTAAGCCGACGGTTCCACCCTGCCGCAAAGTTCAGGATTTCCCACCAGTTCCCCCACCGACACCCCAAGGTCGGCCGCCATCCTGTCCACAATGGGGTAGGATTCGGGATGAACCGACGAATTGTCCAAAGGATTCGCCGCTCCCCTTATGCGCAGGAATCCGGCACACTGTTCGAAAGCCTTCGCCCCCAACCGGGGTACCTTGAGCAGTTCGCGCCGTTCTCTGAACCCGCCGTTTGCATTCCGGTATTCCACTATTCCGCGCGAAAGCGCCGGGCCTATCCCCGCCACGTGCGCCAGCAGGTAAGGGCTTGCCGTATTGAGGTTGACTCCCACCGAATTCACACAGTTCTCGACCGTATTGGAAAGCATCTCGCGCAGCAGCGTCTGGTCCACGTCGTGCTGGTACTGCCCTATCCCCAGATTCCGGGGATCAATCTTCACCAGTTCGGCGAGAGGGTCCATAAGCCTTCGGCCGATGCTCACAGCTCCCCTCACGGTAACGTCCTGGTCTGGGAACTCCTCCCTTGCAACCTCCGACGCCGAATATATGGAAGCGCCGTCCTCGCTCACCGTCCATACCCTGCATCCGTCGGGAAGACCGACTTTCTTCAGGAACCCGACGGTTTCCCGGCTGGCGGTTCCGTTCCCAACGGCAACGGCTTCTATGCCGTACTCCCGGACCATAGATTCAATGGCCATAATGGATTTAACCTTCTCATTGGCAGGAGGATGCGGAAATATTATCGTATGATACAGCAGTTCTCCCCTCTCGTCCAGGCAGGCAATCTTGCAACCGTTCCTGAAACCGGGGTCCACCGCCATAATGCGCTTCTGCCCAAGCGGCGCTCCCAGCAACAGCTGTTTCAGGTTTTCGCCGAAAACCCTGATGCTCTCTATGTCGGCCTTCTCCTTGGCTTCCTTTATGACTTCGCGGGAAATGGACGGATACAGCAGGCGCGTGAACGCATCTTCGGCGCTGAGCCTGATTTGATTGGACAGCTCGCCGGAGGGACGCCCCTGAAGCTGGCAGAAGTCATAGAAAATCTTATTTGAACAGCGCTGCGGGTCCGAGTCGAGCGAAACGTTTAGAAAACCTTCATTTTCGGCCCTGAGTATGGCCAGCAGATTGTGCGAGGGTATTTTTTCGAGCTGTGTGCTGAATTTGAAATAGCTGCGGTATTTGGCGGCTTCGCCGGATTCCTTCCCGGCCTTGGTAACGCTTGCCAGAATCCACCGGCGACGCATCATCTCCCTCTGGTTCTGCCTTATGAGAGGCGTTTCGCCGAGCCTTTCGGCAATGATATCCCTGGCCCCGGCGAGAGCGGCCTCAATGTCGGCGGCTCCGGGTTTTCCGGCCGCCCTTACAGCCGCCGCCCCCTCTACATAAGCTCTGGCACTGTCGTAGGGATTCGACGTCTTCAGGTTCCACATAAGGTCGGCGAGAGGTTCCAGCCCAAGTTCCTTTGCGGCCGTCGCCCGGGTGCGGCGCTTGGGACGGTAGGGCAGGTAAAGGTCCTCCAGTTCCTGGGCCACGACACAGTCGCGTATGAGAGCCTCGAGTCCGGGGGTAAGGGCGCCGGCCTGACCAATTACGCCCAGTATGGTTTCCTTGCGCTTTTCCATAGCGTCGAAGACGTCCACCCAATGCTTGACTTCGGCCACCGAGGCATCGTCCATTCCTCCGGTCTTTTCCTTGCGGTAACGGCTTATGAACGGAATGGTATTCCCGTCCTCGAACATCTGAGCGCAATTTTCAATCTGCCACTCGCGCACCTCTAGCCTGCGGGCTATAAACTTTATATAAACCTCTTTCATATATGCAAAGGTAATTAATTCGTACAAAAAATTTTATCTTTGCAGGACGTTCGGCCTATGAAGAAAAATAAAAGCAACATTATAGTATATCTGTACTCTACCCTGACAATCCTCCTATGGGGCCTGTCATATATATGGAACAGTCAACTGATTTCCAAGGGAATTCCGGTAGAATACTTCGTTTATATAAGAGTTTTCTTTGCAGGCAGCATTCTTCTCATCCTCAATCTGGCGATGGGCATCGATATAAAAATCAAGCCGAAAGACCTGAGCAAATTCCTGCTTCTGGCCCTCTGCGAGCCCTTCATATACTTCGTGTGCGAAACTTACGGAATCTATTTCACAGAATCTCCCACGTACTCTGCAATGATAATAGCCACGACGCCCATAGCGGCAATGTTCGCCGGATTCTTTTTCTTCAAAGAGAAACTGTCTTTAATGAACATTGCCGGAATGCTGGTTTGCATCGGAGGCATTGTGCTGATGTCTATGACGTCCTCGGGCATAGGAGATAAATTCCTGCTCGGCGCAATTCTGCTCTTCGTTGCGGTAATTGCAGAAGCCGGACAGGCAAGTTGCACAAAATGGCTGGCCGGAAACTATAAGCCGACGGTAATCACTATGCACCAGTTCCTAATCGGCGGAGTTTATCTGGCTCCTCTGTTCTTCACAAAAGGTCTCAGAAATTTCGACCCGGCCATTTACCTATCATGGGATGTGTGGAGGCCTATCTTCTGCCTTGCCATCCTGTGCTCCTGTGTATGCTTCACCCTATGGGTCAGTTCCATCAAGCACCTGGGAGTTGCCAAATCGTCGGTTATGCAGGCCTTTATCCCGGTCATAACGGCCCTGTCGGGAATGATTCTGGGAAGCGAACTGCTCACTCCCATACAATGGCTTGGAATAATGATCGCCTCTCTGGGTGTAACCTTCTCCCAAATTACAAGAAACAAAAAAAAGGTCAGAGGCAATTAGTCCTCGCTCATTTCCCTGAGTTTGTCCCTGTAGGCGGACAGAATCCTTGAACGGGAAACAAATCCGAGATAAATACCGTTTGAATCGACCACCGGAAGTCTCCAGGCCTCGGTGCGGTCGAACTTGCGCATAACGCTTTCCATCTTTTCAGACACGTCTACAAAGGCGGGCGCGGGTTCCATAAGGTCGGAGACCTTCAGGGAATCGTAATCTTCGGTCTTAAAGATATACTTGCGAACGTTTCCAATGTCTATGAACCCGTCGAAACGGCCATTTCCGTCAACCACGGCAATCACGGCCTCGGTGCTGTCGGAAATGACGTCAACCAGTTCGCCCAGACTCGCTCCTCTGGAAATTCGGGGATATTTGTCCCGCACAAGGTCGCCGGTACGCATCAGAGTCATTATGGCCTGGTCGGAATCGTGAGTAAGCAATTCGCCGGCCTGAGCCAGACGCTTTGTATAAATGGAATAGCGTTCCTTCATTCTGGTTACCAGGAACGACACGCTGGACGTAATGATAAGGGGCAGGAAAAGTTCATACCCGCCCGATATCTCGGCTATGAGGAAGATTGCCGTCATAGGGGCTTTCATAACCCCGGCCATAGTGCCGGCCATTCCAACCAGCACGAAATTCTGTTCGGGAAGAGACAGGTCTGAACCTGCAAACAGCAGGTTGAAGATTCTGGACAGCAGGAAGCCCGATATCGCCCCCACGAACAACGTGGGTCCGAACGTTCCGCCCACTCCTCCACCGGAATTGGTAAAGGTCATAGCTATCACCTTCAGGCACAGGACCAGGGCAAAGAAAATGGGGATTCCCCAGGGGGAGCCGAGCAGGAATGACAGCGGCGACTGACCGTAATCGATATCCCCGCCCCGCAGCAGGGGGGCCAGCGACGAATATCCCTCACCGAACAAAGGCGGGAAAATAAGCACCGTCAGACTCAGGCCCAAACCGCACAACAACCATTTTACAAACGGGTTCGAGAATTTGGAGAGCCTGTCTTCGAGGCGGAGCGTAGTGGATTGGAAATACATTGACACAAGGCCGCAGAACGCCCCCAGAATTATATAGAACGGGATGTTGCCCAACTTGAAGGGCGACAGCGAACACTGGAAAGGATTCACGTCCGAGGCAAAAAGGTAACTGATTACCGTAGCCGACACGGTTGACAGCAGCAGCGGCATAAGTGAAGTCACCGAGATATTGAACATAAGTATCTCCAGAGTGAACAGCACTCCGGCCAGCGGAGCCTTGAAGATTCCCGCAACGGCACCGGCCGCACCGCATCCGACCAGAATCCTCACACTGCGCATATTCAGGCCGAAAATGCGCCCCACGTTGCTGCCTATGGCCGCACCGGTGTAAACAATCGGAGCCTCGGCCCCCACCGAACCTCCGAATCCTATCGTAAGCGAAGACGTAATGAGCGAGGACCAGCAGTTATGAGGCTTGATTCTGGATTCTCCCGTAGAGACGGCCTTGAGGACTCTGGTGACCCCGTGTCCTATATTGTCCTTCACAAGATATTTCACAATGAGCAGGGAGAGCAGCATTCCCACGGCAGGGAAAACTATGTACAGGAAGCCCAGAGAACCGGAAGGCATCAATGCCCTGGCCAGCCCCTCGAACACCCTTATGAGTCTTAGCAAAACAACAGCCGCCGCTCCCGAGCATAAGCCAACGAGAACGGACAGCATCAAAAGACGTGAATTGTCAGATATTTTCAGGTGAATCATCGTCCGATCCGTATTCGGAGATATTGTCGTCGGGCAGCGGGGTGTCACCGGCATCGGCAGAGCCGCTTGTTCCGGCAACCTGCTCAACTTCGGCAGCCTCTTCTCCGTCGAGCCAACTTTCAATGTCGTCGATATCGTCGGTCTTGATGTTGATTTTTACCAGATATATGGCATCGGGAATTTCGATTGTCACCGCATAGAAATGGGAACCGTCCGGCTTGGGGTATTTGGTAAGTTCCGGCAGGTAGTCATTGTATCCCTTCGGATACTTCTCATTGAACGCCGCAGCCAACTCATCTGACATATTCTCATAACTTACGACGTGACGTTTCTTATTATCCTGTATCATAAATTTCACTGTTGATTACGTCGCAATATTAGGACATAATTTTGAATCTGCAAACTTTTTTACGCAATTCTTTTTTACATCTTCTGCGGCAGCTCTATGCCCAGCAGGGCCATCGCTCTGCGTAAAACCGATGCAACTTCTTGAATAAGAGCAAGACGAATCTCCAGCGTGCCCTTATCTTCCTCCTTGAGAATGGGTGTCTGCTGATAGTACTGGTTGAACTCCTTGGCAAGGTCGTAGCAGTAGTTTGCTATGAGTGCGGGTGAAAATTCGGCCGCGGCCTCGCCCACTTTCGCAGGATAGTCGTTGAGAATCTTCACAATTCTGATTTCCTTGGCATTGAAACTGCCGCCGTCGCAGGAAGGTCTGAATCCCAGCCCCTCTCCCTTGCGGAGTATGCTGCAGATACGGGCGTGGGTATATTGGATGAACGGCCCCGTATTCCCGTTGAAATCTATGGACTCCTTGGGATTGAAGAGCATTTTCTTCTTGGGATCGACCTTGAGTATGAAATACTTCAGCGCTCCAAGTCCTATTGTTCTGTAGAGCTTCTGACGGTCGGCCTCGTCCATATCGTCGAGTCTCTTGCCCGACTCCTCGCTTGCGGCCTTAGCCTCCTGATACATCTTTTCAATGAGGTCGTCGGCATCTACCACGGTTCCTTCGCGCGATTTCATCTTGCCCTCGGGCAGTTCCACCATACCGTAGCTCAAATGGAAAATACTGTCGGCCCAGGCGAATCCGAGTTTGGCAAGGATGAGCTTGAGTACCTGGAAATGATAATTCTGCTCATCGCCCACAACATACACTTCTGAATCCAGGCTATATTCCGAGAACCTTTTTTCGGCGGTTCCCAGGTCCTGCGTCATATACACCGACGTGCCGTCGGAGCGCAGCAGAAGCTTGCGGTCCAGGGAATCGGCGGTAAGGTCACACCATACCGAACCGTCGGCATCGCGCACGAAGACGCCCATATCGAGGCCCTTCGCCACCAGTTCCTTGCCCAGCAGATAGGTGTCGTGCTCGTAGTATGTCTTGTCGAAGGAAATTCCAAGTTCGCGGTAGGTCTGGTCGAAACCGTCGAATACCCAGCGGTTCATAGTTGACCACAGGTCCATCACTTCCTTGTCACCCTGCTCCCACTTTACGAGCATCTCGTGCACCTTGTCTATGACAGAAGGGTCTTCCTTCTCCATTTTGGCGTACTCTACGTAGCAGTCGCCCACGAGATGGTCGCCTTTCTTGCCGGTAGATTCGGGGGTAGCGCCGTTGAAACGCTCCTGCCAGGCATACATAGACTTGCATATATGCACTCCACGGTCGTTCACCAGGGTGGTCTTTATAACTTCATTTCCGGCAGCCTTGAGAATCTCGCTCACCGAAGCGCCCAGAAGGTTGTTGCGCACGTGGCCCAGATGAAGGGGCTTGTTGGTGTTGGGAGAAGAGAACTCCACCATAACCCTGCGGCCGGTGGAAGGCAGTATGCCGAACTGTGCATCGGAAACTATCTGCCGGAAGCTTTCCCTCCAGTAGGTTTCCGACAGGCAGATGTTCAGGAATCCCTTGACAGTATTGAAAGTGCTTATTTCGGGGCAGTTGGCCAGCAGCCACTCCCCTATGGCGTTTCCGGTGGCCTCGGGCGAGGCGTGACTGGCGCGCAGCAGCGGGAAAGTCACCAGAGTGTAATCTCCTTCGAATTCCTTTCTGGTAGCCTGTACCTGAAGGTCGGCGGAATCCAGGCCGTAAAGAGCCTTGACGGCAAGCGCCGCTTTTTGTCCAATGAATTGTTCAGGTGTCATCCCAGATATGTTTTCAGAAGTTTACTTGCAGCGGGTTTCTTGAGTTTGCGGATTGCCTTCTCCTTAATCTGGCGCACACGCTCACGGGTAAGGTCGAGCCTCTCCCCTATTTCTTCCAGAGTCATTTCCTGGCATCCTATTCCGAAGAAAGACTTTATGATTTCACGCTCGCGGGCGGTGAGCACCTGAAGAGAGCGCTCGATTTCGGTACTGAGACTTTCGCTTACAAGCCCGCGGTCGGCCATAGGACTGTCGTCATTGGGCAGAACGTCCAGCAGAGAGTTGTCCTCGCCTTCCACGAAGGGGGCATCCACACTCACGTGACGGCCCGAAACCCTGAGGGTGTCGGCAATCTTGTCCTTGGGAATTTCTATGAGCTCGGCGAGCTCGTCGGTGGACGGCATTCTCTCGTTCTCCTGCTCGAAACGGCCCAGGGCCTTGTTTATCTTGTTCAGGGAGCCCACCTGGTTCAAAGGCAGCCTTACAATACGGCTCTGCTCTGCAAGAGCCTGAAGGATGCTCTGCCTGATCCACCATACCGCATAGGAGATGAATTTGAAGCCTCGGGTCTCGTCGAATTTTTCGGCGGCCTTGATGAGGCCCAGATTTCCTTCGTTGATAAGGTCCGGGAGGCTGAGTCCCTGGTTCTGGTACTGCTTGGCTACAGATACCACGAAGCGCAGGTTGGCTCGGGTGAGCTTCTCCAGCGCTTCCTGGTCGCCCTTGCGGATTCGCTGGGCGAGTTCTACTTCTTCTTCGGGTGATACCAACTCTTCGCGGCCTATCTCCTGGAGATACTTGTCCAGCGAGGCGCTCTCGCGGTTGGTGATTGACTTGGTAATCTTAAGTTGACGCATTGTGTAAAGTTATTCTTTCCTGAAGCCGAAGAAAGAAACTTTACCCTCGCGGTCGATGCCTTCAATATAGATGGCTCTGCTGCTCTTGGCGGCAACCTCGATTACATCCTTTACCGATTTCACTTCCCGGTCGTTGACATAGCGGATTATGAAATCGTCGGCGGCTCCCGCCTTTGCCATTGCACCGCTGCCTGCCGAAACAATGAGTACTCCGCTCTTCAGACCCGATGCCGCAAGCTCCTCTTTGGTGAGGTCGCGCAGGCGGGCTCCGTAGAACGCTGTGGTTCCGTCGGCATCGACAACTCCGGTAGCAACGTCTTCGTCAGAAGCGAAGGTAACTTCGAGTTTCCTGGCCTGCCCGTCCCTGATAACGGTGAGGACGGCTTTGTCGCCGGGATGGAAACCGTTTACCTTTTCCTGAACCGAAGAGGCGCCCTTTACTGCAGTGCTGTCTATTGCAACCAGCACGTCACCTTTGCGGACGCCGGCTTTGTCGGCTGCTCCTCCCTTCATAACTTCTGCTATATATACGCCGTCCAAAGAAGAAAGTTTCATTTCTTTGGCAAGTTTATCGGTGACTGCCGTCATAGAGATGCCCAGTTTTGCTCTCTTGACCGAACCGAAGTCGATGAGGTCTGAAACAATTTTGTTTACGATATTGGAAGGAACGGCGAAAGAATAGCCGGAATACGAGCCGGTCGTTGAAACTATCGCAGTGTTTATACCCACCAGAAGGCCCTCTTTCGTAACGAGTGCTCCACCGGAATTTCCGGGGTTGACGGCGGCGTCGGTCTGGATGAAGGACTCAATCTTGAATTCCCCGTCGTAATTGGGCATCGAGCGGCCCTTGGCGCTCACGATACCTGCGGTGATGGTGGAGCGCAGTTCGGCTCCCAGAGGACTGCCTATGGCCAGCACCCATTCTCCGAGACGGAGCCGGTCGGAGTCGGCGAATTCGAGGAAAGGCAGGCCGTCGGCCTCTATTTTAATGAGAGCCACGTCGGTGGCGGGGTCGGTGCCTATCACCTTTGCCTCGTAGGTCTTGTTGTTGTTAAGGGTAACCTCCACCTTTGAAGCCTGCGCCACGACGTGGTTGTTTGTAACTATGTAGCCGTCCGGCCTAATTATGACTCCCGAGCCGCTGCCCTGCTGTTCTCTCTGCTGAGGCATTCCGTCACCGAAGAAGAAACGCAGGAAAGGGTCGTTGGGAATGGCCTGCTGACGGGCCTGGACCGTAACCTTTATGTAAACCACCGCATCTACACAATTTTCTGCGGCAAAGGTAAAGTCGGGATAGTCAGACATATTGACATTGACGGCACGGGTCGAACCGCCCGCGCCCGGATTCTTTTGCTCTGCGGGAGGATTTGCGGCATTCAGAATCCCCCAGGCTGTGACACCGCTCAGGAGCACAGACAAAATGACAGTGAAAATTGACTTTTTCATATTTATGCACCTATTAATTGTACTTTTGAAAAGCGAAACGCAAAAAGGTCAAAACTTATGCCAAAGTTCTGAAATAATTTCTTATTTTTGCGAAGTTACTAAAAAGAGAAGAGAATTATGGAATTCAATGTTTCAAGCGCAGAACTGCTTAAAGGACTGATAGACGTTTCAAAGGCCATTCCGGCAAAATCGCCCCTTCCTATTCTGGAAAATTTCCTCTTTGTGCTCAAGGCTGAAAAGCTGGAAATCACCGCTTCAGACCAGGAGACCACGCTCAGGACAACGGTAACCGTAGAAAGTACCAAGAGCGAGGGAAGCATAGCCGTACCGGCAAAGCACATCCTTGACCTGCTCAAAGCTCTTCCCGACCAGCCTATTTCAATTAAGACAACCTCCGACAGTTCGTTCGAATGCATATGGAGCAACGGTAACTCGTCCCTGCCTTTCTTCCCTGCGGCCGACTACCCCGAAATCAAAGGTGCCCGCGACAGCGCACAGACTATAACCTTCCCTGCCAAATCTCTGCTGGAAGGCATCAGCGGCACAATCTACGCTACCGCCGATGACGAAATGAGGCCCGTAATGAACGGTATCTACTTCGACATAGACACCGCCCGCACGACCCTGGTGGCTTCCGATTCCCACAAGCTTATATGCTATACCACGTCGGATCCCAAGTCCGAAATCAATTCTTCGTTCATCCTTCACAAGAAGGCGGCCGCCGTTCTCAAGTCCATTATAGACAAGGCCGAAGGTGACGTGGAAGTGACTTTCGACGAAAGCACCGTAGTTTTCAAATTCTCCGACACAATGATGGTCTGCCGCCTCGTGGTGGGCAAATATCCCAGATATCGCGAAGTTATTCCCCAGAACAACTCCAACATTCTCAAGATAGACCGGGCCCTCCTGCTCAATACGGTAAAACGTATCGCAGTTTGTGCCAACAAAGCTTCGAACCATATCAAGTTCGATCTCAAGAACGGTCAGCTGGAGATTACCGCACAGGACCTCGGGTTTGCAATCGCAGCCTACGAGAAGGTGATTTGCGACTACCGCGGAGAAGACCTCACAATAGGATTCAAGTCTTCTTTCCTCATTGAAATTCTCGCCAATATGAGCTGCGAGACTCTGGTAATGAAGTTCGCCGACGCCCGCAGGGCAGCCCTCATCGTACCCTCAGAGGAAGAAGCCGAAAGCGAAAAGATTTGCGGCATCCTGATGCCCATTATGGTATCGTAATTTCAAGTTATGGAACTTAATTTAACAAGGCCTCTGCTCTTTTTCGACATAGAGAGCACAGGCCTCAGCATTACGTCGGACTGTATTATTGAACTGAGCTTCGTGAAAGTTTTTCCCGGAGGCGAGCAGCGCATCAAGACCTGGAAGGTGCTTCCCTGGGACTATGCCGCAAACAGGCAGAAACCCATAGACCCCAGGGCATCGGAAGTGAACGGCGTCAAGGACGAGGATCTGGTGGGATGCCCCCGATTCTCCGACATTGTGGAAGAAGTGGCCCAATGGCTTGAAGATGCCGACCTGGCCGGCTTCAACTCCGGAAAATTCGACCTTCCTATGCTGGCCGAGGAGATGGAGAGAGCCGCCGTGTATGCCGGAAAGAAAGTGAACGTGAATCTGCACGAGAAGAAAATGGTGGACGTCCAGACCATCTACCACTATATGGAGCCCCGCAACCTCAAGGCGGCCTACCGTTTCTATTGCGGAGGCCGCGACTTCGAGAACGCCCATACCGCCGAGGCCGACACCATAGCCACTTACGAAGTCCTCAAGGGACAGTTGGACCGCTATGGAGACGAACTGAAGAACGACATTGACTTTCTCTCCAAGGTAGGCGGGCGTTCCCGCAACGTAGATTATGCCGGAAGGCTGATTTACAACGAGCAGGGAGAAGCTGTGGTGAACTTCGGAAAGCACAAGGACAAGACGGCCCGTAAGGTTTATGAGACCGAGCCTTCCTATTTTGCCTGGATTCAGAACGGCGATTTCACCCTGGACACCAAGGCTCAGTTCGCCAGACTTGCAGCCCGGTTCAGGAACGAACCTCCCAAGCCTGCAAGTGAGAAGCAATTGGAGGACCTGGCCGCCAGATTCAACGAAGGCCGACTGTTTTGAACATCCTGGTAAAGACATACGATGGCAACATAGTATTCCGCCCCGAGACCACCTGGAAACGGGGCGATGACTGTGTGTACCTGCCCGAATTCATAGACAGCGTAGAGGCCGCACCGGTAGTTTTCGTGCGAATCTGCAAGTCGGGCCGCAGCGTGGGCCGGCAGTTTGCCACCCGGTATTACGACGCCGTAGGCTACGGGATGCTGCTGTACCCGACAGAACTCCTGAACAGCGGCCCGGAGGGTTTTGCCAGCGCCTGCTGCCTGGACCATACTTCCTTCCTTTCCCTGCCCTGCCTGGACCGGATGAGCCTTGGCGACGGGGAACTTTGCATTGCAAAAGGGTCTGAAATACAGCGGTACAAGGCTCCCGGAGCCGGGGAAATCGAGGACGCAATCGAGTTTGCCACCCGTTTCTGTTACATAAGGACCGGAGACTTCCTGGCCGTGGAACTGGAAAAAAGAAAGCCGCTGTGCAACCGACAGCAGCCTTCTACCCTTGTTGTTGGAAGTTACGGAGGGTATCCCCTCTTTGACTTCACAGTCAATTTCTAAGAGCCACTCACGAGGCTCGAACTCGCGACCTGCGCGTTACGAATGCGCTGCTCTACCGACTGAGCTAAAGTGGCAATTGGGGTGCAAATTTAATAAAATTTTCTATTATTTCAACTTCCCCATAAAAGCTTTGGCGGCACTTTGTCCGGCAAGAGCCCCGGTGCAGAAAGCCGACTGCAGGTTGTATCCGCCGGTGTCGCAGTCGACATCCAGAATTTCTCCACAGAAGTACAGTCCCTCCACGAGGCGGGAAGACATTGTCTTGGAAACAAGTTCATCCAGCGATACGCCTCCGGCGGTAACCACCGCCCTTTCGTAACCTACGTATCCGGCAATGTCGAACCTCCATTCCTTGAGGGCCTTGGCTATGCTCACCAGGTTTATCCAGAGTTTGGTGTCGGCACGCCCCTTCCGTTCCAGGGTCATTATTTGCGGATTCAGGGCCGAAAATGCGGGAATCAGCTCCCAGGGCATAAATTTCCCAAGCAGAATCCGGCATTTCTCCTTCTCCCGGACTCCACGGCTCCGGGGGTCGTGGTCGATTGAGGTCCACAGTTCCTTGACTCTGGCGGTGAGTTCGGAAAGTTCAACTCCCGGCTTCATATCCAGGATCAGGGCGACACGGGACCCGTTAATGAGGGTCTTTACCGCCTTGCGGCTGAGCTGGAAGCCCAGAGGGCCTTCGATTCCTCCGTCGGTGAAGTCTATGTCGCCGAACTCGCTTTCAACCACAGTGCCTTCGACCTCAAGTGCCAGGCCTATGTTCTTGAGCTGGATGCCGCAGAGTTTTTCTCCCGCTTCGGTGAGCGGGGTGCTGCGGTCGATATGGCCGGTGCCTTCCTTATAGCCCCGGGGCACAAGGGCGGTGAGCGACGGAAAGGTGGGCGTTACCTTGTGCCCGCACTGCCGTGCCCAGCGGAACCCGTCGCCGGTGCTTCCGGTAGAAGGGTAGCTGAGGCCGCCTGTAGCCACTATGAGCGAGTCTGAAAGGTAGTTGCGGCCGTCGGCAAGGGAAATGCAGAACCGTCCGTTCTTTACCTCAACGTCGTCGACCGGAGCGTCGCATTCGATGCGCACGCCCAGGCCGTTGCAGGCATTCACCAGCGTGTCAACCACCTCGGAAGCGTGATACGACCTGGGGAAAGCACGGTCGCCCCGCTCCACAACCGTCTTCATTCCGTTCTCTTCAAAGAAATCGATGACCTTCGAAGACGGAAGGTTGTAAAAGGCGTTCTTCACGAAATGGGCGCCGTTGCGTATATGGGGACAGAAGTCATTCCATTCCTTGAGATTGGTGAAATTGCACCGGCCCTTCCCTGTTATCATAACCTTCCGGGCCGGACGCGGCATTTTCTCCAGCACCGTAATCATTGCGTCGCTGCCCTGTTCCCTGAGGTAACGCGCCGCGCTGTAAGCTGCCATAAGGCCCGATGCGCCGCCGCCTATTACTACAATTTCTGACTTCATAGCGTTAAAACAAAAAAGGGAAAGCTTAGCACATCGCACCGCTACAACCTCCTACCCTTGCTTCGGTCAAGACCTGGGGGAATTCAGAGGGAGCTGGTCGTGTACGACTTTCCCGCGGCAAAATTAGAAAAGATTAT
Organism: Bacteroidales bacterium; assembly: GCA_024401895.1. Lineage (GTDB taxonomy): Bacteria > Bacteroidota > Bacteroidia > Bacteroidales > UBA932 > Cryptobacteroides. Next base: position 16,174 of record JAKSKE010000002.1, read on the forward strand.
TAAAAAATCCAATTTTTCACTATCTTTACACTCTATATGTACACTTTACAGAAAGTGATAGCGCGACTCAACGACACACACCGTCTCAACGCTCCGGAATACAGGCAACTGCTTCTCGATGACGATGCGCGGAATGACCACCTCCTGCATTCCCTGGCAAGGGATGCCGCACTTTCTGTATTCGGCAACGGAATATTTCTGAGAGGGCTCATAGAAGTGGGCAATCACTGCCGCAACAACTGCCTCTACTGCGGAATCCGTTACGGCAACCCGAACGTGCGGCGCTACCGCCTGAGCCGGGAAGAAATCCTGAAATGCTGCGCGCAAGGATATTCGCTCGGGTTCAGGACATTCGTCCTGCAGGGAGGAGAGGATGCGGCTATGAGCGACGAATGGCTCGAAGGCCTCATACGTTCCATAAAGGAAGCTTTCCCCGACTGTGCGCTTACCCTGTCCCTCGGAGAGAAATCGGAAGATTCCTACCGTACTCTCAAAGCGGCCGGGGCCGACCGCTACCTGCTTCGGCACGAAACCTTCAACCCCGGTCACTATGCCCGCCTGCATCCGGAAGAAATGTCCCGGGACAACCGTCTGGCCTGCATTGCGGCGCTCAAGCGCACAGGGTATCAGACCGGAACCGGAATTATGGTCGGCAGTCCCTGGCAAACGGTTGACGACATTGTAGAAGATCTTCTTTATATTCAGGAACTTCATCCCGAAATGATAGGCATAGGGCCTTTCATCCACCATAAGGACACTCCCCTTGGGGATATGCCCGACGGCAGCGTGGATATGTGCATCAAGCTCATTTCAATTTTCCGGCTTATGAACAACCGGGCGCTCATTCCCGCAACCACCGCGCTCGCCACCCTGGATCCCGAAGGAAGGAAGAAGGGGATTCTGGCCGGAGCCAACGTGGTAATGCCCAACCTCTCCCCTGCCTGCGTACGCGGGAATTATGCCCTTTACGAAGACAAGGCTCACAGCGGAGCCGAATCGGCCGAAGGGCTCGACGAACTGAAGAAAGAATTGCAAAGCATAGGATACGATATAGTTATAAGCCGGGGAGACTATCCCGGTGACAATAATGACAAGGAAAAATGTATAATGTAAAGTCTCATAAAGCGGAAGAATTCATCGACGACGTAGAGATAAAAGAGACTCTGGAATACGCCGCGGCAAACAGGGACAACCGGGCTCTCATAGAGAGCATCCTGGACAAGGCTGCCCTATGCAAAGGACTTACACACAGGGAAGCGGCAGTGCTCCTGGACTGTAATATTCCCGACCTGGTGGAAAGGACTTTCCGCCTGGCCGAAGAAATAAAGAAAAAACTTTACGGCAACCGCATAGTGATGTTTGCGCCGCTGTACCTGTCGAACTACTGCGTCAACGGCTGCATCTATTGCCCCTATCACGCAAAGAACAGGCACATTCCCAGGAAAAAACTCACTCAGGAAGAAATCGTACGGGAAGTTACTGCCCTGCAGGATATGGGACACAAGAGGCTTGCCCTCGAGCTTGGGGAGCACCCCGTTGAGAATCCCATAGAATATGTCCTGGAATCCATCAGAACCATCTATGGCATACACCACCGGAACGGAGACATTCGCAGGGTCAACGTTAACATTGCGGCCACGACTGTCCAGAATTACCGCAAGCTCCGCGACGCCGGAATAGGAACCTACATTCTGTTCCAGGAAACGTACGACAAGCAGAAATACCAGATGCTGCATCCCACAGGGCCGAAGAGCGACTACGCCTACCACACCGAGGCCATGGACCGGGCCCGTGAAGGCGGCATAGACGATATGGGTATCGGGGTACTCTTCGGGCTCTCCGGCTACCGTTACGACTTTGTAGGCCTTATGATGCACGCCGAACATATGGAGGCCGCCCTCGGGGTAGGTCCTCATACCATAAGCGTTCCGCGCATCCGTCCGGCGGACGACGTGAATCCCGACGAATTTTCAGATGCCGTGCCGGATGACAAATTCCTGCACATAGTGGCCGCCATCCGCTGTGCGGTACCCTATACTGGTATGATAATCTCTACCCGGGAGTCGAGCAAAGTGAGGGAAAAGGTGCTGGATTTGGGAATCTCCCAGATTAGCGGAGCCTCCAGGACCAGTGTGGGAGGATATACCGAACCGGAGCGCGACGAAGATACGGCGCAGTTCGACCTAGCCGACAAACGCAGTCTGGACGAGGTGGTGAAGTGGCTCATAGAACTGGGGTATATTCCAAGTTTCTGCACTGCCTGCTACCGAGCCGGCAGAACGGGAGAACGGTTTATGAAAATCTGCAAGAGCGGGAAAATCCAGGACTGCTGTACCCCCAATGCCCTGCTCACCCTGAAGGAATACCTGCTGGACTACGCCTCCCCCGACACTATGAAAGCCGGAGATGAGCTCATTCGCAGGGAAATTGAAAAGATAGAAAACGAAGCATTGCGCGCTTCCCTCAAACGGGACATTGCAAGCCTAGAGGCAGGGAAACGCGACCTGCGATACTAAAGAATATGATACAGACTCCGGAATCACAGCGCCTGCATATTGTGCTGGCGGGCAACAGGAACAGCGGAAAATCTTCGCTGCTCAACGCCGTTGCCGGGCAGCAGACGGCCATTGTTTCCGACATTCCCGGCACCACCACCGACAAGGTTTCCAAGGCTATGGAAATACCCGGTCTGGGGCCCTGCGTCATAATAGATACGGCCGGTCTGGATGACCGCGGAGAACTGGGCCGGAAGCGCATTGGCGGCAGTGCCGATGCCTTGAAGTCGGCCGACATTGTGCTGGCAGTGCTGGACGCCTCGACCAGGGATATTCCGCAGCTGCCCGCACTTTCCGTTCCCGTACTGCCGGTAATAAACAAGTCTGACCTTTGCGAAGGGGCTAAGCTGGAAGCCTTTAAAATTGAAGCGGAGGAGGCATTCGGGCGCGGCGCAACCGTTACAAACGCATTGGACCGCAATGGAATAGAAGCCCTCATACAAGCAGTACGGGAAGCTGTCCCCGAAGACTGGGACGCACCGTTGCTTACGGCAGGGCTGCTCAATGAAGGCGAACTCGCCGTACTGGTTATGCCTCAGGACCGGCAGGCGCCGAAAGGCCGGCTCATACTCCCCCAGCAGCAGACAATCCGCGAACTGCTGGACCGCAAATGCCGCATAGTATGCTGCGACCCCGACACTCTGCCGGCAGCCCTCGACTCGCTGAAGGAAACGCCCAAAGCAATCATTGCCGACTCGCAGGTACTGGGAAAGATCCGGGACCTCAAGCCGTCGGGCACGGTTCTCACCTCTTTCTCGATTCTGCTGGCGGCGGCGAAGGGAGACATCGAATATTTCAAGGACGGTGCAAAAGCGATAGACAGGCTCAGCCCGCAGTCGCGCGTGCTCATAGCCGAAGCCTGCACGCACGTTCCCGCTTCGGAGGATATAGGGCGGGTAAAGATTCCGGCGCTGCTCCGTTCGCGCGTGGGAGACACTCTCGGGGTTGACGTTGTGAGCGGACGGGACTTTCCCCGGGACCTCAGCGGATATGACCTGGTGATACATTGCGGAGCCTGTATGTTCAACCGCCGTTACGTGCTCGCCCGAGTGCAACAGGCGAAAGAGCAGGGGGTTCCTATGACCAACTACGGCGTTACAATAGCATATTTGAAAAACTTGTTATAATTATAATACTGGTAAAATGAAAATTTCATCTTTGAAAGATTTGGAACAAATCAAGGCTGAGGCCCTTCCCAGACTGGAACTCAGGAACGAAAGTTCTCTCCAGGCAGACGGACAGACCTGCGGCCTTGAGAAGGGAACCGGAAAGATTCAGGTTCTCACTTGTGGCGGAACAGGATGCAAGGCATCTGACAGTGCAGGAATTGCACAGGCCATGAAAGACTGTGTCGAGCGCTTCGGCGTAGCGGACAGAGTGGAAATAATAACTACCGGATGCTTCGGATTCTGCGAAAAAGGTCCCATCGTCAAGGTAATGCCGGACAACACTTTCTACACGAAGGTTACCGTCAAGGATGCCGAGGAGATTATCAAGGAGCATATCATAGGAGGACGCAAAGTCCAGCGCCTGCTGTACGTTGATCCCGAGACCAAAGAAGCCGTAAGCGATTCCAAGCATATGAACTTCTACCGCAAACAGGTCAGAATCGCCCTCAGGAACTGCGGACTCATAGATCCCGAAAACATCAACGAATACATTGCCAGGGACGGATACAGCGCACTTGCAGACTGTCTGCTTCACAAGACTCCCGCCCAGGTGATAGACACCGTAAAGCAGAGCGGACTGCGCGGACGCGGAGGTGCAGGCTTCCCTACCGGCAACAAATGGGATTTTGCCAGCAGGAGCATTTCCGACATCAAATACGTAGTGTGCAATGCCGACGAGGGTGACCCCGGAGCATTTATGGACCGCTCGATAATGGAGGGTGACCCCAACTCAATAATCGAAGCTATGGCTATCTGCGGATACGCGATTGGGGCAAAATACGGTCTGGTTTACGTTAGGGCCGAATATCCCCTGGCAATCCACAGGCTCAGCACTGCAATCGGCCAGGCCCGTGAGCTCGGGCTTCTGGGCGAGAATATCCTGGGCACCGGCTTCAGCTTCGACATTACCATCCGCTACGGTGCAGGAGCGTTCGTATGCGGCGAGGAGACTGCGCTCATCCATTCTATGGAAGGCAAGCGCGGCGAGCCTACCCTCAAACCGCCGTTCCCCGCAGTGGAAGGCTACAAGAAATACCCCACCAACGTAAACAACGTGGAAACCTGGGCCAATATTCCGGTCATCTTCCAGAAAGGACCCGAATGGTTCGCTTCCATAGGCACCGAAAAATCAAAGGGAACCAAGGTATTTGCGCTGGCCGGCAAGATTAACAACGTGGGACTTATCGAAGTTCCTATGGGAACCACCCTGCGCGAGGTAATCTACGAGATTGGCGGCGGCATCAAGGACGGAAAGAAATTCAAGGCCGTTCAGACCGGAGGCCCTTCGGGCGGATGCCTTACCGAAAAGCATCTGGACATTCCCATCGACTACGAAAGTCTGGGAGCTGCCGGCTCAATGATGGGCTCCGGCGGTATGATTGTGATGGACGAGGACAACTGTATGGTTCAGGTAGCCCGTTTCTATCTGGGATTCATAGTTGAAGAGTCCTGCGGAAAATGCGTTCCCTGCCGTATCGGCAACAAGAGAATGCTCGAGATTCTGGACAAGATTGTGGCCGGAAAGGGCACCGAAGAAGACCTCGACAAACTCGAGGAACTGGCTAACGTAATAAAGGACACCGCTCTTTGCGGACTCGGCCAGACATCTCCGAACCCCGTACTCTCCACCCTTGCCAATTTCAGGGACGAGTATCTGGAGCACGTGAACGAGAAGAAATGCCGCGCAAAGCAGTGTATGTCTATGCTGGAGTACACGATTGACGCCCAGAAGTGCATAGGGTGCCACCTGTGTGCAAAGAAATGCCCTGCCGACGCCATCACAGGCGAGCTCAAGCAGCCTCATACAATAGACCAGAACAAGTGTATCAAATGCGGCACCTGTATGAGCAATTGCCGTCTTAAAGCAATCTCACTCAAATAGAACAGTTATGGAACAGAAACTCATAAACCTTACCATAGACAACCGCCCCGTCCAGGTAGAGAACGGGACAACCATACTCGATGCCGCAAAAGCCAGCGGAATCGACATCCCCGCCCTGTGCCACATAAACCTCAAGGGCACCTGCGTGAACAATCATCCTGCATCTTGCCGTATGTGCGTAGTGGAAGTTGCCGGCAGAAGGAATCTGGCTCCGGCCTGCGCCACCGCCTGCACCGAAGGAATGGAAGTTCACACAAATACCATCCGCGTTCTGAACGCCCGCAGGACAGTGCTCGAGCTTATTCTCTCGAATCACCCGCACGACTGTCTCATTTGTCCTAAATCAGGTAACTGCGAACTCCAGAACCTCACCCGCAAGCTCAAGATTCACGAGTCTCCTTTCGAAGGCGGAGAGAAATCCTGCCACGAGGTTGAGAGCACGGCTTCGATTGTACGCGATATGAACAAGTGCATCCTGTGCCGCCGCTGCGAGACTATGTGCAACGACGTTCAGACCGTTGGAGCCATCGGGGCCAGAGGCCGCGGATTCGAGACCACCATCTCCCCCGCCTTCGGCGGCAAGCTCGCCGACAGCGAATGTACCTACTGCGGCCAGTGCGTTGCAGTCTGCCCCGTAGGAGCCCTCACCGAGAAGGACAATACCGGCAAGCTCATCAAGGACCTGGCCAACCCCAATAAGGTTGTAATTGTACAGACCGCTCCCGCAGTGCGAGTTGCCATAGGAGAAGAGTTCGGCAACCCTGCCGGAACAATCGTTACCGGAAAACTTGCGGCGGCCCTCAAGAAACTGGGATTCGACTATGTGTTCGACACCGACTTCGCCGCCGACCTCACCATTATGGAAGAGGGCTCGGAGCTGCTCGGACGCCTGAACGCCTACCTTGCAGGAGACAAGAACGTGCATCTGCCCATCCTCACTTCCTGCTGCCCGGCCTGGGTTAACTTCTTCGAGCACCAGTTCCCCGACCTGCTCAACATTCCTTCTACCGCCCGTTCTCCCCAGCAGATGTTCGGCGCAATAGCCAAGACATACTGGGCCCAGAAGATGGGAATCGACCGGGAGAAGCTTATTGTAGTATCAATAATGCCCTGTCTTGCAAAGAAATACGAATGCGGACGCGAGGAGTTCAAGGTAAACGGCAACCCCGACGTTGACTACTCTCTTTCAACCAGGGAACTGGCAGCCCTCATCAAGGAAGCCAACATTGACTTCAATTCTTTGGAAGACGCCGACTTCGATATGCCCCTTGGCGCTTCGACAGGCGCGGCCGACATCTTCGGCGCAACCGGCGGTGTAATGGAAGCCGCCCTGCGTACAGCCTACGAGCTGCACACCGGAAAGACTCTGGGCAAACTGGATTTCACAGAGGTCAGAGGCCTCGAAGGCATCCGCAAGGCCAGCGTAGATTTGGACGGATTCGAACTTAAGGTCGGTATCGCCCACGGGCTTGGAAATGCCCGCAAGCTTCTCGAAGAAGTCAGAGCCGGAAAGAGCGAGTTCCACGCAATTGAGATTATGGCCTGCCCCGGTGGATGTATCGGTGGCGGCGGACAGCCTCTGCACCACGGCGACATTGAGGTAATCAAGGCCCGCAGTCAGGCCCTTTACCGTGAAGATGCCGGCAAGCCAATACGCAAGTCTCACGAAAATCCTTACATCCAGCAGCTGTATGAGGAATACCTCGGCAAGCCTCTCTCTGAAAAGGCTCACGCCCTGCTTCACACAAAATACTTTGACAAATCGGAATAAAGCAATGGAAAACAATAAATTATCGTGCTCGGCAGTCGCAGCCATCAAAGAAATCTGCGCCAATCATAACAATGACGCCGGCGAACTCATCAACATTCTCCACGAGACACAGAACACTCTGGGTTACCTGCCCGTAGAAGTTCAGCGGCTGGTTGCAAAGAATCTGGGCATTCCCACAAGCCAGGTTAACGGAGTCGTAAGTTTCTACGCCTTCTTCACCGAAAAGCCCAAGGGAAAACACCCGGTTTCAATTTGCCTTGGAACTGCCTGCTACGTACGCGGCTCAGACAAAGTTCTGGAAGAGGTCAAGAACGTGCTTGGAATCGACGTGGGCCAGACTACTCCCGACGGAATATTCTCCCTGGACTGCCTGCGCTGTGTGGGCGCCTGCGGACTTGCTCCGGTAATGACCATAGACGGAAAAGTTTACGGCAACGTTGACCCTAAGAACGTAAGGGCTATTCTTGAAAGCGAAGAATTCAAACAATGATATCACTCCTGCTCTTTCTTTTTGGCGCTTTAAGCATCTCCTTCCTGTGCTCGATTCTGGAAGCATCCCTTATGAGCACACCCTTCTCCTTCATAACCCTGAAGGAGGAGGAGGGGCTTAAGGCCGCGTCACGGCTAAAGCGTTACAAAATGGATACTTCCCGCCCGCTGGCGGCCATTCTGTCGCTCAACACCATAGCCAACACCATTGGCGCAGCCGGAGTTGGAAGACAGGCCACACTGCTGTTCGGGGCGGAATGGTTTGGTCTGGTAAGTGCATTGACCACCATTCTCATTCTGGTTTTTTCCGAAATTATTCCAAAGACAATCGGGGCCACCCATTGGAAATCGCTCATTGGTTTCACAGCTTCCGCCATACACATTCTCATAACGATTCTCCTGCCCATTGTCATTGCAGTGGAATACCTGCAGAAGCATATTTCGAGCGGCAAGAGCGATGTGAGCGTATCCCGGGAAGAAATAGGTGCAATGGCCGACGTGGCCGAAGAATCGGGAGAACTCGAGGAGGGAGAGAACGAGATTATCCAGAACCTCATAAACATTGACGAAATTGCAGCAAAGGACGCTATGACCCCGCGCGTAGTGGCGGCTATCGCTCCCGAGACAATGACCATAAAGCAGTTCTACAAAGACCGCAGGTTCCTGCATCACAGCAGGATACCCGTATATTCGGGAAATGACGAGTACATTACGGGATATATCCTGCGTATGGAAGCACTGCAGCTTATGGCAGAAGACAAATTCGACTGCAAACTCTCTGAAATCAAGAGAGAAGTAGCCAGTTTCCCGGAAGAGACCACCATCGACAAAATCTGGGACGAAATGCTCAAAAGCAAAGAGCAGATGGCTGTCATTATCAATTCCTACGGTTCTTTCCAGGGCCTCCTTACAATGGAGGACATAATTGAGACCGTTCTGGGAGACGAAATAGTTGACGAGCGCGATGCCGTAGTGGATATGCAGCAGCTGGCTCTCGACAAATGGCGCCGGCAGCGCAAGTCCGGCAGCATAAAAAAACATTAACCGGTATATATGAAAGCAGAATTGTTCACACTTACCTCTGGAGTTGACGGTCTCGGGCTGTCGGTCGCCGTCACCAGACCGGAAGGCACGCCCAAGGGAATCGTCCAGTTCGTTCACGGAATGATTGAGCACAAGGAGCGCTATTTCCAATTTATGGAATGGCTTTCGGCAAAGGGCTACGCCTGCATAGCCAGCGACCACCGCGGACACGGAGAATCGGTGCTCTGCCCCGAAGACCTGGGTTACTTTGGGAAGGACGGCTATCTGGCGCTCGTGAGCGACATCAAGACCGTAGGCGACTGGGCCAGGCAGGAATTCGGGCCGGTTCCGTTTACTCTGATTGGCCACAGTATGGGATCCCTTGTAGTGAGAAGTTATCTCAAGCGCTACGACAACACCATAGACCGTCTCATAGTTTCGGGCTCCCCTTCCGACAATCCCGCAAAAGCCGCAGGCAAGGCCATTGCCAAGCTGCAGCAACTGTTCAAAGGCGCCCATTACAGGTCAACGCTTCTGCAGAAGATAAGTTTCGCCGGTTATAACGACGCATTCAAGGACGACGGCTACGACAGGGCTTGGGTATGTTCCGACAAAGCAATCTTGAAAGCCTACCACGATGACCCTCTGTGCAGTTTTATCTTCACGGTTGACGGGTTCATCAACCTTTTCGACCTTATGGCCGACTGCTATTCTCAATCCGGATGGAAAGTATCCCGTACGGCACTGCCCATACGGTTCTTATCCGGAGCTCTCGACCCCTGCCGCACCTCGGACAAAGCCTGGAACGCGTCCATCGACTTCATCAAGGGACTCGGGTACAGTGACGTGAGCGGCAAGCTCTATCCCGGAATGCGGCACGAGATATTCAACGAGACCGACAGGCTTACCGTGTGGAACGACATTCTGCAGGAATTATGAAATACATTCTTGCCATAGACCAGGGAACCACCAGTTCCCGCGCCATTCTTTTCGACAGCGAATGCAACGCTGTCGATTGCGTTCAACAGGAATTTCCCCAGCATTTCCCCGAGCCCGGGCTGGTTGAGCACGACCCCGAAGACATCTGGAACTCGGTGCGGCAGACTGCCGCGCAGCTTATTGCCCGCAACCCCGGCAAGGAAATTTCGGCCATAGGCATAACCAACCAGCGCGAGACCACAGTGGTCTGGGATGCCGCCACAGGCAAGGCGGTGCACAACGCCATAGTATGGCAGGACCGCCGCACGGCAGAGTTCTGCACAACGCTCAAACGCAGGGCGTCGGCCATCCGCAGAAAAACCGGCCTTATCCCCGATGCCTATTTCAGTGGAACAAAAGTGAAATGGATTCTGGATAACGTTCCGGAAGCCGGAGCCAGGGCGGCCGCGGGGACGCTCCGGTTCGGCACGGTGGATTCCTTCCTTATCTGGCGCCTCACCTCCGGCCGGGTACACGCCACCGACGTCACCAACGCATCCCGCACAATGCTCTTCAACATAAATACAATGAAATGGGATGAAGGGCTGCTGAAGATGCTGGAGATACCCGAGAGTATGCTTCCCGAAGTGAAGGAGAACACCGCCATATTCGGATACACCCACGGCGTGGAAGGGATTCCCGACGGTATTCCCATTTCAGGAGTTGCCGGAGACCAGCAGGCCTCGCTGTTCGGGCAGATGTGCCTGCGCCCGGGCGACGTAAAGAACACCTACGGCACGGGCTGTTTCCTGCTTATGAACTGCGGGCAGAAGCCCCTCATTTCACGCAACAAACTGCTTACAACAGTGGCCTGGTCTATAAACGGAAACGTGAATTATGCCCTGGAAGGCAGCATTTTCGTTGCCGGAAGCGTGGTGCAATGGCTCAGGGACGGACTTGGAATAATCAAATGCTCCTCTGAAGTAGAGGAACTTGCCGGCACCGTAGAAGACAGCGGCGGAGTTGTCTTTGTACCTGCCCTCACCGGGCTTGGAGCCCCCTACTGGGCACCCGCGGCCAGAGGCACGATACGCGGCATAACCCGGGGTACCACAGCCGCCCATATTGCGCGCGCGGCGCTGGAGGGCATCGCATTCGAGACCTACGACGTTATGCAGGCTATGGCGCGCGATGCCGGAATACCGGTGAGCGAGCTGAAAGTTGATGGAGGAGCATCGAGAAACAACCTGCTGATGCAATTCCAGGCCGACATTCTGGGAGTTACCACCGTGCGTCCCAAAGTAGTGGAAACCACCGCCCTGGGCGCGGCTCTGCTGGCCGGGCTCGGAACCGGAATTTGGAAGGACACCGCTGAGCTGGAAAATCACTGGCAGCAGGAACGCAGGTTCGTTCCGCAAATGCCGCGGGAGAAGGCGGCAGATTCCATAGCGCGCTGGCACAGGGCCATCGACCTTATATAATATCCTGCGCTGCGGCAACTGCACAGCGGATTCCGTCGATTGCCGAAGAAACAATGCCACCGGAATAGCCGGCACCTTCGCCGCAGGGATATATCCCTTTCATAGAGACATACTCCAGAGTCTGGTCGTCGCGGGGGATTCTCACCGGAGACGAAGTTCTGGATTCTACAGCCAGCAGCAGCGCCGCATTGGTGCAGTAGTTGCGCATCTTCACCCTTGGGAAGACCTTCCGCAACCTGTCGGCCACAATGGGAGGCAGCAGGCTGTGCAACGGAGCAGAGACCGCTCCAGGAAAATAGCTCGTGGCAGGCAGGGTCTTGCTCATCTTTCCAAGACAGAAATCCTCCATTCTCTGGGCCGGTGCCATAAGCGGATGGAAGGTTGCCCCAGGGCTCTTTACGGCATCCCGTGCAATCTGCGCCGCGGCGCTGTATTCAAACATCTCCCGTTCGACCCGCAGCTGGAAATCCATCAGCCTCATAGGACTGTCACCGGGGATGTCCTCGGGTTCGATCTGCACGACCACTCCGGCATTCGCAAATTTTCCGCTGCGCGCCGAATTGGACATACCGTTGAGCACCACGGTACCCTCCACTGTGGACGAAGGCACCAGAATTCCTCCGGGGCACATACAGAAGGAGAACACTCCCCTGCCGTCCTGCTGCTCTACAAAAGAATATTCGGCGGTGGGCATACCGTTCTGCCATTTTCCGTGGTACTGGCACCAGTTTATCTTCTCCTGGGGATGCTCCACCCTCACGCCCATAGCAAAGCCCTTGGCCTCCAGGGCACCGCCCTTGCCAGCCAGCATTTCATATATGTCGCGCGCCGAATGCCCGGTGGCCAGAATCACCTTCGAAGCAGTGTAGCGGGCACCGTCAGCCGTTTTAACGCACCATTCTCCGTTGTCTGCCCGGTCGATGGAAACCACCCGCGATTCAAAATGGTACTCACCTCCGTGTGCGGTCACACAAGTCCTTATATTCTCCACTATCCCCGGCAGTTTGTCCGACCCTATGTGCGGATGCGAATCTATGAGGATAGCAGGACTTGCGCCGAACTTCACCAGTTGATGCAGCACCTCCCGGTTATCTCCGCGCTTGGAAGAGCGGGTATAGAGCTTTCCGTCCGAAAAAGCGCCGGCCCCGCCTTCGCCGTAGCAATAGTTGGAGTCGGGGTTCACGGTCCCCTCCCTGCTGAGCCGGGCCATATCGGCCTTGCGGGAATGTACGTCCTTTCCGCGCTCCAGCACTACGGGTTTCAGTCCCAGGGTCAGAAGCTTGAGCGCGGCGAACATCCCGGCCGGGCCTGCCCCAACCACAATCACCTTCGGAGCATCGTGCACGTCCCTGTATTCTTCGGGCCGGAACTCCTCAATGGGCTCGTCCGGTCCATAAGCTTCGTACCTGTATCTCCATACGGGTTCTTTGCGGGAATCAATGGAACGCTTGCGCAACACCCATCTCATTCCGCCGGCCCTGGCGGCTATTTCCTTTTCCTTCGGCTCCCGGTTCAAGGGGCAAACTATCTCAAATTCTTTCATTATTCGCTAATGACCCCACTGCCCAGGACCTCCGGGGCAAGGGAATCGCCATTGTCATACCAAACTGCAAACTGACCCGGAGTAATGCTCCGCTGGGGCTCGTCGAAGAGAATGTACATTCCGTCTTCTTTCATAAACAGCGTCGCCTTCTGCAAAGGCTGCCGATAGCGTATCCTTACTCTCACGCACAGACTCTGCCCCGGAGCCAGGGCCAGATCGGTCCTTATCCAGTGTATTTCTTCCGGAAGAATTCTCAGGGCCTTGCGCATAAGTCCGGGATGAGACTCGCCCTCGCCAAGATAAATGACATTGGACCCAATGTCGGTGGCTATCACAAACAGCGGCTCCTTGTGTCCGCCTATTCCAAGGCCCTTGCGCTGTCCTATAGTATAGTACTGGGCTCCTATGTGCCGGCCTATGACCCTCCCGTCCGAAGGCGAGTATTTCAAGGCCTTCGACATTTGCTCCAAGGTGAGCGGGGCTTCCCTGTTCTCATAATATGAACGGTCTATCTCAACCACATCGCCCTCCACCGATTTGAGCTTCTGCTGGAGGAATACGGGCAGATTCACCTTTCCCACAAAGCAGATGCCCTGGGAATCCTTTTTTTCTGCGCTGGGCAAATCGGCCTCAGCCGCCATCTCCCTCACGGCCGGCTTATCCATCTCCCCTATGGGAAAAAGGGCGGCAGACAGCTGGGACTGGCTAAGCTGGCAGAGGAAATAGGCCTGGCACTTATTGAGGTCGGTGCCTTCCATCAGACTCCAAAGGGGCTGCCCGTCCTGTCCGCAAACCTGTTTTCCGTCACTGCCAATAACCGGCAGTTTGCGACAGTAATGACCGGTAGCAACCATATCGGCCCCTAACCTTCGGGCCGCTGCCAGAAAGGCGTCAAACTTAATCTGAGAATTGCAGAGGACGTCGGGATTTGGGGTGCGTCCCTTGGAATACTCGTCGAACATATAGTCGGCCACACGGGCCATATAATCCTTGCTCAAATCTACGAAATAGAAGGGAATGCCAATCTTGCGGGCCACCATTTCGGCAACGAATTTCTCCTCTTCCCACTCGCACTCCCCGTGCAGGGTTCCCTCTATGTCGTGCCAGTTCTGCATATACATAGCAAACACATCGTAACCCTGCCGCTTGAGCAGCAGAGCCGCAACGCTGGAGTCAACTCCTCCAGAAAGGCCTACACAAACTTTCATCGCACTCCTCCTCCGAACCCGCCGCCGCTGAATCCGCGTCCGCCGCCGAACGAGCTCATTCCTCCCCCTCCGGCCGCCGCAGTCTGGGCGGCAACCCTGGCATTGGTAATTGAATCGGCCATAATACGGGTAATATATATAGTCTGATACATTGCATCGTAATCGCAGGCCATCTGCTGTTCGAATGCCTGCGGATCAATTTCCTTAAGTTCCCTGGCAACCTTGTCGGCAATTCCGAACAGAGCGGCGAACACCATATACTCCTTCCACAGAACAGCCTCGGCGCTGCCCCTCTCCTTGAGCAGGGTGAAATCGTTGAGATAGTTCCTGAGCCCGACAAGATTCCTGGCATTGCGCTGCCCTTGCGCGGTGAACTTCTTTCCGGCAAGGTTGGATGCTTCGCGGGCGCGCCGGCGACCTTCGAGCGGAAGGTTCTGTGACCAGACCAGGACCTTGGAACTGTGGCCCTTTGACCAGCGCTTGAATTCGTTGCGCTGAAGTATGGTGTCGCTTCCCGAAGCCTCCTTCATCATATCGTACAATTCCCGCTCCGATTCGTCGGAGAATGCGACCGGGGCGTTGTCGTTGAAAGACAGTTCTACATTGCCCCGCTCGTCCTTGGACACCACAATGATTGAATTGTGAATCATTCTCAGAATCATTGCGGCGGCAACGCTCCCCTTCCGGTTTTCTCCAAGGATTTCCAACACCATTTCGGACTGCAGGAGATCTCCCTCGAAAGGGATGTCGCGGCACCAGCCAACCTCTTTCTCTTTGCAGCCCAGAGTATCTTTAACCAGCTTTCTATGCCATAATATGGCAGCGACAATCAAAAGCAGGAGCAAGGCCGTTGAAACTATCGCCGCCATTATTGCACCAAAAGTATCGTCTTCAAAGTCGGAACCTTTGAGGGCCTCTTCCAGAAGCGATTCAAAGTTCCTGTCCTGAATGCTGGACGATTCAAAGATTCCCTTTTCGAACCTTATGAGAGAGATGACCGAGCACCCCTCGAAAGAGTTGGAATCGCTGCTGAAACGCACGCATCCGTCGGGAGTGAAGCTCACGCTCCCCCTATAGCCGAAGCCCCATATTCCCGCATTGGCCTCACAGAGAAGAACCGGGGCCTTTACGGTTACAGACACATCGTCGGGAACCGGATTCAGCCCGGGTGACACTGTCTGCAGGTGGAGGACATCGTAGTCGGCAAGGCTTTTCACGACATTGCTCATACGGTACGACACCACAAAATTGTGATGTCCGTAACTGCCTATGCCCCAGCAGAGTTCGTATCCGTCGCCGGTATCGACAATACCGCAGCGGCCGGCCTTCTGCTCAAGGCTGCGGTGAACGTTCCACGGAGTGTCCGGCACGAAGGTTCTCCCGCATTCGCTCACAGTGAAACCGTCCAGGACAATATCGCCGAGATTTTTCCGAACCAGATACTGCTCTGTTCCAGAGGTGCAGTCTATGTCCCAGGTTTCTGTGACAACGGCACTTCCGTCCTGAAGCAATTCCAGGAAAACAGATATGAACAACGTCAGAAGGTGCATACCGGCGCTCTATATTTTCATTGAAGGCATCTGAGCCTTGGTAACGTCCTCGGCAAGATAGTCCTTGACCGCGAAGCCCAGAATCCCGGCAACCAGAGAATCGGGGAACTGACGCACCGTTTTATTGAAACGGGTGATACTGTCATTATATACCATACGGCTCATACGTACCTGATTCTCATAGACATTCACGCTTTCCATAGCCTTGCCGTAATTTTCGCTTGCCTTCAGCTGCGGATACTGCTCTGCAACTATCTTTATGTTTTTGAGCGCCAACCCAAGGTACGCTTCCTGAGCGTCGGCCTCGGAAGCCTTGCTGGCACCGGTTATGGTGCTGCGCTTGGAAATTACGTCGCAGATTGTCCTGTACTCGTGTTCGTTGTACGATTTTACGAGTTCGGCGAGAGCCGTAAGAGCATCCCAACGGCTGTTCTGCTGCACGCCAATCTGGCTCATGGCATTCTTGCACAACTCCTCGCGGCCTACGAGTTTGCGCTGTACGCTTACAACCCAAAGTGCAGCTACAAGCACAAAAGCAATGATAATAATGGTTGTCATTTTACTTTAAATTAAAAACTTACAAAAATAACTCGTATATTTGAAAATCCAAACACAGACTATGACACAAAAAGAAATCAGAATCGGTTATACCGAATACTCTTCAATAGCCGAAATGCAGCCGGCCGACAGGGAACTTGCCTCCGAGGCAATAGCGGCAATGAACAACGCCTATGCGCCGTATTCCCACTTTCACGTGGGGGCCGCAGTAAGAATGTCCAATTCGCAGATAGTCCGTGGCAGCAATCAGGAAAACGCAGCCTTCCCGTCCGGGCTTTGCGCCGAACGCACCGCAATGTTCGCGGCGGCGGCAAAATATCCCGACAAAGATATGCAGAGCATTGCCATTGCCGGAGGGGTTTACGGCCGTCTCGCCGAGCAGCCGGCCACACCCTGCGGAGCCTGCCGTCAGGTTATGGCCCAATACCAGACAAAAGCGGGAAAACCAATGTCTATAATAATGATAGGGTCAAAGAAAATCTGGAAGTTCGACCGCGTAGATGACATTCTGCCGCTTATCTTCGACAGCATCTAACGGCTTTCCGCATTGACTGCCCTGGAATAGGGAGCGGCATCCAGGGGGCAGCGCTCTCCCGCCAGATAATGAAAATGGCCGGCGATTGCTATCATAGCTGCGTTGTCGGTAGTGAACTTGAATTCCGGAAGGAAGGTTTCCCATCCGCGCTTGCGTCCTTCCTCTACTATGCGGGTGCGCAGTCCGCTGTTTGCAGAAACGCCGCCGCCTATCGCAATCTGTGTTATACCGGTCTGCCTGGCGGCCTTCACCAGCTTGTCCATCAGAATATCTATGAGCGCCTTCTGGAACGATGCGCAGATATCTTCCTTGTTGTTCTCCAGGAAGGCGCTGTCCTTTGCCATTTCGTCGCGCACAAAGTACAGCAGTGAAGTCTTTATTCCCGAGAAACTGTAGTCCAGACCGGGAACGCGGGGCTTTGCGAACTTGAACCTGTCGGGATTGCCGAGTTTTGCAAGACGGTCGATCACGGGTCCGCCCGGGTAGCCCAGTCCCATCATTTTGGAACACTTGTCGAACGCCTCACCCACGGCGTCGTCTATGGTCTGGCCCAGGATTTCGAAATGCAACGGGTCATTCACCTTAACTATCTGCGAGTTGCCTCCGCTCACGAGCAGGCACAGGAACGGGAATGACGGTTCCCTCACCGCAACATCCTTCTGCCTTACAAAACCGGCCAGGACGTGTCCCTGAAGATGGTTCACCTCTATGAGGGGGCAGCCCACGGAAAGGCTCAGCGCCTTGGCGAAAGACGTTCCCACCAGCAGCGACCCCAACAGGCCGGGGCCTCTGGTGAAGGCTATCGCCGAAAGCTCCGAAGATTTTACTCCCGCCCTTGACAGCGCCTCGCTCACAACGGGCACAATGTTCAGCTCGTGAGCGCGGGATGCCAGTTCGGGAACTACTCCGCCATAATCCTTATGAACCTGCTGGGAAGCGATTACGTTAGACAGCAGGACGCGATCCTGAAGGACGGCAGCGGAAGTGTCGTCGCAGGATGACTCGATACCAAGAATAATTTCAGACATTTCAAGCCCCAAATATAGTGATATTTGCCGGATAAATGTTATTTTTGTAGGATTAGGCATTTCTATTGAGGGCAGGATGAAAAAGAGATACTATATTCTGGCACGCATTGCGGGGTTTTTGCTTATAGCCCTGTGCACCGTCGTGTTCCTGATTCAGATTCCTTCTGTCCAGACCAGACTCGCACAGGCCGCGGTATCGTATCTGAGCGGAAAGATAGACGCCGACGTATCCATAGGAAAAATTCAATTCGTGCCCGGCAACGGCCTGCTCATCACCGACATTGCAATCATTGACCGCACGCCCTACACCCTGGACAGATACGGAAAGGGATACGAGCCCAGCGACTCATTCTTTGTGGCCGGTTCCATAAAGGCCCGCATTTCGCTGAGCGGACTCCTCAAAGGAATGCCGCTGCGTTTCAGGAGCCTCCAGGTTGACGACGGACAGATGTGCATTGTGGTGGAGCCCGACGCTATGCCATATCTGAACAACCTGCAGAGAATCTTCGGAGTCCCGGCCCCGACTGTTCCGCCCGAACCATCGACAGAGGACATTTTTGTAATAAAGGACGTGCAGGTGAACAATTTCCGTTTCAGACTCAAGAACTTCACACCAATTCCGCTGGTTCGCAACCCCGAAGGATACGGGTTCAACTGGCAGGACCTGGAAGTATTCGCCAACGTCACGGCGCGCAACCTGCATTTTGTAAACGGAATAATGAGCGGCAACTGCGACAGATGCGAAGCCTGGACCAGAGACGGATACCGTATCCACAGTGTGAGCGGAGATGCCGCGGTAGGTCGCGGAAAGACCCTTATCAAAGACTTGAAGATAGTGGATGACTGGAGCAACCTCAACCTGGACTATTTCACTATGACCTACAGGAACTCCCTGGCATTCGTGCATTTTACCGATTCCGTAAGTCTCGGAGGCAAGTTTCTGCCCGGCACCCTGTCTTTCAAGACCCTCAAGAACATTGTGGGGCTGATGCCCACGAACACCGTCCTGCTGAACATTGAGAAAGGCGAGGTTCACGGCCCGGTTGACAATTTGGAGATAAACGGGCTGGCCTTCCGCGAAGAAGCCAGCGGGCTGCAGGCCCACATCGACCACATTACGCTGCGCGGAATAACCGACATAAAACGGATGCAGTTCCTGGCCGACATTCCCGGGATATCTGTTAAATCGCAGAATGTCCCCGGCTTTCTGTCCCGCTTTGCCGGGGTGAAAAACCTGAACCTGCCGAAAGACATCAATCTCGATCTGGGCCTCAACGCCAACGGCAGCCTGGACAATTTTGACGCCGGCCTTCGGCTCGCCACCAACGTAGGAAAGGTTGTGGCCGACTTGAACGTACGGAATCTAACCAATCCCGCCGGAAAACCGGCCATTGGAGGAGGCCTTACCGCCACAGAACTGGATGCCGGAGTTCTGGCAGGGTCGAAGGAGTTGGGCATTCTTAACCTGGACACGCAGCTGAATGCCGTCCTTGGAGAGGATATGTATGTAAAAGTCGATTCTCTGCTCATTGACAGGCTGGACTTCAAAGGTTACAGCTATCACGGCATAAAAGGCCACGGTGTCATTGACGGGAAGCGCATCAAATGCCGCCTCGGCTGCAGGGAAGAGAATCTGGATTTCAGAATCGACGCAACCTCGAAAGGCGGCGGATATAACTTGAACGCAAACGTAGCCGAAGCCAACCTCGCGGCGCTTGGACTGGAAGAGCTTACGGGAATGAAAGGCTTCAGCGGAAACATAGCGGCGCGCATAGACGCTTTTGACAAAGACCATAAGATGGGCAGAATAACGCTGTCGTCGCTGAATTTCAACAAAGACAACGGCATTGCCAAGAAGATAGACCTGGTTAACGCCGATATGAATATGGATTCCTGCGGAATGTCCCTGAAAGTGACTTCGGGTTTCCTTAGCGGGGAACTTAGCGGAAAGAGCATCGAAGACTTTGACGCCAGGCTGGACATTCACGACAAAGAAAGGCTTCTGGGATTCTTTGTACCCGGCCTGTATGTGGCCGACAACAGTACAATACAGGCACTGCGCACCCCGGGAGACAAGATTAATCTCAAGCTTGTGTCTCCGTTCATTGGTTTCAACGAGAATTATCTGAAAGCCGTTGACATAGACGTAAACTATAGCGATTCAAACGCTTCCCTCCTCATATCGAGTCCCGAGATAGGGCTGGGCGGCCTGGTACTGGACCAAACCGTGGTGCGGCTTGCAGGAAACTACGAAACAACCGCAAAGAGCCTGACCCTCAACACCGTCCAGGACTCATCCTACATAAGCATAAGCGAGCAGCGGTGGAACGTCTCCAATTCCATCATACATTTGGACGAGAGCGGTATAAAACTTAACAACTTTGCTCTGGACGGAGCGGGCGGAGAATTTCTGTTCGCCGACGGAGGCCTCTCGAAAGTGCGGTCCGACACCCTGTTGGTAGGTTTGAGCAACCTGGATTTCAGCCTTTTGGACGACATTACCGCAAGCGAGTATGACATTCGCGGAAAATTCAATGGAATTGCCACGGTGGAATCTACTCCCGGCGGCGCTGTTCAGCTGGACGCAGCCCTGGCGCTGGACGATCTGTCGCTGCGGGGAAAATCGGCCGGAAGCTACGCGATTGCCGCCTCTGCCGACAGTTCCAGGATTCTGGCCAATATCAGCAACACCTCTGCCGACGGGAAACTTATGCTCAATGCGCTGGCCAACATCAATTCTGCCGACCGAACCCTCGATGCCGAAGCTCGGTTCGACGGATTCAAGCTGAACGTGGCCCAGCCCATCCTGAACAGCATATTCAGCGAATTGGACGGAGAGCTGAACGGAACCCTGAAGGCTTCGGGAAGAATGGATTCCATCCAGGTCACCAGCAACGAGCTGGAACTCAGCAATGCACTTCTGAGAGTCAGGGCCACGAATGTGCCGTATTCTCTCAACGGTAAGCTCAGGCTGTCCGAGTCGGGACTGAGTCTGGAAAGGATGCGGATAAATGACGACGAAGACGGAAGCGGAAGTCTGAGCGGAAAGCTCGATTTCAACGGATTCAAAAGTCCGTCCCTTAAAGCCAGGCTGGCTCTCAACGAGCTCAAGCTTCTGGGCAAGAGCGACAACGGCTCCGATTTCTACGGTACGGCCTACGGCAGCGGAGACATTCTGGTGGGAGGACCGCTGAACAACCTTAACATAGACGTGAACGTTTCCACAGCAAAGAACGGACGGGTTCACGTACCGGTAGGCAGCGCTCTGGCCGCAGAAAGTAAAATCCTCACATTCACCCAAAAGCGGGATTTCTCTGACGAGTATCTCCAGGCCCTCCGGGAAAAGCAGGCCGGAAACGCCGGCAAGGCTTCCAGCCTTAAAATAAATGCAAAGGTGCGCCTGCAGGAGAACACCGAGGCCCTGGTAGAGATAGACAAGTCTCAGGGGCACGCCATCACTGTAAGGGGTACCGGCGACGTAACGGTGGGCATAGATCCGACCCTCGGCGATATAGAGCTCGGCGGCACCTACAACATTACAGGCGGACGCTATCATTTCTCGGCCTTGTCCAACGTAGCCACCAAGGACTTTACGATTCAGAACGGAAGTTCTATAAAATTCAACGGCAAACCGCTGGACAGCCAGTTCGACATTACGGCACTCTACACCAAGAAGGCCAGCATAGAACCGCTTCTGGCAAGCACCAAATCTGACGGTGGACTGAGGACTGTGGAATGCGGGCTTCACATAGGCAACCGAATCGCTAACCCCGATTTGAAATTCTCCATAAACGTTCCCGATATGGACCCCACCACCAAGAGCCAGGTAGAGTCGGCCCTGAATACCGACGACAAGGTACAGAAACAGTTCGTGGCGCTTGTGCTTACCGGAAGTTTCATTCCTACCGAGGAGTCTGGAGTCACCTTCAATGGCGGCAATGCAGTATTCTCCAACCTGTCATCGGTTATGTCCAGCCAGCTCAACAACATCCTGCAGACCCTCAACATTCCCGTGGATATGGGTCTGAACTACCAGAAGAGCAATAGCGGAAAGGACATCTTCGACGTTGCCGTATCTACCCAACTGTTCCACAACCGGGTTATCCTGAACGGCTCGGTTGGCAATAGGGAAAACGCTACCTCGGCCAATGGCGTTGTGGGCGATGTCGATATGGAAGTAAAGCTCAACAAGTCGGGCAGCTTCAGGCTCAAGCTGTTCTCGCATTCTCCCGATTCCTATACCAATTATCTGGACAACACGCAGCGCAACGGGCTGGGACTTTCCTTCCAGAGCGAATTCACGTATTGGAAGACCCTGTGGAGAAGCATTGTGGGCAAGAAAGAGGAAAGAGAGCGTATCAAACGGTCAAGGTTCACGCGAACCAGGCCTCTAAAAACAATTCTTATAGATGAGTAAACTGTACCTTATACCCACCACCCTTGGAGAAAACGAGCCGGCAGAGGTTCTTCCCCAGAGTGTGCTCAACCTGATTCCTTCTCTCAGGATTTTTGTCGTGGAGGAATTGCGCACCGCGCGCAGGTTTCTTTCGAAAACCGGGCACAGAGGGCATATTGACGAGTTGGAATTCCACACACTCAACGAGCATACAAGTGCACAGGAGGTGTCGGCTCTCACAGAATTGTTTTCGAGAGGAGACGTGGGACTCCTGTCGGAAGCGGGGCTCCCGGCAGTGGCCGACCCCGGTGCACTTCTGGTAGCCGCCTGCCACAGAATGGGGATAGACGTAGTGCCTCTGGTAGGACCGTCTTCACTTATGCTGGCGCTTATGGGTTCGGGGCTCAACGGTCAGTCTTTCGCTTTCCGAGGCTACCTTCCGGCAAAGACCGATGAACGCCGGGCCGCGCTAAGGAGTGTGGAGAAGCAGTCGGCCTCCCTGCATCAGTCGCAGATATTCATTGAGACACCTTACCGCAACGATGCGCTGTTCGCCGATATGCTCGCCGGACTTTCCGACAGCACCCGGCTCTGCATTGCCGCCGACCTCACCCTTGAGTCTGAACTCATACGCACAAAAACGGTGGCACAATGGAAAAAAGAAAAGGCCTTCTCCATTGGGAAAAGACCTTGCGTATTCATAATTCTGGCTTAAGGCCTTTCAACCGTAGCGGCCGACAACAGGCATTCTCCGTCCACGGGAGGGTTCAGTTTGCATACCTTTACGCTGAAGCGCTCGAGTTGCGGAAATTCCGCAGATATGGAATCGGCAATGCGGACAGCCACAGTTTCTATGAGTTTGCAGGGTATTTGCATCTGCGCGGCCACCAAAGCATAAACGCGGGCAAGATCTATGGCCTGTGACAGGTCGTCGCAGCCGGCCGCCGGGCCGAAATCGTAATAACATTCGAAATCTACCAGATACTCGGCTCCGCTCTGCCTTTCGAACGGCAGGCAACCGTGGAATGCGTAAAACTTCATTCCTTTGAGTTCCAATTTCTGATTTTTCATTTGCAGACTGTTAGTGTAAAATTTTATACCTTTGTACAAATTTAGCAAAAATAATTATGAAACGTATCTGCACCTTACTTGCCGTATGTATGGCTATATCTTCGACTCTCTTTGCTCAGGACGAAAAACTTGCTCCCGGAATTTATTCTATCGTAGACGGAACTGCAACTTCCCTGCATTACTCTCCGGGAATCAGCCATAACTCAGGAGTCAACGTCATTGGCGTGGAAATAGGCAAAACCAGTGTCACGTTCAAGGGAGAAACCGCAGGAGTCACTGTAACCGACAAAATAGTTATGGTAATAGACCCCGAGAAAAAAGCCATTATTAGAACTCCCAAGCGTTACGATGCGTTCATCAAGTCAATGACCCCCGACCTCATTCTCATTGTTCCGCTGCAGGTTGCCAAGAACAAACGCATATATGACGGAGGCACGTCTCTGCAAGGATTCAACACCAACAAACTCCCCAGAGTTGAGTTCGAATGGGAGCTCATAGACGAAAACACCTTCGAAATCAGGGCCGATTTCCAGCCCGGCGAATACGCAGTGGTATTCAAGCCCGCCAAACTCGGGGCATATGACTTCAGCGGCATTTACGGTTTCTGCGTAAAAGAGGCCCAGCCGGAAACACCCGCAGAAACTTCTACAGACACTCCGATAGACACTCCGGTAGAGACTCCGGTAGAGACTCCGGTAGAGACAGCCGAATAAAATAAAATGGTGCTGCCCTTTCCCTTTTCAGCGGGAAAGGAGCCGGTAGAGTTCCAGGACGCGGGGCGTGAAGCCGGAAGAAGGGTTGAGGGCAAGGGCCTTGATATCCTCTATAGTAGCGTTCGGATGAGCGGCCAGATACTCCCTCAGAAGGTTCAGTTCCCCCTTTGAACCTTTGGCACGGCACACGTCGCAACGGCCGCAGAGAGTCGAATTTTCCTGCCCGAAATATTTCAAGAGATAGCGGCTCCGGCATTCGGAGTCCTGCGTTACGTAGCCCGCCATAGCCGCGCAACGGTCCCGGTAATTTTGCAGCAGCATTTCGTAGCGCTGGGGTTGCATATCCACATTCCCTGGCTGCAACCTGTTGTGGTGCAAAACAATAACCGACGAGCGCTCACAGGGAATATACTTTATAACGTGTTCCAGGCTCAGACGGTACAGCAGCCGGTGAAGATGCTCCACGCTCACGCCGCACGCGGCACAGAAGCGTTCCTCGTTTATGCATACCGCAAAGCTGAATATTCCGGGGTAACCGCGCATAAGCGCCTCCAGCACATCGCCCAGGAGCGGGTCATCGAACACCAGGTCGTTCAGCTCGTTGCGGGAACGGACAATTTGCACGCGAGTGGGAATGTCCACGTCTTCGGAATAGGTGATATGACCCGACCTTTCCAGATAAACCAGAGAATAATGCACGCGTGAACGTTCCAGCTTGAAATGGGCACAGAATTCTGCCAGGTCGAACTTGACCTGACGGTTCTCCCCCTGGTCGTATGGTATGGAATTGTATATGTGCAGTTTCTGGTAAACGTCGGCTATGTATTCCAGCTCGGGAAAACTTGTCCTTTCCAATTTCGAGGCCCGCTGCAGGTCGGTCCGGTTCCACAGCAGCACGGCATAGGAAGTCTTGCCGTCCCTCCCGGCACGGCCGGCCTCCTGGAAATATGCCTCGGGGCTTTCGGGCAAATCCATATGGATTACAAGCCGCACGTCCGGTTTGTCAATGCCCATACCGAATGCATTGGTGCACACCATAATTCGTATTTCTCCCCGCTTCCAGGCCTCCTGTCTTGAAGCCCTGGCCTGCGGCCCCAGCCCGGCGTGATAGAAGGCCACGCTCAGACCTTCGGCCTTGAGCCGGGCAGACAGTTCCTCACATTTACTGCGGCTTCGAAGATATATTATGCCGGAGCCGGGGACCGAATTGCACACCGTCAGAACCTGCCCCAACTTGTCGGAGCACTCCCGCACTATGTAATTCAGGTTTTCCCTCTCGAAGCCCGATTTCATAAGGGTAAACTCCCTGCCATCGGCGGAGAGCCTGTCCATTATGTCCTGCGCAACCCTGGGAGTAGCCGTTGCGGTAAGCGCTATGACAGGAGCATCCACCGCCCTTCGCAACTCCCCTATCTGCAGGTAATCGGGGCGGAAGTCGTAGCCCCACTGAGAGATACAGTGCGCCTCGTCAACAACTATATAGTTGATATTCAGCACTTCAAGATAAGACTTAAACAGTGCGGTGCCAAGGCGTTCGGGCGAAACATAAAGGAACTTGAAGTCGCCGTATGCGGCATTGTTCAGGGCCAGATCTATCTCTCTGCGGGTCATTCCGGCATACAGGGCCACGGCCCTGATTCCGCGTGCTTCGAGATTCTGCACCTGATCCTTCATAAGGGCTATGAGCGGCGTAACCACCAGCGCCAGCCCCTCCTTCATAAGACAGGGCACCTGAAAACATACCGACTTGCCGCCGCCCGTAGGCAGAATCGCAAGCACGTCACCTCCGTCCAGGGCACGGTCAATGATTTCCTTCTGCATTGGGCGGAAGGAATCGTGACCCCAGTACTTTTTAAGCGTTTCAAGTGCATCCATAAGCATACAAATTTAAATGATTTTGCGTACATTTACACAATCAAAACCCATAACCAATGAATAAAAAAATCCTTCTGACCATAATGGCCATCATATTGCCTTGGGCCATTACCGCACAGACCCACAGTGAGTTCCTGTCTGAAATCAGAGAATCGGGATACATTCACAAACCGCTGAAGCTACATCCCGAAAACTCGGTGGAAGCCTTCGGACTTACTAAAAAAGTACTGCGCAGCGACGTGCTGTGCGATATGGAGAGCCTGGACGGATGGTCTCACCGCGGCCACGGAAGCATAGGCCTCTGCGACGAGAGGGCTGTGAGCGGCAGCTACAGCCTTAGGATGAGCGCGCCTTCAATGCCTACGGGGAGTGCCCCCGGAATAGGCCGCGGCTCCTGTTTTGCAGAATTCGACACGGGCGGGCAGGACTGGACCGCATACAACCGCATACGGCTGAGTGTCTTTCCGCAGTGCGAAGGAATGCGCAGCATTTATTTGAATCTCTGCTTTACCAATGACGGACAAGTGAAGGTTCCCGACAAATACGGTCGCGAAGGGCAGCACGAGATTAACCTCAGGAACAACGAATGGAACGACTGTATTCTGGAATTCCCCGAACTTCCCAGAGACAGGATAACCCGCATAAGCCTTGTAATCGAGATATTCGGGCGCGAACTCACCCAGGGGGACTCCATTATCGTGGACATCGATGACATCCGTCTGGAAAAAATAGAACAGCCCGAAGTTGCAAAAGGCTGGCATCCGGGCAAGGGCCGCATCACCGTCTCGGGCACCGGCTATACCACCGGAGCGCAGAAAACCGCAGTAATCGGGGCCTCCAGGGCCGAAGAACGGTTTGAGATCATAGACTGCGCCTCCGAGAAGCCTGTATTTAAGGGCAGGACCGCCGGAACCACCACCGTCAACGGCCGTTTTGTGACCGCCGATTTCTCGGCTCTGACCACCCCGGGAGAGTATTTTCTCAAACTTGGGAAACTCAAGTCATCGGTTTTCAGAATCGACGACAATGTATGGGAAGACTCGGCCTGGAGAATGATAAACTTCCTCTTCTGCGAACGCTGCGGCTATCCGGTTCCGGGCAAGCACGGCACCTGCCATTCCGACATTCATATCGACTATGACGGCAAAATAATACCTATTCACGGAGGCTGGCACGATGCCGGGGATATGGCCCAGCAGACCCTTCAGACCGGAGAAATCTCTTACAGTCTGCTGCAAATGGCGCAGACGGCTCAAAAGAAAGGTAACCTGGAACTATACAACCGCCTTGTAGAAGAAGCGATGTGGGGTATGGACTTTGTCCTGCGCTCCCGCCTGGGCGACGGTGTACGAATGATTTCCTGGGGCACCAACCTATGGACCGACGGAATTCTGGGAACCTGGGACGATTCCGGAGGAAGGGTCTGCAATGTCTATAACGGCGCTTACGAGAATTTCGTGCTTTCCGGCATAGAAGCCTATGCTGCAATGGTGCTGCAGGACGACCCCGAGATGGTTGTCAAGCTCACCGACAGTGCCATACAGGACTTCCAGTGGGGGCTTGAGCGCTACAACGAGGCCGGTTACAGTGAACTGCAGACCGCAAAGAAGCTGCACGCCAAGAACACTCCGGAAAGCCAGTACAATGCCAGTGTATCCTGGGCGGCCAGTATGCTGTACAAACTGACGGCATCTGATTTCTACGCGCAGCAGGCCGTGCGTTTCATAGAGCTTCCGCTTCAATGCCAGCGCACCGAGCCTGTAGGGCAGGGCCTGAAGGGATTCTTCTACGGCGACAGCTCCCGCAACAGCGGAGTGCACTATAACCACAAATCCAGGGACTACGCCTTTATGGAGGCGCTCGACGCTCTGTGCGAGACGCAGGGAGGGCATCCCGACTACGGCCGCTGGATGAACGCCGTAGAACTGTACGGAGGATATCTGAAGGACATTATGAAATACACCGCGCCCTACGGAATGGTTCCAAGCGGAGTTTACAACATTCACGAAGTGGACTATCCCGAACTCTTCTACCCCTGGCAGCTCGGAGCGCCCCGCGACAGCAGCGCCGCCCTTGAGTACTATGCGCAGCTGGGCAACGGGGTGAAGCTTGACGAAGAGTACTACCTGCGCCGTTTCCCCGTATGGTATTCGTTCCGCGGCAATACCGTGGTAAGCCTTTCCACCGGCAAGGCCGCGGCCATCTGCGCACGCGTGCTGGGCGACCGCGAACTCAGGGACATAGCCGAAAAACAGCTGAGCTGGGTAGTGGGACTGAACCCCTTCGGGCAATCGCTCATTTACGGCGAGGGAGCATTCTGGGGGCAGCTCTACAATGCTCTCCCCGGCGAGATGACGGGCGAAATTCCGGTGGGAATACAGGCTCTGGGGAACGAGGACGTACCGTACTGGCCACAATTCAACGTAGCCACCCCCAAGGAAGTCTTCGGGCTCACGGCGTCGCGCTGGCTTATGCTTATTTCAGAATTCTGAAAATAAGAAAAAAGGCCTTTGAAAGGAGTCAAATTTATATTAAATTTGTGCCGCAAAAATTCAAACAAACTTATTTCAAATAAAAAATGGCAAATATCTGTTTAAACAAGTACGGCATCAAGGATGTTAAGGAGATTGTTTACAATCCCACATACGAGGTGCTTTTCAATGAGGAGACTCGCCCCGAGCTGGAAGGTTATGAAAAGGCTCAGGAAACCGAGCTCGGTGCACTCAACGTTATGACCGGTATCTATACCGGACGTTCTCCCAAAGACAAATACATAGTTATGGACGAGAACTCCAAGGACACCGTATGGTGGGATTCCGAGGAGTATCACAACGACAACCATCCTATGAACGAAGCAGTATGGGCAGAAGTGAAGAAACTCGCTCTGGACCAGCTCTGCGGCAAGAAACTCTACGTTGTGGACGGTTTCTGCGGCACCAACGAAGACACCCGTATGAAGGTTCGCTTCATTATGGAGGTTGCCTGGCAGGCCCACTTCGTAACAAATATGTTCATCCGTCCCAAGAATCAGGCAGAATTTGACCAGGAGCCCGATTTCATCGTTTACGCAGCTTCAAAGGCTAAGGTGGACAATTATCAGGAACTTGGACTGCGCAGCGACACCTGCGTGGCTTTCAACGTTTCAAGCAAGGAGCAGGTTATCCTCAACACCTGGTACGGCGGAGAAATGAAGAAAGGTATGTTCTCTATGATGAACTACTTCCTTCCCCTCAAGGGCATCGCAGCAATGCACTGCTCGGCCAACACCGATATGAACGGCGAGAACACAGCCATCTTCTTCGGCCTCTCAGGAACCGGAAAGACCACCCTTTCCACCGACCCCAAGCGCAAGCTCATCGGCGATGACGAACACGGCTGGGACGACCACGGAGTATTCAACTTCGAAGGCGGCTGCTACGCAAAGGTAATCAAGCTGGACAAGGAGTCTGAACCCGACATCTACAACGCAATCCATCGCGACGCTCTCCTCGAGAACGTTACCGTTGACGGCGAAGGCAAAATTGACTTCAACGACAAGAGCGTTACCGAGAACACCCGCGTAAGCTATCCTATCTACCATATCAAGAACATTGTACGCCCCCTGAGCGCAGGTCCCGCCGCAAAGCAGGTCATTTTCCTGTCGGCCGATGCATTCGGAGTTCTTCCTCCGGTGTCAATCCTCACTCCCGAGCAGTGCAAGTACTATTTCCTTTCCGGATTCACTGCCAAGCTTGCAGGAACCGAGCGCGGAATCACCGAGCCCACTCCTACATTCTCGGCTTGCTTCGGACAGGCATTCCTGGAGCTCCATCCTACAAAGTATGCCGAAGAGCTTGTTAAGAGAATGCAGCAGAGCGGCGCCAAGGCTTATCTGGTAAATACCGGATGGAACGGCACCGGCAAGCGTATCTCTATCCGCGACACCCGCGGTATCATTGACGCTATTCTGGACGGCAGCATCGACAAGGCTCCCACCAAGAACATCCCTTATTTCAACTTTGAGGTTCCCACCGAACTCAAGGGTGTAGATACCGGTATTCTTGATCCTCGCGACACCTACAAGTGCGCTTGCGAATGGGAGGAGAAGGCAAAAGACCTTGCCGGACGCTTCATCAAGAACTTCAAGAAATACGAAAGCAACGAGGCCGGAAAGGCTTTGGTTGCCGCAGGTCCTCAACTTTAATGAAGAGAATATTTACAGTATTGGCACTGTTGATGGTTATCAGCAGTGCCTTATTCGCTCAGGAGCGCGAATACACGAAAAAAGTCTTCCACGCGTCCAACGGACTCGATCTTCCCTACAAGATTCTCTATCCCGAGAATTTTGACCCCAACTCTACTTACCCTATGATGGTTTTCCTCCACGGCAGCGGCGAAAGAGGAACCGACAACGATGCGCAGACTTTCCACGGAGGCAAGCTCTTCGCATCCAGCGAGGAACTCAAGGGCGTAATTTTCATCGCTCCCCAGTGCCCCTGGCACGACTACTGGGCCCCCGTTAACAGCGGCGAGGGAAAGGTTGAGCATTTCCCCCAATACGCTCCCATAACCAAGGCTCTCGAGGCTGTCAAGGAACTTATGGACAGCTTCATCAATCTGGGATTTGTAAATACCGACCGCATCTACGGCACCGGTCTTTCTATGGGCGCATTCGGAATATTCGACCTCACTTTGCGCTACCCCGACTTTTTTGCGGCCGTGCAGCCCATCTGCGGAGGCGTGAACGTTTACCGGTGCAGCCGCTATAACGGGCGCACCGCATTCCGCATCTTCCACGGACTTGCCGACAAGTCGGTCAATCCCAAATATTCCATCCAGGCCAACGACGTGCTCCGTTCCTGGGGAATCGACTGTGAGCTGGTGACCTACCCCGGAGTAGGACACGCAAGCTGGCACAATGCATTCAAGGAAAGCGATTTCATAAGCTGGATGCTTAAGCACTGACATCCATTATGGGAGAGCTCGGGAGCAATATCCAGTACTTGAGCGGAGTGGGGCCCAAGCGGGCCGCTCTCCTTAAAAGCGAACTCGGAATCGAAACCCTGAGCGATCTCATTCACTTCTACCCTTTCCGATACATAGACAGGAGCCGGGTTGTACCTATTGCACAGGTGCAGCCCGACCTTGCTTATGTGCAAATCAAAGCCACCGTAATAAAGGTGGATGAAGTCCCTCACAAAAGGTTGAGCGTGATTGTAGAGGATGACAGCGGGCGTATGGAGCTCGTTTTTTTCAAGGGAATAAACTGGAACAAGTCGCGCCTTATACCGGGAAGCAGCTTCATATTCTTCGGCAAGCCGCAGACCTTTTCGGGAAAGATAAATATGGTTCACCCCGAGGTGGATCCCGTTCAGGAAGGGCTTATGCAGGGCGGGCTTACCGGAGTGTATCCCAGTACTGAAAAGCTCAAGAGCAGCGGAATCACAGGGAAGGTTATGTGCAAGTTGCAGGCCGCCGCGCTGGGGCTCTGCCTGCCGGAACTGGAGGAGACTCTGCCCGAATATGTGCTCGCAGAAAACGCGCTGTGCCCTCTGTCCTATGCCATCCGCAACATACATTTCCCAAAAGACGAATATGCCCTGCAGAAGGCACAGCGACGGCTCAAGTTCGAAGAACTCTTCCTGTTGCAGCTGAGCCTTCTGAAACAGAAATACGTAAGGACCGCTGCCAGCCGCGGAATTCTTATGAAAGCGGTTGGAGAAGAGTTTCGGGCGTGCTTCAATGCCCTTCCGTATTCACTTACCGGAGCCCAGCAGAGGGTGATAAAGGAAATCCGGGCCGACCTTATGAGCGGCCACCAGATGAACCGCCTGCTCCAGGGAGACGTGGGTTCCGGAAAGACACTGGTTGCAGTGATGAGCTGCCTTCTGGCCGTAGGAAACGGCTTCCAGGCCTGCATTATGGCCCCTACCGAAGTGCTTGCCCAGCAGCATTTTGCAAACATTCAGAAATTTCTCGCGCCCACCGGGGTACGCAGCGCCCTGCTTACCGGCAGTTCCACGGTCAAAGAACGGAGGATTATTGACGCAGGACTCAGGGACGGCAGCATAGGAATCATTGTGGGCACGCACGCTCTCATTGAAGATTCGGTCTCGTTCGCATCGCTGGGGCTGTGCGTTATTGACGAGCAGCACCGTTTCGGGGTTGACCAGAGGTCCAAGCTCTGGAGCAAATCGGCCGTGCCGCCGCATATCCTGGTTATGACCGCCACTCCCATTCCCCGCACCCTGGCTATGACCCTTTACGGAGACCTTGACATTAGCGTTCTGGATGAGATGCCTCCCGGCCGCAAGCCTGTTCAGACAATGCTCATAACCCCACAGCGCAAGGGAGCGATGTACGAGTTTATCCGCAAGCAGATAGCCTCCGGCAGACAGGCGTTCATTGTGTATCCTATGATTTTCGAGAACGAAAAGCTGGATATTAGCAACGTAGAGCAGGGATACGAAGAGATTATGAAGGAATTTCCGCTGCCCCGGTATAAGGTAGCGCTGGTACACGGGCAGCAGAAGTCGGAGGACAAGGCTTTCAATATGGATGCCTTTGCTGCCGGTAGGGCCAACATTCTGGTAGCCACCACCGTCATTGAGGTTGGAGTGGACGTTCCGAACGCCAGCGTAATGGTCATTGAAAGTGCCGAGCGCTTCGGGCTCAGCCAGTTGCATCAGCTTCGGGGACGGGTAGGCCGCGGGGCCGAGAAGTCCTACTGCATTATGGTGGGAGGGCCTAAAATCTCGGCCGATGCCCACAACCGGCTCCAGTTGATGGTGGACACCGAGGACGGATTCCGCATTGCCGAAGAAGATATGCGGATGCGGGGTCCCGGAGACCTTGAGGGAACTCAGCAGAGCGGGCTTCCCGTTGAGCTTTCAATAGCATCTCTCGCCCGGGACGGTATTCTTCTTTCGGAGGCCCGCGCATACGCCCAGTCTGTCCTTGAGAAGGATCCCGGGCTGAATGACAAGCGGAACGCCCTTCTGGTTCGGGAGCTCCGCAAGAACAAGTATAACGTTAAAGATTACAGCGCCATCAGTTGACAGGCGGAATGTCCCGTCAGCTGCAAGCGGTGTACCATTCGACAGAAGATTTCTCTCCCGCAATCCAAACTGTATCGCCCAGCGAAATAATCTGCTCCGGTGAAGGATTCGTAATATGGTGGCCTTCCTTGTCCAGCATATTTACAATCATACAGGAATTCTTGCGCATATCCAGCTGCCTGAGCGTCTTTCCCAGAAGCAGGGAATCCTTTCCGACAACCACCGACTCCACAATGAACTCCTCATTTTCGGACGGTTGAACATCGGAGAGTTCCTGAATCATCTCGGCAAACTTGTCCAGTTGAGACTTGGCACCTACAGCCAGAATGACGTCGCCAGGGTAAATGTTCTCATCTCCACCGGGAATAATGATGGACCTTGTGCCTCTGAGTATCTTAATGATATTGATTCCTGCATTGCGTCTGAAAGGCATCTCCCGCAAAGGCTTTCCTATATACCTGAATTCCGGAGAAATGGTGAAATTGTGAATTGTAATATCGTAGTCTGCAAGCTTTTCATTGATAGCCGACGACACGGGAGCCGCCTTTCTTTCCAATTCCTCCTTTAAATTCAAGTTTTCAAGGAAAGTTGTCTCCAGCCTGCTTATCTTGGACGCCGACTTCTTTGCAATATACACGAACAGCAGCACCTCCAGGATAAACAGAATCAATATCGCCCACCAGGCAAGCTTGAAATGGCTGAGAATAACCGCGAATACAAACAAGCTGGCAAGAATTGCCCTGAAGGCTATCAAAGCCAGCAACGGCCACCTGTTTGCAGAATTTCTGGACAGCAGGATGTCGGCCGACGACCTTACCGAGCGGCCGCTTACAACCATACCGTAAATGAACGGCGAGATGAGCGCCAGAGTGATTAGCAGATTGATCCATTTGATCAGCCGCTCCGACATACTGAAGCTGGCAAGACCGTCCAGGAGTGAAGGCAGATAGGTCCTGCAGGCGAGGATTACAGCTATTGTTATTACGCTGTAAAGCGCGATTCTAATGAAATACTTCTTGAGCAGTTTGCGCCATTCATCCTGCTCGGCCTTGGAATTCTGCCGGTTGTCGGACTTGGAATTAAAGATTGCTAGGACCTTGGCGGGCAGTTTCCGGTCAACCCAGGCGGCCACCGGATCTCCAAGCCGGATAAGAAAAGGAGTGGCGATGATGGTGATTACCGAGGCCGAAATAATGACCGGATAAATGAATTCCCTCATAACTCCGAGGCTGCATCCGAGACCCGCGAGAATAAACGAGAATTCTCCCAGCTGGGCCATTGTGAATCCGGTATGGATGGAATTGTTCACGCCCTGGCCCGAAAGCAAGGTACCGAAGGTGCTGAACAGGAATATTCCCACAACTGCAGAAAGCGCTATGACAATGATGACTACCCAGTACTGGGCAATGATTGAAGGGTCAACCATCATTCCCACCGACACAAAGAAAATTGCGCCGAACAGGTCCTTGATTTTGGATGTCAGAGATTCAATCTGCTTTCCTTCCACCGTTTCGGACAGAAGCGAGCCCATCACGAATGCACCGAGGGCCGAACTGAATCCGGCCAGATTGGCCAGGACAACCATACCGAAGCAAAGGCCTATGCCCACAATCATCAGAATCTCGTCGTTCAGGAATCTCTTTGCCTTCTTGAGAATCAACGGAATGAGACAAATGCCTACCAGGAACCACAGAATGAGGAAGAACACCAGCTTCAGGATTCCCATAATCATATCCTTTCCCTCGAACCGGCCGGTCACCGCCATTGCCGACAGCAGCACCATAAGCAGAATGGCAAAGAGGTCCTCGAAAACAAGGGCGCCAAAAATCTGAGGGGCGTAGGGCTTGCCCATAAGGTTCATATCGCCATAGGCCTTTATGATGATGGTGGTGGAACTCATTCCCATAAGTCCTCCCAGGAATATTCCTTCCATCGTACTCCAGCCCAGAAGATTGCTCAGAGTGATTCCCACTATGAACATTCCGGTGCAGGTGATGCCGGCCGTTATAAGGGCATTGCTACCTATCTTCAACAGTTTCTTGAAACTGAAATCGAGGCCAAGGCCGAACATAAGGAATATGATACCTATTTCTGACCATTCATTTATGGACTCGGTACTGAACTGCGGAAACAGGCCCAGGTGTGGCCCCACCAGGAATCCGGCTACCACATAGCCAAGGATGGCAGGTTGTTTTGCGGCCTTTGAAAGAATGGTGAACACTCCGGCCGCAATGAGAATGATTGCAAGTTCAGTTACAAGATGTAGATTTTCAGGCATTGTTTTCTACGTTTGACAGACTGGGATTCATTATTTCTGGCTGTTGCCTTCCTGCTGCAATGCGGCGAAAATGTATGTAAGTCCGGCAGTGCCATCCATTGTAGGTTCATTGCTGGCATAGTCGTGAATGGTGTCGTGATATACGGCCTCTCCATTGTTGAATACTGCCCAGGGGTCTCCGCCACTTATTACGCCTCCGGCCCTCTCCTGGAAAAGCTTGCTGTAGATGGGACCGTCCACAAGACCGCCCCAGGTAGGCTGGCCGTTCTTGCTGGTATATGATGAATGGGTCTGGGTAGGATAGTCGTAACCGTCCCTCATCTTGAACGGGATACCGGGAATCATTGTCGTTCCCCACGGGTTGCAGCCCAGCAACCAGTCGCGGAGAGCGGCTTCCATTTCACGGAAAGATTCATCGGCTGTGGCGCGACGGTAAAGCTGGGCGTGTGTCACAGCCGCCGAAGTAAGATTGTTTGAGCACCACAGGTAAGGGACACCGTGCAGGAAAGGCTCATTGCCGGCACGGTCCAGCATATCCTGAAGGCCCTGCTTCATATAGCCTGCAAACTCCTCGCTCACCTCTTTGTCGGCGCTCGAAGCCAGTAGGAAATGGCCCAGGTTGATGAACGGATACCACTGATAGTGATGATATTCCTTGCCGGGGCCGCGGCCTTTTTCCATCCAGGGGGAAACCGGTTCAAGTTCTCCCCAGTAAGAGGCCTGCTTCTTCCAGTATTCTTCGCCGTTGAGCGTGTACATTGTAGCGGCGGCAAGTTCCACGTCGTCCACCCAGGTATCCTCTTCATAGAAATACTTGGAAACCACGCAGGCGGTCTGGGTATTGCCCGGCTTTTCCAGCGCAAACTCGTAGGCCGGCTTAATCTTGGCCTCTATTTTCTCTGCAAGTTCGGGATACCATTCCTTGATTACGTCGGCGCCCAGAGCAAAGGTCGAAGCAAATTTGCCTGCGGCCGATGAAACTCCGGTGGTACGGTTCACCAGCCCCCACTTGCGGCCGGCCACCTGAGGCTCGCCGCTCACAAAATATACCGGACGGCCCTGTCCCGGACCATAGCCGTAGTCGGCATTGTCGTCCTGCGGATAGCGCATTCCGCAATGGTCGCGGTCATCGCCTATCTGATAATACATTTCCCTGGGAGCAGGGTTCATCTTGTCGAGCCAGTCAAGGCCCCATTTAACCTCGTCCACGATGTCGGGAATGCCGTTGGCACCCTTCTTTCCAAGAGCATCATATTCGTCCTTGAACACGCTCTTGTCCTTTGTATATTTATATGCAAACGCCATATGGTAGATGGTGGTGGACGAAGTGGTCATATACTGCAGATAGTCGGCAGCGTCGTGCCACCCTCCGGTAACGTCGATATGCTGCCCGTTCCTGGTGGGGTGGTACAGGATGTATCCGTCGTGCTGATGGCAGCAGGCGTCGTTGTAGGGATTGTACCCGCAGCGCTGCTGTCTCATATATACAAGCAGATAGTCGGCAAGACCGTCATAAACGCCAGCCCCAATTTCGAAAACCGGAGATTTAACCCCGTTTGTCTCTATATAATACTCCCCTGCTGTCTCCACTGCCGAAAAATCGAGCCGCCAGGCACTCTTGAGGGCCCATTTCGAAGGGTCGGCCTTTACTCCCCTGCCCTTGAACACCGGCTTATTGTCAACGGCGCTGTAAACGGTGAACTTACCGTTGGTTTCCGAGGTGGATATAAGGACTGCAACCTTCACGTCCTTGGGCAGATAGCCGACCTGGTTGATACGGACCCAGGTTTGTGCGCCTGTGCTGAGGGCCAGCAGGCAGAATAAAATGGAAAATAAGACTTTTTTCATATTCTAACTTTGACTTCAATTTTTACTGTTTTGTCCAACGGTCCAGCCAGTCGAAGAATTCACGGTGCCAGAACATAGCGTTTTGAGGCTGGAGAATCCAGTGACATTCCTCGGGGAAGATTATGAGCTTGCTGGGAACCCCCATCATTTGCGCGGCGTTGAATGCGGCCATACCCTGTTCGTATGGAATGCGGAAGTCCATCATACCGTGAATGCACAGGATAGGAGTATGCCAGTTTGTAATGCGGCTCTCGGGGTCGTGGGCGTAATGCTCGCGGGCCTTGGGAGTCACTGCGTAAGGAGCCCCGGCCTGCTGCATTCCGCCGAAGGTTATGCCGTCGCCTTTAGGGCCGGTCCGGCCCTCTTCGAAAGCGTAGGGAGTGAGTCCGCCGTTGTCCCAGTTACCGAACCAGGCCTCCTCGGTGGTGTACCACAGCTGTTTTTCATTGAAGATGCCGGCGTGGGAGATGAAGCAGTCGAACAGGTCGCCGTGTATTCCCATCAGGTTGTAAGCCGAGAATCCGCCGTATGATGCACCCACTCCGGCCAGCTTGCCGCACCAGGGCTGGCTCTTTATCCATCGGCCTGCGGCCAGATAATCCTGCATATTGAGACCCTGATAGTCGCCGCTTATCTGTTCTTTCCAAGGCTGGCCGAAGCCGCTGTTGCCGTGCCGGTTGGGCAGAATCACCACGTACCCCTGCTGGCACATCATCCTGAAATTCCAGCGATAGCTCCAGCTCTGGTCGAGCGGGGTCTGGGGGCCTCCGTTGAACATTTCGATTGCCGGATAGCGTTTGGCGGGGTCGAACTGCGGAGGGTAGAGAACCCAGCACTGAAGGTCTTCTGCGTTGCCGCCGGAAATAGTGATGCTTTCCTGACGTATGGGGCTGAGCTGCTCGAGTATGCGGGTATTCTCGCTGGTGATTTGCTTGTAGCTGACCTCGCCGGCGGCCGATTCATTTACGGCAACCAACTCGGTGGGGAACTCCATACTCTGATAGCTGCAGAGGATGGAAGTGCCCTCCTCGCCCTGCGTATATGCAAACGGAACCCCGAAGCCCAGCCACCAGCTGGCGGGGGTAATGCGTCGGATGCTTCCGGCCCCGTTTGCAGGAACGCTGCAAAGAGCGCACAGCCCGTCTATGGTTGAAGGGAATATGATTTGTCCACAGTCCGGAGTCCAGAACAGGTCTTCGACATCGTAGATATAGTCCTTTGAAAGTTCCCGCACAGAGCCTACGCTGAGTCCGAAATTCTGTCCGTCGGCCGGCTGGGTCTGCGAAGCGACCGGAGCGACCATAAGCCTCTGGCGGTCGGCCTCATACCCGTCCCTTTCCATTGAAATCCAGGCGAGCGCAGTGCCGTCGGGGCTCCACTTGGGGTTGGTGTCATACCCGCCTTCGGAGGTTACCTCCATGGTAAGGCCGGTAAGGATATCGTAAATGTAGATATTGCTGCAAGTGCTGAATGCATACTGCTTGCCTGTCTTTTTCCTGCAGCTGTAGGCGATATGCCGGCTGTCCGGAGCCCAGTCCAACTGCTCGGCTCCGCCGAAAGGCTCGGTGGGAAGTTCGAATCCCGGCTCTCCGGCAAGAATGTCCAGCGAATTGTCGGCAGTAATGGTGCCGTTGCCCAGGACAGCTACAAAGCTGCGGGGGGTGCGGGTAACCCAGTGGTCCCAGTGGCGGTACATAAGGTCGGTGGCAACGTAGGCCTGAGCCTTGTCCAGTTCGGGATATTTGTCAGATGGAGCGGTCACGGGCCCCTGCACCGAACTTACGTACAGAATCTGACTCTCGTCGGGAGAAATCTTGAAATCGCTTATGCCGCAGGGAACATCGGAAAGTTTTTCCCTGCGACCGAGCTTTTTCCCGCGCAGCGGAGCCTTCCACAGCTGAGAGTCCATAAGGAAATATATACTCTTGCCGTCCTTGCTCCATCTTGCACAGCTGACGCTCTTCGCATATCGGGTAAGCTGCCGGGGCTTTCCCCCGTTGACGTCGCACACAAAAATATTACGGCAGCTGCGGTTCTCTTCAATGTCGGTATATGACACTCCGTACAGGATGCTCGTGCCGTCCGGAGAAAGCTGAGGATCGGACAACCTTCCGAACGACAACAATACTCCGGGAGATAAAACTCCGTTCTCTACTACGGGCTCCTGGGGCCCGATGTAACCCTTTTCCTGGTCTCCTTTCATTCCAATAAACAATTTTCCTATTCCGTAACCAAGCGCAAAGCAAACGATTACCAGAACTGCAATAATGCCGATACGATATTTTTTCATACTATTATTTTAATCCTGCAAGATAACAATTTCCTTTCCCATTCAGAAATTCTGAAGGCATTTTTTGAGTATTTTTTGAACGATTTACACAAATATTCAAATTTTCTAATTACCTTTGCGTCCGCTTAACCCATTTTTACAGATATGGTTGACAAAGAAAAAATCAAAATCGAGATTCTGTGCGCCGCCGAGCGCCTGTTCGAAAGGTACGGCTACGACAAGACCACCATCGAGGACATTTCGGGAGAATCGAACAAGGCCAAGACGGCCGTATATTATTATTTCCGGAACAAATCCGAGATCTTCCACAAAGTCATTGAACGTGAATTCCATCTGATTCGCGAAAATCTTACCGGCATAAGGGAGGGGAATCACTCCGACAGAGTGGCCGAATTGAGCGAGTACCTGAAACAGCGGATGGAACTCATACGCGCCACTACGGTTTACAGCCGGTATCTGTCGCTCCAAAGGCAGGGCCGCCGGTCCGAAGCGCTTTCCATCATAAGCAACGTACGGGACGACTTCGACCGCTGGGAACGCGAGTACTTCGAGTTCATTTGCCGGGAGGGCAACAGCAAGGGCCTTTTCTCCGACAAAGTCCAGCCCGAGCCGTTCGGAGAAATGATGGTGATGCTGCTCAAGGGGCTGGAATTCCAGTTTGTGGGCTCGCACGACCCGGATCTCTCCAAAACCACGTACGAAGAAGTATTGGACAGAATCCTTTTGGGATGCACAAAATAACAGCAAATGAGAAAAACAAAAATTGCATTGATTGCGGCCGCAGCCGTACTCGTATCCTGCAGCAAGTCGGGAGCCGACATTTATCGCGGATACTATTCCTTCAAGACCGGAGGTTTCCTGGAGATTACCGGCAAAGTATATGATATAGCGCGCGACACCATAAAGATTGACACCACCGTAGTCAAGCGCACCATAGCCGGACGCACCTTCAACGACACTACCTTTAAATATACCGTCATCAAAGACACCCTGGGCTCCAGGGATACCGTCTTCAACCGGTATCTGTCGGCCGAAAGCGGCCAGATGCACATTCTCGGGGCCGGCGGAAATTCCGTCAAGGTTACGATGAACGTCACCGGAGGCAACCCCGCCGTTTTCGACGGGACCGCCGGGGATGCCAGCATCTCCCTTCTGCCTGTAGTCCGGCAGGTGGGCATTCTGCCCGGCAATGACGACGAGGAAGACAAGAGCACTTATTTCCTTATGACGGTAAGCGGCAGCGGAAAGAAATACGAGAATATGGTCCTGTTCGACCTTGACTACAGTGGCAAATACGATTATGCCGATATGTGCGGAGAAGTAACTTCGTCGTCGGTCAACTGCATAGCGACTAAAAATGAATAGAATATTTACAGTCATTCTGGCGGCGGCTGTCCTTTGTTCCTGCCAGGGAAACAGTTCCATACTCCACCAGAAGAAAGAAAAATTACCCGTTCGCGTGAAGGTGCAGACAGTTGCAAGGTCTCAGGCACTCTGCCGCAACAGCTATATGGGAGAGGCCGTTCCAGTAAGGCAGGTAACGCTCACTGCCCCCTACCCCGGCACCCTCAAGAGCCTGGAGGTATGCCAGGGCAGCATTGTCGGGCAAGGCGAGGTTGTGGCCGTACTCAGTTCGCAGCAGGTGGAAAGTTCGTACAGCATAGCGCAGGCCAACCTCGAGCAGGCCAGGGATGCAATGGAGAGGGCCCGTCTGGTGTATGACAGCGGCACAATCACCGAGGTTCAGCTGATGGACATTGAAACCAAGCTGGAGAAAGCCGAGGCTTCTATGGCATCGGCCCGCAGGGCTGTGGAAGACTGTTCGCTCAAGGCCCCCTACCGAGGGGTGGTGAGCGAGGTGTACCCGTCGGCCGGGGAAGATCTGGCTGCGGGGGCGGGAGTGGTGAAGATTACCGACATTTCCGGTTTCAAGATAAATATTCCGGTACACGAAAACGAGATTGGAGCCATTC
The DNA here is from genome assembly GCA_024401895.1 of Bacteroidales bacterium. Taxonomy (GTDB): domain Bacteria; phylum Bacteroidota; class Bacteroidia; order Bacteroidales; family UBA932; genus Cryptobacteroides. Next base: position 57,365 of record JAKSKE010000002.1, read on the forward strand.
GCACCGGAATGCCGGCGCTGGCAGATATTCCGGCGCTGGGAATAAAGGATGCGCCGGCCCGGGTATGCGAGCGCGGCATACTGTCTTCGTCGTTGACCCACAGCTATATGTGTTCCCTAAATATGGACCGTATCCCCCGCGGGCTTATGCCCGGAATGGCAGTGAAGGTCCGCTTCGAGAGTCTCGACAGCGAAAGCCGTATCGTAATTCCCTCGGCGGCGGTGCAGATTGACGCCCGGGGCAAGTATGTCTGGGTGTCGGACTCCTGCACGGTAGCCAAGAGGCACATTGTACCAGGAGGTTATGCAGGAAAGGGAGTGATAGTGTCGGAGGGCCTGAAGGACGGAGACAAGGTTATAGTGGAAGGTTATCAGAAAGTATCTACCGGGATGAAAGTTACCGAGATTGAATAGATGAGGGACGTATTGAAAGATTTGAGCCAAAACGGCCAAAGCGGCATCACACTCGGAGCCATAGCTCACAAGAGGCTGGTGTACATTGTTGTTGCCGGTATGGTGGCTCTGGGCATAGTGGGGCTGGTGAATATGAACCGGGACGAATTCCCCACCTTCAACATCAAGCAGGGGCTGGTTGCGGCCATTTACCCGGGAGCCACGGCCGAACAGGTTCAGGACCAGCTTACCGCACCGCTCGAGGAAGTGCTTTTCTCTTTCCCGGAAGTTGACCGGGCAACTCTCAAATCCTATTCCAGGGACGGGATATGCTACATTTACGTAGATCTCACCTCCCCCGCCGGAATGAAGGATGAGGTGTGGTCCAAGATAAAACTGAGGCTGGACGCCGCCCGTCTGACCCTGCCGTCGGAAGTTGCCGCCGTGGTGGTTCTGGACGACTTCAGCGAGACCAGTTCCCTGCTCATCGCAATGGAATCGGAAGACAAAGGTCCGGGCGAAATGCGCGAATATGCAAAAGCTCTTTGCGAGCGTCTGCGGCAGATTCCCCAGCTCGCAAAGGCCAGCATAATAGGCGAACAGGAAGAGGAAATTGCCGTAAACCTGGACGCCGACCGGCTGTCGGGCTACGGAATAAGTCCGCTCACACTTATGCTGGATTACAAGACTTCTACAATGAACGCGTCGGGAGGCACCTTCAAGACCGACTACGCCTGCTCTCCCATACATATCAGGAACACTGTCACCTCTGAGCAGGAGATCGAAGACTACCCCGTATTTTCGGGGCCCGACGGCCACAGCCTCAGGCTCAAGGACGTAGCAAGCGTGCAGCGGCGCTATACGCAGGACCAGCCCTCGGTTTCGTACAACGGAAACACGGCCATTATTGTAAACGTCTCTATGAGAAATGACAACAATGTGGTAAGCTTCGGAAAGAAAGTTGACAAGGTTCTGAACGAATTTTCAGAAGAACTGCCCGATTCGGTAAAGATGAGCCGTATCACCGACCAGCCGAAAGTGGTGCGCTCCTCTATTATGGGCTTCCTCCGCGACCTTCTGATTTCGATGCTGGTGGTAATTGCAGTGATGCTTATGCTGTTCCCAATACGCTCGGCCCTCATTGCAGGTTCGGGAGTTCCGGTCTGCACCGCCATCACCCTGGCGGTTATGTACCTGACCGGTATGCAGCTCAACACCGTAACCCTCGGCGCCCTGATAGTAGTGCTTGGAATGATAGTCGACGATTCCATAATAACTATGGACGGCTATATGGAAAAGCTTGGCAGCGGGATGGAAAAGCATTCGGCCGCAATTGCCAGCGCCAAAGAGCTGTTCCTGCCAATGTTTATGGCCACCTTTGCCATAAGCGCAATGTTCTTCCCCACCAAGGGGCTCATTACCGGTTATCTGGGCGACTTCATAGAATCCTTCCCCTGGATAATAGCCATTGCGCTGGGATGCTCCCTGGCTTACGCAATGCTGGTGGTTCCTTCGCTCGAAGTGCGCTTCATTTCCCACGCTTCGCCCTCACAGAATGCCATTACCCGTATGCAGAGCAGGTTCTTTGCCTGGATGCAGAAAATCTATGACAAATGCGAGCTGTTCTGCTTCAACCACTCGGCCCTCACCGTGGGCATCGGGGTCACCGCAATCGCCCTGGGCATTCTTATGTTTATGCAGCTCAACATTCAGATGCTTCCCAAGGCCAACCGCGACTGTTTTGCAGTGGAGATAACTCTCGACCACAACTCGTCCATAGCCAGCACTGCGCAGTTGAGCGATTCTCTTACCAACATTCTTCTGTCTGATCCCAGGATTAAGTCGGTAACCGCCTTCGTCGGAGAGTCGGCGCCCCGTTTCCACAGCACATACGCTCCGTCGCTGCCGGGAAACAACATTGCCCAGCTTATCGTGAACACCACTTCCAATAAGGCCACGGTGGAATACCTGACCCAGAAGGAAGACGAATACGAGCACCTTTTCCCAAACGCCCTCATTCACTTCAAGCAGCTCGACTACCAGGGAGACGGGTCCATAGACATCAAGTTCCACGGAGCGCCCCTGGAAGAGCTTCTCCCCTTTGCCGAAGAATTGCGCGACTATATGTACGGAATGAGCGATATGCTCAAATGGGTGCACAGCGACTGCGATGACCTTATACCAGGTATCGGACTCGACATAAACCAGGACGAAGCTTCTCGACTGGGAATAAACCGGACTCTGCTGTCGCTGGCAACTACCGGTTCGTTCGACGGCTATCAGGTGGCCACCCTGTTCGAGGGAGACAAGAAAATACCCGTCAACGTTTACAATAGCGGCCTGACCGCCGATATGGACTATCGCGACATAGGCTCTATGCTGGTACCCAGCCTTACTCCCGGGGTTTCTGTTCCCGTTTCACAGGTAGCTTCCATAAACCCTGAATGGTCTCTTCCCCAGCGCCCGCGCTATTGCGGCGAAGAGGGCATAAGTGTATATGCCGATATGAAAATGGGTAAAAGCGAACCTGCGGCAATGCGCATCATACGACAATATATACAGGATAACATTGTACCACGCCTGCCCCAGGGGGCAACGATAACATACGGCGGCCTTTCGGCGTCTAACGACACCGTCTTTCCTCAGATAGCCTTGAGTTTCGTGGCCGCCGTTTCTATCCTGTTCCTATTCCTGCTCTTCCATTTCAAGAAGCTGAGTATCGCAGGACTCACGCTGCTGCTCAGCCTGCTGTGCCTGTTCGGGGCTTCCCTCGGGCTGTGGCTGTTTGGGATGGACTTTACCATTACGGCGGTACTGGGACTCATAAGCCTGGTGGGAATAATAGTGCGAAATGGAATAATAATGTTCGAGTATGCCGAAGACCTCAGGTTCGACAAAGGCGTGGACGTGCGCACCGCCGCCATCCTCTCTGGACAAAGGCGAATGAGGCCCATCTTCCTTACATCCTGCACCACCGCCCTTGGAGTGCTTCCTATGATTCTTAGCGGAGACCCGCTATGGATGCCGATGGGGCTGGTGATAGCCTTCGGAACAATGCTCTCCATTTTCCTCATAGTACTGGTAATGCCTGTTTCATATTGGCTTATATTCAAGAATGCCGACAAGAAAAAGATTTGATTCTATGACAGCACAACACATACTCTTCTTTATGGCGGCCATTGCGCTGTGCGGCAACGGTATGGCCCAAAACCCCGGCGCAGGGGACGACATCCCGCGGGAATGGACTCTGGAGCAGTGCCTCGAACTGAGTTCCAGAAACAACCCCTATGTCAAGAACGCCAGGCTGGACATTGAATCGGCGAAGGCCCGGAAGAATGAAGCCCTGTGGGAATACTTTCCAACCGTGGGCCTCAGAGGAATGGGTTATTATGCGCAGAATCCGCTGGTCACCATTACCGTAAATGACATTCTGGGCAATTCCGACGCCGCCTGGGACATTCGCAACGGCATAGTGGACGCCGCCGGCGAGCTGGGTGTCGATTATGAGTACAACTCTTTCCGCAAAGGATATTCGGCCGGCGTTGTGGCCACCCAGCCGCTGTTTGCCGGAGGGCGTATCGTGAGCGGAAACAGACTGGCCTCGGTAGGAGTCGAGGCGGCACGGCTACAGTCGCTAATGAAGGAGCGGGACACCGACATAGAAATCGAGAAAAAGTACTGGACAGTGGTGGCGCTGCAAGAGAAGATGACCACCCTGGTTGCAGGCAAACGGCTGCTGGACACCTTGTACCGCGACGTTATAGCCGGACTCGATGCCGGCCTTGTGTCGGAAAGCGACGTGTCGGAGGTAATGGTAAAGCAAAAGGAACTTGCGTCGGCGGAAGTGACTCTGCGAGGGGCGCTCAAACTGGCCCGGCTGGATATCTTCCACGCCATTGGAGTCAGTTGCAGTTACCGCTTGCTGGACAGCCTTACCTTTACCGGAGACTTGGGGGAACTCATTCCTCCCCGGGAATGCGGGAATCTGCGCCCCAGTGAGAGTTCCTACGAATCGCAGCTGCTGGAAGCCAGCCTTGAGGCCAAGCGGTTGGAGAAGAAAATGGCCGAAGGAGAATATCTGCCCGAAGTGGGAATAGGTGTTTCCTACGGCTACGGTAATATCCAAGGCCGGTTCAACGGAGAGAATTTCAACGGCGTAGCCTTTGCTTCGGTAAAGATTCCGCTAACCGGACTGGGCAAAATGGCCAGCCGCTCAAGACGTTACCAGAACGAGGTCACCAAGATAGCCAACGAAAAGGAATACCTCGATTCGCAGCTGGAACTGCGCCGTCAGAAACTGTGGCTCGATTTTGAGACGGCCTATAACCAGGCCGAGGTTGCCAGATACGCCGGCAAAGTATCTTCAGATGCGCTGTTCAGAGCCGAGCGGAACCATAAGGCAGGCCGAGCCACTCTGGCCGAACTCCTCGAGGCAGAGCTCAACTACCGCCGCGCCCAGGAAGAGTTCATAGACCGCTGCATAGACTATAGGACGGCTATGACCGCCGTAAGACTGTTGTAGACTCGGGATCTCTAATGCCGGAAGCCCTTCATCCGGGCCATAAGATTGCCCGTAACGGCCGACTTCATAAGCTTGCGGGTACCCTCGAACTGCTTTAGCAGACGGTTGACCTCGGCTATCGAAGTGCCCGAACCGTCGGCAATTCTCTTGCGCCTGGGGCCGTTTATTTCCTCGGGGTGCTCGCGTTCCCAGGGGGTCATACTCTGAATGATGGCCTCGGTACTCTTGAAGGCGGTCCTATTGTCTATATCCACATCCTTGAGGGCTTTGTCCATTCCCGGCAACATAGAGGCCAGGTCCTTGATGTCGCCCATCTTCTTGACCTGCTGAATCTGAGCATAAAAGTCGTTCAGCGTGAACTTGTCCCTGGCGAGTTTCTTCTTGAGCTCGCGGGCCTGCTGCTCGTCGAACTGCTCCTGCGCCTTCTCAACAAGGGAAACGACGTCTCCCATTCCCAGAATTCGGTCGGCTACGCGGGACGGATGGAACGCATCCAACGCCTCCATCTTTTCTCCGGTGCTCACAAACTTGATAGGCTTGCCGGTCACAGCCCTGATTGAAAGGGCCGCACCGCCACGGGTGTCGCCGTCCATCTTTGTAAGCACAACGCCGTCGTAATCGATTGCCTCGTTAAAGGCTTTGGCGCTTTCCACTGCATCCTGACCGGTCATAGCGTCCACTACGAAAAGGGTCTCGGAGGGATTGACCCTGGAATGCAGGGCGCTTATCTCGTCCATCAGTTCCTTATCCAGCACAAGACGGCCGGCGGTATCGACAATAACTACCGAATATCCCTCGGCCTTCGCCGATGAAATGGCGGCTGAAGCTACGCGGATGGGATCCTTCTCGCCTTCTATGGTAAACACCGGCACGCCTATCCCCTGCCCCAGCGTCTGAAGCTGGTCTATGGCCGCAGGGCGGAAGCAGTCGCAGGCCGCCAGCATTACCTTCATCCCCTTCTTGCTCTTGAGATGAAGCGCCAGCTTGCCGCAGAAGGTCGTTTTACCGGAACCGTTGAGACCGGCCACCAAGACTACTGCAGGGCTGCCCTTTACGTTGATGTCCACGTTCTGAGCCCCCATAAAGTCGGTGAGGGAGTCGTGCACTATCTTCACCATCATCTGCTGCGGTTTCACAGCCTTGATTACATTCTCGCCTATGGCCTTTTCCTTGACCTTGTCGCAGAAGTCCTTCGCAACTTTATAGCTGACGTCGGCATCCAGCAACGCCCGGCGGATGTCCTTGATTGTTTCGGCAACATTTATATCACTGATTCTGCCCTCTCCTTTCAACAATTGGAAAGAGCGCTCGAGTCGGTCTGACAGATTCTCAAACATATAACGTTTCTGCTAAATCCTTTAAATTATATCGGCTGGACATTGTTGCACCATACGCTCCGGCCGAGCGGATGGCAACCATATCTCCACGCTTTGCGACGGGCAGACGGCAGTCGTGGGCGAACACGTCCGACGACTCGCACACCGGCCCTACAATTTCGTACTGTTCAAAACCCTCCGGTTCCCTCTCCAAGGCCGACAGGTTCTCTATCTTATGACTGACCCCGTACAGTGCAGGTCTCACCAAATCGTTCATTCCGGCATCCAGAATCATAAAATTACAGGCCGGATTGTGCTTGACAAACAACACCCTGCTCAGCAGAGTCCCACACTGGGCAACCAGCGAACGTCCCGGTTCGACAAAGACCTTCATTCCCGGAGTACGCTCCAGAGAGGCATCTATGGTCGAGAACCAGGATTCAAAGTCGGGAACCGGGTTCTGGTCCGGCTCTTCATAATCTACCCCCAGACCTCCGCCGAGGCCCACCAGGTGACAGTCGAAGCCGGCGGCAAGGACCCGTTTCACGAGCATATTCATTTTCTCGCACTGCAGGGCGAACACGTCCATCCGGTTAATCTGCGAACCAATGTGAGAGTGCAGCCCCTGCATCTTTATCCTTGGCAGCCGGTTCAAAAGCTCCAATGCGGCTTCCAAGTCATTCATTGCTATGCCGAATTTGTTTATGAGCGTTCCCGTAGTAATGAACTTATGAGTGTGGGCATCGACTTCGGGATTTATGCGCAGCAGCACATTGACGTCGGTGCCCCTTTGGGATGCAATGGAATTGAGGACTTCCAGTTCCTGAAGACTTTCCACAATGAAATAGGGAGCGCCGCAATCCAGGGCACGCACAATTTCGCGGTCGCTCTTGCCCACGCCTGCAAAGAAGATTCCGGTTTTGGCGAAACCGCACCCATAGGCCCTGAGCACTTCATTGCCGCTCACGCAGTCGGCCCCTATGCCACAGGAAGCTATTTTCTGAAGAATCTCGTCCTCACAGTTAGCCTTCAGGGCATAATTCACGCAGATACCGTGTTTGGACGCGGCCGACCGCATCGCATTCAGGGTGCGGTCCAGAAGTTCCATATCGTAAACGTAGCAAGGAGTTCTTACAGAGTCATTCCCGGCAATATCTTCAAGACTTTTCATTTATTTCTGAATTGACTGCAAATTTAATTATTTTACGCTTACCATAAAATTATAACACTATGTTTAAGCTAAAAAAAAATCAAATCCCAAATCATCCAGAGGACAATTGACATTCGTATAAAAAAAGCCCTTGCAAAATGGCAGGAAGAAGAAAGGTACCTGCTTGAAATGACACCCCGGGAAGCGGCGGAAGAAATGGGCATAAGCGTAGAGCAGCTCAGTTTCTATTTCAAGATGTATGAAAAGATGGAATTCCGGTGCTGGAGAAAACACCTGCGCATCGAAAAAGCCAAGACCATAATACTGAACAATCCGCATTTGAGTATGTCTGCGGTGGGAGAATACGTAGGAATTCCCGACAGAGGAAATTTCCGCCGGGAATTCTATGAGGTTTGCAACGAATGGCCTTCTAAATGGAAAGAAGCCAATGTAAATCAGTCTAAGTAGTCTTTCAGGTCCACGCCCAACAGCCGGGCCTTGTTCAAGAACATCGGCAGTTCCTGCTCGATGAAGGATTTTCTATGCACCTGGGCAATGACGGCACGGGCATCTTCACTCACAAAAAAACCTATGCCACGCTTCTGGAAAATGACTCCGGTTTCGGAAAGCACTTCGTAGCTCCTTGCAACCGTATTGGGATTCACACCTATCGTGCCTCCCCATTCCCTCACAGACGGAATTCTCTCCCCTTCCTTGAGTTCCCCTCTGAGAATCTGTTCGCAGATTCCGTCGGAAATCTGCAGATATATCGCCTTATTTGAGTCGAATTCCATAGAATCAGTGTTTTATTGTTTTCATCCTCCAATAAATGAGGGCATTGATTACAACGAAAATCGCAATGTAATACCAGTAGGCAAATGCATTGATTTTGTCCAGGAAAAGATTGATCTGCTCAATACCCATATCATCGGTAATACCGAACGAAAAACCGTTGTGA
>JAKSKE010000020.1 GCA_024401895.1 Bacteroidales bacterium
ATTGATCTGCTCAATACCCATATCATCGGTAATACCGAACGAAAAACCGTTGTGAATCATACTTCCTGTAAAGATGCTTACAATCGTGCTGAAAGCCATCAAAACAAGGATAGTTTTTGCAATTTTCGATTTTTTGAAAAACAATGCGCCCAAAAGGTAAATGAGAATGCTGTCACACCATCCTATAAAGAACAATCCGGTATAATCCAGGTGCATCCCCATTATCCGGGCATCTTCGGAGAGATCGGCTAACATCTTCTTAAAATTGAAGACATATCCCGCAAGTGGATTGGCATAATTGTCCACACACACCGACATCAAAGCATCTACCCCAAAGAAAAGCACGTAGAAACATACCGGCAGTACTACGCAGGTAACAACGAATGCAGACAGCCATTTCTCAAAAACCGATACAGGAAGCAGAACCCACGAAGAGCCCGCCCTGCGCTCTGTTATGGAACCGTAAACCTTTGCAGGGAAGCACAATACCACAACGCAGTAGGACACGCACATTGCGGTAATCTGGGAAAAAATGGTATCGTCTCCCATATGACCGGTGAAGATTATCGAAAAAAGCTGAAAGAACAGATAGACTATCAAGGGCATCAACCCGCATATCAGAAGGCTCATCCCAAAATAATTCTTCGCATTTACTATATCGTAACCTAAATACTTTACGAATCTCTTGAATGAAAATACACTGTTCATACCTTACTCCGCTTTAAATAATTCTTTTATGACAGCCTTATTCTTGTGCGTAGCATTGAACAAAGCTTCTATATTGACCTTGCTTTCTAGGGCGAGTGTATTGGGCCTTACCTGAATGAAGCCACCGGGGAGCTGTTCGCTGTACAGGCTGTCGGGGTGCAAAGTCTGTCCGTAATCGAAGAACAGGACGGAAGATATTTGCTCTATGCTTGCATTTAAGAGCACATCCCCCGTATCCAAAATTATGATAGGGTCTATGATATTCTCGAGGTCCCGCACCTGATGTGTCGAAATTACTATTGTAGAGTCGTCGCCGGTGTACTTCAGAAGGGCAGAACGGAACTGTGCCTTGCTGGGGATATCAAGCCCGTTCGTAGGCTCATCCATAAAAAGATAACTGGCATTGCAGGCCAATGCAAAGCAGATGTAGGTTTTCTTGAGCATTCCGGCCGACATCTTTGTCATCATAAGGTTGCTGTCCAGCTCGAAGAGCGACATAAGGGATTCGAACTTGTCGAGACTGAATCCAGGCCAGAACTTTCCGGTATCCTTAGCCCAGTGCACAGCGCGGTCGTTAACAGGGGCCACTTCGTCCGGGAGGTAATACAGCTTTTCAAGGAAAAGCGGATTTCTTCCGTAGGGGTTGAAGCCATCCACGTCTATGGAGCCGGTCTGCAGTTTTTTGAGTCCGCACAAAAGAGTGAGAAGGGTGGTCTTCCCCACCCCGTTTTCGCCCAACAACCCGTAGATTCTCCCGGGCTCGAGTTTCATATTGATGTTCCTGAGAACATTTTTGCTTCCATAACTGAAAGCCAAGTCTTTGATTTCTATCATATCAGAAGTGTATTAGTATAATAATACACTGCAAATGTAGCAAAAAAAAACAATCCGCAAAAAAAAATTCCGGCGGACTGTTCTATGCTCTCTGAGGAATTATTCCTCGGAAGGCTTCATTGTCGTATAGACGTTGGTTACGTCTTCGTCGTCTTCCAGGAGTCCTATGAGTTTCTCCAGGGTAGCGCGCTGCTCGGCGGTGACCTCCTTGAGCTCTACGTTGGGAATTTGTTCAAAGCCTCCGGACACGAGTTCGTAGCCGTTCTCTTCCAGGAATTTCTGGATTTGGCCGTAGGAGGTATAGTCTCCGTAGATAACCACAACCTTGGTTTCGTTGCCGTCCTTGTCCTCTTCAATTTCGCTGAAGATTTCCTCGGCGCCGAAGTCTATAAGTTCAAGTTCGAACTCCTCCAGATCCATTCCGTCCTTTTCCTTGATGCGGAACACGCACTTGTGGTCGAACATAAATGAAACCGAACCGCTGGTACCCAGAGAACCTCCGCACTTGTTGAAATAAGAGCGCACATTGGCAACTGTACGGGTATTGTTGTCGGTTGCAGTCTCTACCAGGTATGCGATTCCGAAAGGACCGTAGCCTTCGTAGAGGACTTCCTTGAAATCTCCCTGTTTGCTTTCGGTAGCCTTCTTGATTGCACGCTCGATGTTATCCTTCGGCATCTGCTCTGTCTTGGCCTCGGCAATGAGGGCGCGCAGACGGGGGTTGCCGGTAACGTCGGGACCGCCCTGCTTTACAGCTATGGTAATTTCTTTTCCGAGTTTGGTAAAGGTACGGGCCATATGTCCCCACCTTTTCATTTTTCTTTCCTTGCGGAATTCAAAGGCTCTTCCCATAATTATTCCTCCACAGCCTTGATTCCGGCGATATATTTGACGATATCGGCAGCCTCAACGGACTGGGGATATTTTTCCTTTACGGTTTCGTAGCACTCCAAGGCCTTTCCGGCATTTCCCATTGCCTGATAAACGGTGCCGGCCTTGAACAGATAGTTGGCTGCAAAGACGTTGTCCTGCATGGAAGCGGCCTTCTCGTAGCACTTTACGGCCTCGGCGTAGTGAGCCTCGCCCATTCCGGTGAGAGCGTCACCCTCGCAAGCCTTTACGCGGGGAGCGATTACAGGGTCATTTCCCTTGTACTTTCTGAAGTATCCCAGAGCCTCCTCATAGTTTCCGAGCTGGAGAGCGCATACGCCTGCATACATATAGACAGCCTGTCCGGCCTTTGCACCATACTCGTCGATAATCTGGGCGAAGCCAAGAACGTTGCCGTCTCCATTGAGGGCGGTTTCATAGTTTGACTGGGCGAAGAGCTGCTCGGCGGGATACATCTGCCCCTGAGCCTCGGCGCAGGCAGGTCCATAAACCCACTTGTTGTAAGCCAGGAAGGCACAGCCTATTGCCAGAATGGCGATAAGGGTACCCCAAATGCATTTCTTGTAAGAATTGTAGAATTTTTCTACAGACGAAACCTGTTCTACGGTTTCGATTTTAACTTCTTCCTTTTTGTTAGATTTAACGTTTGCCATATCTTTGATCAAATTATTATTTGCACACAATAGCCCGCAAAAATACAAATTTTTACGTAATATTGCAATATGGATTCTAAAGTGATACTCATAACCGGAGCATCTTCGGGAATAGGCAAAAGCGCGGCAAGGCTGCTGCTCACGAAAGGCCACACCGTCTATGCGGCGGCACGCAGGACCGAAAAGATGGAAGACCTGAGGCAGGAAGGAGCGCATATCATAAAACTCGACGTCACCAGCGAAGAATCGTCGGCAGCCGCGGTCGGTCAGGTCCTGGACGAGCAGGGCCGCATTGACGTACTGGTGAACAATGCCGGATACGGTCAGTACGGAGCAATCGAAAACGTGGGCACGGCCGAGGCGCAGAAGCAGTTCGACGTGAACGTTTTCGGGCTTGCCCGTATGTGCCGGCTAGTCCTTCCGGGAATGCGGGAGCGCAATGAAGGCCGCATAATCAATGTGGGTTCAATGGCCGGGCATTTCTGCGAGCCTCACGGCGGATGGTATCACGCCAGCAAGCATGCCGTGGTGGGACTCTCCGGTTGCCTGCGGCAGGAAGTGCACGGCTTCGGCATAAAAGTGATTCAGATCGAACCCGGAGAAATTCGCAGCGAATGGTCGGGAATTGCAATGCAGAATCTACGAGAGTCAAGCGCAGGCACGGCCTACGCCAAAGGGGCCGAAAAGCAAAGCCGCCTCTACGCCTTCGGCGACAGGCATCTGGCCACCGGGCCCGAGGCCGTTGCAAAAGCAATCGCGGCCGCAGCAACCTGCCGCAGACCGCGATTGACTTACAGAACCGGATTCGGATGCGTCGGGCTCACACTGGCCTCGGCGATTCTGCCCAGGCGCTGGTTCGACGCCATCTTCATAGGTCTTTTCACCTAGCTGTCCCGGGAACTCTCCTTCCGCCGGTATGGCGGGGATGACGGGGATGCCCGGGCTTATGTTCCACCGCAGGCTTAGCTTTGCCGCAGCATTCGGGACACTCGTCCAGCAGAGCCGATGCAACCACATTGCATACCAGGCCGCGGGTCTGGCTCACAGCTCCTCCGTCGTGCGGATGGGCCCTGTTGGTGAGGATGATTACCGCCAGTTGATTGTCCATATCGAAGGCAAACGCCGTTCCGGTATATCCGGTATGGTTGAAGGAATTGTCCGAGAACAGTTCGCAATACCAGTTCTTGGCATCCCATCCCAAAGCGCGTCCGATATGCTTGGGCTGCTTTGCAGGCACCGTAAGCATCTTCTTCACTGTGAGGGGGCTCAGGATGCGGCGGCCGTTCCACTGGCCGTAACCGAACATAGCGGCAGCCACTATTGCAACATCCTCGGCATTGGAGAAGACGCCGGCATTGCCGGAATTACCATTGTTGAGAATATTGGCAATGGGGTCGTGAACCTGGCCGCGGTAAGGCAGTCCGTCCTCCTGAACCTCGGTAGGACAGATATTGGCCAGAGTCTCGGCATCGATTTTCGTTCCAATGGGATAGTAACGGGTATTCTTCATTCCAAGCCTGTCGAACACGTTCTTCTGGGCATAGTCGCAGAGTTTTTCTCCGGTAACCTTCTGGAGCACATTCTGCAGGGTGACGAAATTCAAGCAGCTGTAGATGTAACCTGTACCGGGACGGAAATGACGGCCGGTATTAACGGCTATGTAATGCATTAGACTGTCGGGCTGGCCTGCGGGATGAGACTTGCAGTAGTTCTTGACGTTTATGTAAGAATCCAGTCCCGAGGTGTGGGTGAGCAGATTCTCGATAGTGATATGAACCTTCTCCTTGGGGTTGTCGGGGTTAACCCAGGGCGCAAATTCGGGAATGTAGTCGCGCACTTCATCGCTCAGGCGCACCCTGCCGTCCTCGACAAGTTGCATAAAGGAAAGCGTGGTTCCTATGCACTTGCTCAGAGAAGCCATATCGAATACCGACTCCACTGTCATAGGTTCTTCCTTCGGCACCCAGGCCTTTTTTCCAAAAGCCTTCATATAACAGATTTTCTGCCCTCTTACCACGGCCACAACGGCGCCGGGAAAATCCTTGCGTTCAACAGCGGCGTTCACAATGCCGTCTATCTTCGAAAGACGCTCGGAACTCATTCCCACTTCTTCGGGAGAAACGTGGGGAAGACCATACCCTGCCGGTATCTGCGCTTTTACGCCAAAGGCGAGTGCAAGCGCTACAAGCGAAAGTAACAACTTTTTCATATTGATTGGATTAATGGTTTTTTGTCAGAACATAAACTCCCGGCGGTACCGGTAATTCGAGCGCAGCTGCTCGAACTGCCCGACGTTCGTGCGGAAAAAGAAATCGTCGGCGAATATAGGGTAATTATATTGTATAAGGGATGCTATCTCGCCCTGGGTGAGACCGGCAACGTCCAAATGAACCGCAAAGAGGGACGGAATGTCGGAAACCGGGAAGAAATCGAACAGGGGTTTTATATCGAAGAATCTGGCCACGGCCCTCACCGCCGCCGCGGTTGCATTCTGTTTGCCCTGATAGGAGTATCCCGCGATGTGGGGAGTGGCTATGTCGCAAACCTTCAGAACATCCTCGTTAATGTGGGGCTCATTGTTCCAGGTGTCGATTACCACCGCCCCAAGTTTCGGCCTTGCCTGCAGCAGCGCGGCTTCGTCCACCACTTCTCCCCTGGCGCAGTTGATGAACATTGCGCCCTGATTCATCTTTGCAAAAAAATCTTCAGAGGCCATCTTGCGGGTAGTGTCGTTCAACGGCACGTGAAGGCTCACAATGTCCGACCCCCTGAGGAGGGTTTCCAAGTCACAGAACTGTCCCGAGCCCTCGGCCAAAGCCCGGGGAGGGTCATTCAGCAGTACGTTGAAGCCCAGCCTGCGGGCGGCGCCCTCGACCCGTCTCCCAACATTTCCCACGCCTATGATTCCGAAGGTTGCGTTGCGCAGGTCCATACCTTCTCTCGAAGCCACTCCGTAAACCGCCGACATAACGTAATTCATTACCCCGCCGGCATTGCATCCTGCAGCGTTCTGCACAAATATTCCCTTGCCCGTACAGTACGGCATATCTATGTGGTCTGTTCCAATAGTGGCCGACGCCACGATTCTGACCGACGTACCCTCAAGCAGAGCGGAGTCACAACGGGTGCGGGTCCTCACTATGATGGCCGAAGCATCTGACAGGTCTTCCCTGCAAATCTCGGCGCCGGGCTTATACACCACCGTGGCATACTGCTCGAACACTCCCTGAATGAAAGGGATAGCGGAATCTATAACTATCTTCATTTGAGTCTGATTTCTTTCACGTAACCTGTAGAACTGTCTTCCCTGTCGAAAAGCGGATCCTGCGCGAGCACCGCGTTGATTCTCTCAAGCAGCAGGTCCAACTGCCCGGACAGATGGGTGCGGGCGGCCGACGAAGCGAGTGTCACATACAGCACTCCGGCGCGGTAAAACCGCCTCACCGTATATTTTCCAGCGCCCGAGACTTCGTCCCAGGCCGAAAATATTCTCTGATTGTTGAGCCCGGAATTCAAACGGGCCAGGCGCAGGAATTCCATAATGGAATCGCCCACGGTCACGGCTTCTTTTCTCCTTATATAGCTCATACTATTTTAAACACGCCTCCTGACGCTTCGAAACAGGCTTTTTCACTGGTGATGGAGTCCAGCAGAGAGGTCACCCTCACCTTATTGGAATCGGTAATGAAAATTTGGCCGAAATCCTCGCCGGCAACCATCTTGAGCAGATTTCCCACCCTGTTCATATCCAGTTTGTCGAACAGGTCGTCCAACAGCAGTATGGGAGGAAAGCCGTAGGAATCCTTCATAATGTGATACTGTGCAAACTTGAGCGAGACCAGAAACGATTTCTGCTGCCCTTGCGAACCGGCTTTCCTTATGGGATGGGAGTTCATTGTGAACACAAAGTCATCCCGGTGCACTCCTACGCCGGTAAAGCCCATCACCATATCTTTTTCCCGACTCCGGGCCAGAAGCTCGGACAGGGGGCTTTTGTCAAGGTCGGACCGGTATTCTATGCCAACTTCTTCGGCGGCTCCCGACAGCAGTTCATAGTAATGCCTCACCACCGGTTCCAGGGCCTTTGCAAAGTTCTTTCTGCCCTCGTGGATACGGCTGCCGTATTCTTGCAGCCTGTAGTCGACCACATCGAAGAAGGCAGGATCGGGATTGCTGTTCTTAAGAGCCGTGTTGCGGGTCGCAAGCAATTGGTTATAATGCTGCATATCATTCAGATAGGCCTTATCCATCTGAGACAGGACGCTGTTTGCGAAACGCCTGCGCTCCTCGCCGCTCTCACTTACCAGAGTAGTGTCGGAAGGCGACACCATAACTATTGGAAGGATCCCTATGTGGTCCGACATCCGCTGGTAGAAATGCCCGTCCCGGCGCACCTTCTTCTCTCCTTCGGAGGCTTCTATGGCGAACTTGCCCACGGTACCGTTTTCCATTCGGTAGTCCCCCGCCAGGGCAAAGGATTTTGACCCGTAACGGAAATTGTAGCGGTCCGGCCCGCCGAACGAAGCTTTTGTCATTGACAGACACCAGATTGCCTCGAGCAGATTCGTCTTCCCTTCTCCGTTGTTTCCGCTTATGCAGTTAATCTTGGAAGAGAACTCCAATTCCTGCAACGCAATGTTGCGGAAATTCTGAACCACAATTTTCTTGAGAACCGGCATTTTGCAGATTTTTCCAATCTCACAAAGATAAGAATCTGCGCCCAAAACTGCAAGCCGCCCGATCACAATTTGATATGCTCCGAATTTTGTGTAAATTTGTTGTTTGTAAAAGCATAACACTATGACCAATAACGAAATAAATGCACAGGTGGAGCGTTTTCGCAAGGGGTTTCCCTGGCTGAAGATAGTTTCTCCCGCAACGCCGGAGCGCGGGATCAAGGTTCTCGACGCAGTATCACAGGAACAAGCCTGCAAGTACCTCGAACAGGCCGAGGTTGCAGGAAAATGCAAATTCGTACCCGCCTCGGGTGCCGCTTCCAGAATGTTCAAGGACATATTCGCCAGTCTCGAAAAGTCCAATGAATCCGGCGAGCGGCTGGCATCGCAGATAGACCGGTTCGCCTTTTACAGCGAAGATATCTTCGGCAAGGCTCCCTTTCTGGCAAATGAGTGCGCCAGAAAGCTTCTGACCGACGAAGGCCTCGCATACGGTTCCAAGCCCAAGGGAGTTCTCAAATTCCACCGTTACCCCAACGAGGTCCGCACGGCGCTTGCCGAACATTTCGTAGAGGGACAGGCTTATATGCGCAACGCCGACGGCAGCGTAAACCTTACGGTAACCATTTCGCCCGAACACGAAGAACTGTTCAGAAAGGCAGTGGCCGAAATCCAGCCCGCATATGAGCAGAAGTACGGCGTAAAATACAACGTCCGCTTCGTATATCAGGACAAATCTACCGACACCATAGCGGTGGATACCGCCAACAGGCCTTTCCTCAAGGAGGACGGGAGTATTCTCACCCGGCCCGCCGGGCACGGCGCGCTCATTCACAACCTCAACCGCATCGACGAGGAACTGGTGAGCATCAAGAATATCGACAATGTGTGCGTAGAGGCTATGCAGGGCACCACGGCACTATGGAAGAAAGTCCTTATGGGCAAGGCCCTGGAGCTGCGCGACCGCATATTCGGTTATCTCTATGCGCTTGACCAGATAGGTTCCAGCGAAGGACACACTCCGTACTCACACGACCTGCAGACATTCTTCCCCTGCACCCCGGACATCTGGGCCGACCCCGAAGTACAGGCGCTCTGCGACGAAATCGAGGATTTCCTGCGCACCGAACTCTGCATAGAACTGCCTCTGCCCGTCAACTGCCGGCAGCGGGTGGAAAACATTCGGAAGAAACTCGACCGTCCCATCCGCGTATGCGGAATGGTACGCAACGAGGGTGAACCCGGAGGAGGTCCGTTCATTGTAAAGGAGAAAGACGGCAGCACCTCGCTCCAGATTCTGGAAGGCGCTCAAATCAATCCCGAAGACCCAGGGGCAGTGGCCGCGCTCAAGGCTGCAACCCATTTCAACCCTGTAGATCTGGTATGCTGCCTGCGCAGGCACGACGGAAGCAAATTCGACCTGCTCGAATATGTAGATCCCGAGACAGGGTTCATTTCTTCGAAAAGCTATCAGGGGCGCGAACTGAAAGCCCTGGAACTTCCGGGACTCTGGAACGGCTCAATGAGCGACTGGAACACTATGTTCGTAGAGGTGCCAATTGAAACGTTCAATCCCGTAAAGACTGTGCTGGACCTGCTCCGGCCCGCACACCAGAACTAGAAACTGAAGTCCACCAGCACGGGCAGATGGTCTGAAGGATGGCAGAAATTGCTCAGTTTCTGAGGATCGCGGTAGTTCTTCACCCATCCGTCCCTCAGGACTTCGAGATTCACTACCTTATCATATAATACGGGGGTCATATAGACATAATCTATGCGGCGCCCGCTTATTATTGTAGATTGGAAATCGGTTCCGTACCATTCTCTGATTGCATCTACGTACGGGGTATTCTCCAGCACATAGTCATTGGCCAGGAAGGCAGAAGTGTCTCTGGGATACCCGTAATGGTCGTTGTCCAGGCTCGAAATGGCGTTGAAGTCGCCCATCATCATCCAATATTCCTCCCCTGCCCCGGGCCTTGCGGCTATTGTATGCCGGCAGATGTACGTAAGTTCTTTCAACCGGTAACGGTCTCCCTCGTGGGCCGCTGCGCTCTCCTGCCTGCGGTCCGGACCAACCTCAAACCCCCATTTCTGAGGCCAGGTATGGAGCGTGACCACATTCACCGTGCCGTCCGCAGAATCCAGAGTTGCCCAGCCGCAGCCGTGAGCCACTACGCTGTCGGGGCGCTCACCCACGATTCTCTTTACGTTTGTGAGCGGATATCTGGAAGTGATAACCTGCGGGTAGTCGTCGCGATAGCCTCCCAGGTAAACGTAAGAGTGGCCGTAACGTACGGCCAGGGCGTCCCAGTTGGAAGGCAGATATTCGTTCATCTTTTCGCCGAGGCTCTCGGCGGAAGCCGTCCTGTAATTGGACTTGGCTTCGGCCCAGACGCATACGTCGGGATTCAGTTCTGTCACGAAGGCGACGAAATTGTCGTAATTGTTTCCCTGGTCAGACCACATTCCGTTCTGAATGTTCCAGTACAGGAGGCGGAGATTTTCGGGAGTCGCAGTATTCTGTCGGCAGGACACCAGAACTGCCGCTGAAATAAGGCAGATGTGGCACAGTTTTCTCAGTCGCATAATTGTTTTAATCTTTCAAAGCCGCCAAAATACAATTTTTTTTGCTATCTTTGAAAGGTTTAGAAAAACTGTCAACACAAAATATGCAAAGTAAACTTCAAGAATTGACCGACAAACTGTACAACGAAGGTTTGTCGAAAGGCAAAGCCGAGGGTGAACAGATTCTCAAGAATGCCGGCGAAGAGGCAGACAAGATTGTATGCACAGCCAAAGAGCAGGCCGCTGCCATAGTGGAAAAAGCCAGAAAGGATGCCAGCGATCTTATGGACAAGGCAAAATCGGATATCCGTATGGCTTCAGAGCAAACTCTCCAGGCCACCAGAAAAGACATTGAAAATCTCATTGTGGGCAGAAATGCAGGTGACAAAGTGGATACCGTGCTGGCCGACACTGCCTTTGTTAAGGAAATAATATCGTCGGTAGCCTCCAAATTCAGCTCCGAACAGGCTTGCGACCTCAGCCTGGTCCTCCCCGAAAAACTCAGGGAGCAGCTTGAGCCCTGGGTATGTTCTGAACTTTCAAAGACTCTGGGGAAAGAAGTGGACGCCCGGTTCACCAAAAAGATAGCCGGCGGCTTCACCATTGGCCCGAAAGACGGAAGTTATTATATAAGTCTCACCTCCGACACCTTCAGGGAACTTATTGCAGAATATCTGAGACCGGTAACCCGCAAGATTCTTTTCGGTGAATAATTACGAATACATCATAGCCGGTCTTCCGGTATTGCAGGCAAATATGGAGGGATCTTCCACAGGCCTGGATGCCGACGGACTCATAGAGGGAATCCGCGAAATGCTCGACACCAAAGATGCCGCAGTGCTGGATTTCCTGCTCAAAGGATTCGACTCCGCCAGTCTGAATGCCGATTTTTATACCCTGGCGCAGAAAAGCCGCAGCAATTTCATAAGAAAGTACTTCGGATATGACCTGCTGGTGCGCAACACCCGCACGGTGTGGCTCAACCGGGCCCTTGGCCGGGACGAGAACGCCGACACGGTGCCTGCGGGCGCCGACGACCCCGACCCGGCAGAAGTTCAGGCCATAAACAATGTGCTGGCCCAGAGCGACATCCTTGCCCGGGAAAGGGATTTGGACACCCTTATGTGGAAGCGCATAGAGGAAATAAACGTTATGAAGGTCTTTGACCTGGACGTTATTCTGGGATTCACCGCCTGCCTCAAGATTGTTGACAGGTGGATTAAGCTGGATCCCGAAACAGGACGCGAACTGTTCCGCAGGCTTGTGGAAGAGATTCGCTCGAGCAGAACAAAAACAATAGAATAGAGATATGACAACTACAGGAAAAGTAACGGGCATAGTTTCCAACCTGGTAACGGTGCAGACCTTCGGGCCGGTGAGCGAAAACGAGCTCTGCCACATAAGTCTGAACGGCACCGACCTGCTGGCCGAAGTCATTAAGGTGAACGGCGACAAGGCTCAGGTCCAGGTCTTCGAAAGCACCCGTGGACTGCACATAGGAGACAACGTCAAGTTTTTGGGCAGGATGCTGGAAGCCAGCCTCGGCCCCGGACTTCTCTCCAGCGTGTATGACGGTTTACAGAACGACCTCACCTCTATGGAGGGGGTATTCCTCAAGAGAGGCGAATACACCGACCCTCTGGACCACGAAAAAATCTGGGACTTCACTCCCCTGGCAAAAGCCGGAGACAGGGTCCAGGCATCGGACTGGCTGGGAGAGGTCAAGGAAGGATGGCTGCCTCACAAGATTATGGTTCCCTTTTCGTTTGAGGGAGAATACACCGTAAAGAGTGTGGCTCCCACCGGAGGGTACCGCATAGACGACACCATTGCGGTTCTGAGCAATGGCGAGTCGGACGACATAAAGGTTACAATGGTTCAGAAATGGCCGGTAAAGGTTGCGGTGAGGGGATATAAGGAAAAGCCCCGCCCCGCCAGAATCATGGAAACCGGCGTTCGCGTGATAGACTCCTTCAATCCCATCGCCGAAGGCGGTACCGGTTTCATTCCCGGCCCCTTCGGATGCGGCAAGACAGTGCTTCAGCACGCTATTGCCAAGCAGGGCGAGGCCGACGTCATTGTTATGGCGGCCTGCGGTGAGCGTGCGAACGAGGTAGTGGAAATCTTCACCGAGTTCCCCGAGCTGGTGGATCCGCACACCGGGCGGAAGCTTATGGAAAGGACTACCATAATCTGCAATACCTCCAATATGCCCGTCGCCGCCCGTGAAGCATCGGTTTACACCGCAATGACAATTTGCGAATATTACCGGGCAATGGGCCTGCGCTGTCTGCTGCTCGCCGACTCCACTTCCCGCTGGGCGCAGGCGCTCAGGGAAATGTCGAACCGTATGGAGGAACTTCCTGGAGCCGACGCTTTCCCGGTTGACCTTTCGGCCATCATTTCCAACTTCTATTCGCGCGCCGGTATGGTTATCCTGCCCAACGGAGCAACCGGCGCCGTCACTTTCATAGGAACAGTATCGCCCGCGGGAGGAAACCTCAAGGAGCCGGTGACCGAAAGCACCAAGAAGGCGGCACGCTGCTTCTATGCCCTGGAACAGAACCGTGCAGACCAGAAGCGGTACCCGGCAGTCAACCCTATTGAATCCTATTCCAAGTATCTGGAATATCCCGAAATCGTAGAATATCTCGACTCTGCCGTAGAGAACGGATGGGTGGAGAAAATCAACATAGCCAAAAACCTGGTGCGCAGGGGCAAGGAAATGGCCGACCAAATCAACATTCTGGGTGACGACGGCGTTCCTATGAGTTATCACGAAGCATTCTGGAAGAGCGAGCTCATAGACTTCGCTTTTCTGCAGCAGGATGCGTTCGACGCTACCGACGCCCTATGCCCTATGGAAAGGCAGAAATTTATGCTCAACCTTGTTCTGGACATCTGCAAAATGGAATTCACCTTCGAAGATTACGAGAAATGCCGTGACTTCTTCAAACAGGCAATCAATATCCTGCGTCAGATGAACTATTCGGAATTCGATTCCGACAATTTCAACAAATACCGTTCGGAACTAACCAAACTACTGCAGCAAAATGGCAAATAAAGCATATCAGAAAGTATATACTCAACTCGAGAGTATCACCAAGGCCACGGTTTCCCTGAACGCCGGAGCCGTGGGGAATGACGAACTCGCCACTGTAGCCGGAAGGCTTTCGCAGGTGGTGAAGTGCAAGGGGAACGCCGTTACCCTGCAGGTTTTTGCCGGCACCGAGGGCATTCCCACCGACGCCCGGGTTTCCTTCCTCGGAGCGCCTCCCACCCTTAAGGTAAGCGATGCCCTCAGCGGACGTTTCTTCAACGCTTACGGCAAGCCCATCGACGGAGGTCCCGAAATCGAAGGCGAGGAACGGGAGATTGGCGGGCCTTCGGTCAACCCGTACAAGCGTCGTCAGCCTTCTGAACTCATTCCCACCGGAATCGCCGGCATAGACCTCAACAACACGCTTGTGTCCGGACAGAAGATTCCCTTCTTCGCCGACCCCGACCAGCCCTACAACAAGGTTATGGCCGACGTTGCGCTGCGCGCCGACGTTGACAAGATTATTCTTGGAGGTATGGGACTGAGCAACGACGACTATCTTTTCTTCCGTCACGAATTCGAAGCGGCAGGTGCGCTGGACAAGATTGTATCATTCGTGAACACCACCGAGAACCCGCCCGTAGAGCGCCTGCTCATACCCGATATGGCACTGTGCGCCGCCGAATATTTTGCAGTTGACAAAAACGAAAAGGTACTGGTTCTGCTTACAGATATGACCCTGTATGCCGACGCCCTGAGTATTGTGAGCAACCGTATGGACCAGATTCCTTCCAAGGACTCTATGCCGGGCTCGCTGTACTCCGACCTTGCCAAGATTTACGAAAAGGCCGTTCAACTGCCTTCCGGAGGTTCCATCACCATAATTGCCGTGACCACTCTCAACGACGGAGACATTACTCACGCTATTCCCGACAACACTGGTTACATTACCGAGGGACAGCTGTTCCTGCGTGCCGACTCCGATTCCGGGAAAGTCATAGTTGACCCGTTCCGTTCTCTGAGCCGTCTCAAGCAGCTGGTTCAGGGAAAGAAGACCAGGGAGGACCACTCTCAGGTAATGAACGCCGGAGTGCGCCTGTACGCCGACGCCAAGAACGCCAAGACCAAGCTGGAGAACGGTTTCGACCTTTCAGACTACGACCTTCGCTGTCTGGACTATGCCAAGGAGTATGCGACCCGCCTGCTTTCGATTGACGTCAACATTAAGATAGACGAAATGCTTGACACGGCCTGGGAGCTGTTTGCGAAATACTTCTCCCCCGCCGAGACAGGAATCAAACAGTCAATGATAGACAAATACTGGCGTGGCAATTAAATTTCAATACAACAAGACTTCTCTGACCAACCTGGGCAAGCAACTCAAGGTACGCCAGAACGCACTGCCGACTCTGAAGAATAAGGAATCGGCCCTGCGCGTGAGCGTGCTCGCCGCAAAGAAAGAGGCGCAGAAACTGCTTCAGGACCTGGAGAACGGCCTTCGCGAGTACGATTACCTCGCGGCTCTGTGGAACGAGTTCGAACCGGGGCTCATAAGCATATCCGACATTGACCTGGGAACAGAGAAGATAGCCGGTGTGAACGTACCGGTGCTGAACCGCATCCATTACGAGCTCAAGAGTTTCAACGCATTCGCCAAACCCGCGTGGTATGCCGACGGAGTGCGCATTCTTGAGGAACTCACCCGCCTGGGCATAGAGTCCGAAATCTGTGAGCAGAAAAGAGACATTCTGGAGTTCAACCGCAAGAAAACCACCCAGAAGGTCAATCTTTATGAAAAGGTACAGATTCCCGGATACCAGGAGGCCATAAGAAAAATTAAACGCTATATGGAAGACGAGGAGAACCTGTCCAAGGCTTCGTCCAAGATAGTCAAGACCCGGCACGAGCTGGAAGAACAGGAGGAAGAGCTATGATAGAGAAAATGACCAAATACTCCTTCATTCTTCCCGGCAGTCTGAAGGAGACTTTCCTGGAAGAACTCCAGGCTCTCGGTGTAATGGACATCAGCCATAGCGAGAAGCCTGTGGACGACAGGTCCAACCGTCTCTTCGAAGAGATAGAAGGGCTCAAGGCTCTGTACGGCGACATTCAGAAAGGCAGCGACCGCACCCTCGAAGGCCTGCTGGCCGCGAAAGCCGATTGCGAAAAGACCCTTGCCCAAGTGGAGGTCTGGGGCAATTACGACCGCGAAAAGCTGTCGGCCTTCGGCCTGCACTATTACCTTGTTCCGCAGAAGAAGTTCGACCCGCAATGGGAGGAACAGTATCCTTTGCAAACAGTCCTTGCCGCCGACGGCAAAGTGTGGTTCGTAGTGCTTGGGGACGTTTCCGATTTTCCGGTAAAGGAACTTCCGGCTCCCGCCTGCACTTCGCAGGAAGCGAGGCTTGAACTTTCCCGCAGGGAAGCCGAAATAGAGCAGTACCGCAAGTCGCTGGAATCGCGGAGGGAAGAACTCCCCCAGCTGCAGCGGCAGATCGACAGCCTGAGCGAAGAGCTCCACCGCTACCTCGCCTCCCTCTGCGGAGAAACTGCCGCAGAAGGCGCGCTGGTAGTATTCGAAGCCTTTGCTCCCGAACGCGAGAAAGCGTCCCTGAAGGCCAGTTTTGACAATATGGACTGCGTATGGATGGAAGAGCCCGCCACCGCCGCCGACGAACCTCCCATCAAGCTCAGAAACAACTGGTTCGCACGCCAGTTCGAGGTTCTTACCGGAATGTACGGAATGCCCGTTTACGACGAGTTCGACCCTACCCCGGTACTGGCCCCGTTCTTCCTGCTTTTCTTTGCACTTTGTATGGGCGATGCCGGATACGGCCTGCTGCTCATTGCAATCGGCCTTTTCCTGAAAGGCAAGAGCGGAGGACTCGCTAAACTCTGGAGACTTATAATTTTCCTGGGAGCGGGCACTGCCCTGGTAGGCCTGCTGCTGGGCACCTTCTTCGGAATAAGCCTGGCAAACGTTGCCTGGTATCCCGACGCCCTCAAGAAACTAATCATCTCGGGAACTGTAGACCTTATGGGCAACAGCCTTGATTTGCAAATGGTTATGGCAGTTTGCATAGGAATCTTCCACATCTGCCTGGCTATGTGCATAAAAGCAGTGCTGTTTACCCGCCGCTTCGGATTCAAATCCAGCATCAGCACCTGGGGATGGACGCTGCTCATTGTAGGCGGAGTTCTTGTCGGAGTGCTGGGGGCACTGGGAATATGCGCTCCCCACATTGCAAAATGGGCTATCATTGGGATAGGCGCCGTTTCTGCCCTGGGCATCTTCATTTTCAACAAACCCGGACGCAATCCCCTCATTAATATAGGTGCCGGACTTTGGGACACCTACGGAATGGCCACCGGACTGCTGGGAGACGTGCTCAGCTATATCCGCCTCTATGCCCTCGGGCTTGCCGGCGGAATTCTGGGCGGCACCTTTAACACCCTCGGCAATATGGTTCTGGGCGACAACCCCACCTGGCAGTGGCTGGCATTCGCCCTGCTGCTGGTGTTCGGGCACGCCCTCAACCTTGCGATGAGCTGCCTGGGAGCCTTTGTGCACCCGTTGCGACTCACTTTCGTGGAATATTTCAAGAACAGCGGATATGAAGGAGCCGGACGGCTCTATTCACCTTTGAATAAAACAACAAATTAAAAATTTATAGATTATGCTCAATTTAGTTTTAGGTTATCTCGGACTGGGCCTTATGTTCGGACTTGCAGGTGTAGGCTCATCCATTGGAACAACAATCGCCGGCAACGCTGCCGAAGGCGCTCTCAAGAAAAGACCGGAAAAATCGTCATCTTATATGATTCTCTCTGCGATGCCCGCGACACAGGGTCTGTACGGCTTCCTGGCCTTCATCCTTTGGCTCAGCCGCGACTTCGCAACCGACGGGCTTATGCTCTTCGGAGCCGGCCTTTCAGTTGGTCTGGTTTGTCTTTTCTCGGCAATCCGCCAGGGACAGGTTTGCGCCAACGGTATTGTAGGCGTAAGCCAGGGACACAACGTTATGACCCAGACTATGATTTACGCCGCACTTCCCGAATTCTATGCAATTCTCGCACTTGTGGCTGCGATTATGATCAAGTAATATTTTGGGTAAAGTCATAGCCATAGCAAACCAGAAGGGCCAGGTGGGCAAGACCACCACGGCTATAAATCTGGCAATCTGCCTTGCCAGGGCGGGACAGAAAGTCCTGCTCGTAGATGCCGACGCGCGCGCCGGTGCTACGGAAACCTTATGGCGGGGACCGGCATCCGTCAAGGGCGAGTCGGTTTACGAACTCTTCACGGGACGTATAGGAATCGCGACAGCAATTCACGAGACCGGTTATGAGAGACTGCACTTCATTCCCTCCGACATCAATCTGGTAGAGGTGGAGCTCAAGTTTCTGGACAATCCCGCCCGTAATCTTGTCCTGCGCGAAGCTATGGCTTCCGTTCGCGGCAGATATGACTATATACTCATAGACTGTGCCCCTTCGCTGGGCATAATTACCACCAACGCACTGGTGGCCTCCGACTCGGTGATAATACCCATTCATCCCGAAATGTACCCTGTGGACGGCATAGGAAAGATTCTTCAGACAATACGTATCATACAGGACAGCGAACAGAATCCGGATCTCGGAATCGAAGGCTTCCTCATTACGATGTATGAAAAGAATGCCTCTGTGCAGAGCCAGATTGTCACCGAGATAAGGGATGTCTTCAAGGAAATGGTGTTCAACACCACCATCCTTTATAATCCCGGAACAAATGGAGCGGAGAGTTACAGCAGACTCGCCGAAGAAATAATCGCTAAATCTTCGAAAGAATGAAAACAGACCCCAAATTCAACCGTAAGGGCCTCAGTGCTCTGCTCGGAGAAATTACCGAAGCCGACTCGGCCCGCAAGCCCATCGGTTATATAAATAAGGAACTGGCCGGAGCCACTCCGGGGCAGAAGTCATCGGACATCGTTATGGTTAAGGTGGACGAACTGGAAACCAACCCGTATCAGCCCAGGCTCGAATTTGATGAAAAATCGATTCAGGAACTCGCACAGTCAATCAAGGCTCTCGGGCTCATTCAGCCCATAGTTGCACGCCGGATCGAAGAAGGCCGTTACCAGATAATAAGCGGCGAACGCCGATGGAGGGCCTGCCGGTCTCTTGGTATGGAACTGGTTCCGGCCTATGTGAGAAGCGCCACCGACGAGGCACTGCTCGAAATGGCAATCGTGGAGAACCTCCAGCGCGAAGACCTGGACCCCATAGAAATTGCAATGAGTTTCCGCTCACTTATGGACGAGTGCAAACTCACTCAGGAGGAGATGGCCGACAGGCTGGGCTCCAAGAGAGCTTCGGTTGCAAACTATCTGCGTTTGCTCAAACTCACCGACAAAGTACAGCACGACCTTCGCCAGGGACTGCTGTCGGTGGGACACGCCAAAGTGCTGTTGGGAATAAGCGACCCCAAGCTGCAGCAGAAGCTCAGCGACCTTGTGATTAAGGAGGGCCTGAGCGTTCGCGAACTTGAGGAGAAACTCTCCCGCGACGTTCCCGAGAACTACCAGAGGCTGGCCGGCACGGTAAGCCGCTTCTGCAAGGGAAAAGTTTCCTTCCACCGCAATGCTACCGGTAAAGGCAGCATTACCATAAGGTTCAACTCCGACGCTGAGGTTGAACGTTTCATAAAAATTCTGGACAGTTAGATGAAACTGCGCGCCCTTGTTTTCTCTGCACTGCTTGCGGGTTGCCTTATGGCATCCCAAGGAATCTCCTATGCCCAATTTTCGGGCAACGGACTTTTCAGGGACAAGGCATTCGGGCAGTCATACAACAATGACCAGACCGACCAGAAGGACTCGGTGGAAGTCCTCTTCTCATTCAAGGAGTATTTTCAGGGACTGAGCCACAAGAAAGAAATACCCATAGGGGAAGTGGCCGGAGGCTCCATTCTTTTCGTTGGAGGTATGCAAATCTACAACAAGGACTACTGGAAGCTTCCGCTGGTATATGGAGGAATCGGAACCGGCGTAGGCCTGGGGTTGCATTTCAATAAGAAGTACAATACCAGTGTGGCTGCCGGGACTCCGGACGACAAAGCCAAACTCTACCGCACTCTTGCCTTTGCGGGAGCGGGACTTTTCTACTGGGGCAGCTTTTTGGACGGAGTAATAAGCTACCAGCCCTCGAAATGGCCTCACGCAGGAAAGGCCACCCTGTATTCGATACTTGTTCCCGGACTGGGCCAAATCTACAATCACGAAATTTGGAAACTCCCCCTGTACTGGGGTGGACTGGCTACAGCCTATCACTTCTTCAGCGAAAACAAGATGAACTACGAGCGTTTCCGCATTATGTACATCAAGTACTGCGACGAGCCCGGATATTCCACCGTCTATACCAAAGACCAGGTGTTGTATTACAGGAACATCTTCCGCCGCTACAGAGACTACTCGGTGCTGGCAATGGCCGCCGTCTATCTGATTCAAATCATCGATGCCAACGTATTTTCCTATATGCACAATTTCGAGGTGGACGACAACATCTCGGTGGAGGTGCAGCCTACCGTAATAAACCCTGACCAGCTTCTACCTGCTGCCGGCCTTGGAATGACTCCGGGGGTAGGGCTCTCGGTGGGCGTAAAATTCTAGACTATGACAAAAAAAGCGTTACCTATAATCCTAAGCCTGTTACTCATAAGCGCTACGGCCCTCTGCCGGAGCGACGAAAACAGCAAGCGCATACCGTACAGGCAACTGCTGTCCCGTTACGAAGGGTTGCTTACAGAAAATGCATATCTGCGGGACAGGGTGGATTCGCTGCTTGCAGAATCGGACAACCACAGGCAGTTGGTGGACAGCCTTTGCGAAATACTCAACAAAAATGACTACAAGCTCACTGAGCTTCTGATTTCGGAGGCAGATTATCCCGACAGTCTCATTATTCCGGGTATAGACAGCACTGCAATCGACGGCGAGAACATCGAAAACTTCACTACCAACGTGAGCGACTCCATACTCATAGAGAGGCTCAAAGATATGCGTTCTATGATAAGCCTGCCATACAATCCCACTGTGAAGAGATATATGGTGCGCTATTCAGAAAAGGCCCGGGCACAGATGTCGCGGATGCTGGGTGAGGCCCAGTACTTCTTCCCCATCTACGAAGATGTCTTCAGCCGGTATGACCTTCCCCTGGAGCTCAAATACCTGTCGGTCATAGAGTCGGCCTTCAAGACAAAGGCCCGTTCCAGAGCCGGTGCACGCGGGCTCTGGCAGTTTATGTACGGAACTGCAAAGCTCTACGGACTCAACATAGACTCTTATGTCGACGACCGTATGGACACCTGGAAAGCCACCGACGCCGCGGCAAGATACCTCAAAGACTCTTATGACCTATTGGGAGACTGGTCGCTCGCCATTGCCTCCTATAACTGCGGCACCAAGAACGTGCTCAAGGCCATCAACAGGGCCGGATCGTCGAAGTTCTGGGACATCTACCCCTATCTTCCACGGGAAACCCGAGGTTATCTGCCCGCATTCGTAGGCGCAATGTACGGAATGGTCTATCATAGGGAATACGGAATTGAGCCCGAAAGCAACCCTATGAGCGAGCCCACCGCACTGGTAACTGTCAACCGGAAGCTGCATTTCAAACAGCTCGAGGAAGTACTGGGAATTCCGGTAGAAACGGTCGAATGGCTCAATTCGCAGTACATTCACAATATAGTACCGGCAAGCGAAGACCATCCGTATCAGTTGCGTCTTCCCGAAAAATGCATTGCCGCTATGGAAAGCATCGAGCCCGACAGCCTTTACAACCACAGGGCCGAGGAGCTTTTCAGCAAAGCGGTTCAGATTGACAAGGCAAAGAATGGATATTCTGACGGATACCATATCGTACGAAAAGGCGAAAACCTCAGCGTAATAGCCTCGAGATACGGTGTATCGGTAAGCCGGCTTAAAAAGGAAAACGGACTTAAGTCAAATCTCATACGGCCTGGCAAGAGGCTGAAAATACCAAGATAAGCTTATGAATGAACGTTGGTACATTATAATAAATCCCAGGGCGGGATCAGGCAAGACAATGTCGGCCTGGATGCCTGCCGAAAGGTTGCTGAAACGCAGTTCAATTGAATTCATCTGCAGTTATACCGAATACAAGGGGCACGCGGCGGAACTGGCGCAGAGGGCAGCTCAGCTTGGATACAGGCGCATTCTCGCCGTAGGCGGGGACGGCACCCTGCACGAAGTGTTCCGTGGCATAATGCTTTTCTGTGATTCTTCAGAAAAGGCAAGTCCTTCGGAGTTCTATCTGGGAGTGGTTCCCATTGGCTCGGGCAACGACTGGATCAAATCTCTGGGAGTCCCTCACAATGCCACGGAAGTAATACGTCTGATTGCCCAGAATTCCTTCAGAAAGATGGACGTGGTGAGGATGCTCCATTCCGGAGGCGAAGTCTGCTATATGGCCAATATCGGGGGTGTCGGATTTGACTCCCACGTTTGCGAGAGGGTGAACTGGCAGAAGGAGATGGGAAAGCGCAGCACTGTCATATACCTTCGGGGACTTAAGTACACTCTGTCCAATCTCCACAGCATTAATGTCAAGGTAACAGTCGATGACAAGGAAGTGTTTTGCGGCGAATGCTACTCCATAGCACTTGGCAACGGCAAATATTCCGGCGGTATTATGTGCCAGGTACCCAAGGCCAGAATCGATGACGGCATAGTGGACATTATGATTGTGCCCATTATTCCGGTTTCTAAAATAATAAAGGAGATACCCAAGCTGCTGACCGGCTCTCTTGGAGACAATGACCCTGTAATCTTTGCCCGGGGCAAGACCATAGTCATAGAGCCGATGGACGAAAAGTCCAGGGACATATTCGAAGCCGACGGTGAAGTGGAAGGTACGCTGCCGCTTATCGTGAAGGTAGGTGACGAGCAAATAAACGCCCTTAAAGGGTAAGCGATTTCCAGAGAAGGTCCTTGAGTTGGGGAATCCCTTCGCCGGTTACCGAAGAAATGAATACGTGGGGAAGGTCCTTTGGAAGGGTCTTCTCCATTTCTTTTTCTATCTCTTTGTCGATGAGGTCACATTTGGTAATTGCCAGCACACGGGTCTTGTCCAGGAGTTCGCTGTTATAGAGCTTGAGTTCATTGAGCAGAGTGCGATAGCAGGCCCTTATGTCATTTTCCTCGGCCGACACCATAAACAGCAGCACCGAATTGCGTTCGATATGACGCAGGAATCTGTGCCCTATCCCCTTCCCCTCGTGAGCACCTTCTATGATTCCGGGAATGTCTGCCATTACGAAAGAACGGTCGTCGTAATATTTCACTATGCCCAGGTTGGGTTCGAGGGTAGTGAACGCATAGTTTGCAATCTTGGGCTTTGCGGCTGTGGTGGCTGCAAGCAGAGTGGATTTTCCGGCATTGGGAAAGCCCACCAGGCCTACGTCGGCAAGGAGCTTGAGTTCCAGGATGAACCAACCTTCCTGCCCTTCCTCCCCCGGTTGCGCATAACGCGGAGTCTGCATTGTCGGGGTTTTGAAATTGTTGTTTCCCAAACCGCCCTTTCCGCCTTTGCACAGGATTTTCTCCTGTCCCGGCTCAACCATTTCGAAAAGGATTTCCTCGGTTTCAGCATCCTTCACCACGGTTCCTACAGGCACGTCCAGAATAATGTCGGTGCCGTTCTTGCCGGTGCACAGCGCACCCCCGCCTTTCTCGCCGCTGTCGGCCTGGACGTGTTTGCGGTATTTCAAATGAATGAGCGTCCAGAACTGCGGGTTAGCCCTCAGAATAATGTGGCCGCCCCGGCCTCCGTCTCCCCCGTCGGGACCTCCCTTGGGAACGTACTTTGCCCTATACAAATGCGATGAACCCGCTCCCCCGTGCCCCGAGGCGCAATATATCTTTACGTAGTCTATGAAATTCGAATCGGCCATAACTTTCGCATTGTCATTTCTTACAACGTACAAAGATAGTGAATTTGCGGGATACTGAAATCGT
Source organism: Bacteroidales bacterium (assembly GCA_024401895.1). Lineage (GTDB taxonomy): Bacteria > Bacteroidota > Bacteroidia > Bacteroidales > UBA932 > Cryptobacteroides. Next base: position 23,390 of record JAKSKE010000020.1, read on the forward strand.
TGATTGTTAATTTAAGTTATTTCATAATTATTGTAAAATACAAATTTATTTTTTTGTATTTTACTTTTATTATCTATATTTGTGATAGATATATCGAATAATAATTTAACAAAAGTAAAATATTATGGCAGCTACACTTGAAGAATTAATTGCTCTTCGCGAGCAAATGACCGCAGCAAATCTCTCCACTTCCGAAATTAACTCTAAAATTGAAGTTTTAAAAGGGATGATGACCATTGAAAATGACTATCAATTTATCGTAGAAACAATCCAAGAGTTTATTGAACCTATGGTTCGTAAATGGAATAATAAGAGTGTTACTCTTTCTTTTAAATTTGACGCAAGAGGGTTGTCACTTGCCTCCTCTGATCTAAATGGATCTAATAAATTCTTTTATAAAAGGGAGGACATTCCTGAATTTCCGTTTCGCCAAGAACGCGACACTTCTCATTATCGAGTCAATGGATTCGGTCCTTTGAACAAGAAAGAGATGGCTAGGACCGTTGTTGAATTATATGTACACGAGCATTCTGATGATGATGAGATGACAATAAAAAGGGCAATGATGAATCTAGGAGTGAATATAACAAAGTTTATCCGAACCAAAGAAGAATACGATATAGAGAAGGAGAGGTCCCGCGACAAAAACTTTGCTATCAGAGTCGTCCCTGTCACATGGAAGAAAGGTATTCTTTATGTTTCCACCCAGTGGTCCGTTGACAGATCTGATGAATTGATGGAAAAAGTAAATGAAAAATCCTGGGGTATTAAGATTGAGAAAATCTAATAATTATGGCCAAGAAAATGTTAAGCTTTCAACCTTTTATTTACCATAAAGCAGTAGGCAAATACCACTATTTTAATTTTCTAACCACAAGAATATATATGATTCAAAAGACTTAATGGAACGGTCCGTTATATATTTATTTCTGTCAGGCTTTCTTTTCGTCATATCAATCTTTTATGGTATAGCGTTTTTCATATTTGAGAATGATTATGACAGAACACGTTTTGTCGAATTAATTATAGGAACTGTTGTTACTTTTCTTTATTCTTTAGCATATTACATTTCAGCACGAGTTAAAGAAAATAAGAAGGAATCTGGGGAAAAAAACAAACGGCGCGCACCTTCGCGGCAACCGTAATTTACATTTACTGTATCCCGTAACAAATCAAACTCGAAGCATTTGCTGAAGATGAACGCTTCCCCGTGCGAATGTTGCAGTGCCCGAGACAAATTGAATCGAGTGCCATAGCGGGAGCTCCAATACTGAAATGCAGAATCTGGTAACACACATAGTCTCGCCGACAAATCCTGTAGCAAGGTCAAGCCAGGAGCGCTCGATAAAGACCTTATCCCCGACCTTTGGCATAAAACCGATTTCCTCGATGTAGTGGATATTCCGACGCAAAGTGTGGGGTCAGGGGGAAAACTATGTGTTTAGGCATAGATATTCTGAAGTCTGAAGAGGTGGTACTTGACATCGGATACACCTCTGAGTTGAGCACGTCGGGGCGTTTCAGGACGACACGTCGGGGCGTTTTCAGAAATGCTTCATAGTGAGCGAATTACAGAAGACCCTTCCTCGATCTGACGGAAGGGATCCTGGCAACTCATTGATTGCCAGCCGTTTCCAAAAACGTAAGCGTCTCCGCGATGGCGTATTGACGCCGGCTGACAGTTCCGGTATCTTTGCCGAAAACACAGCGGCTTTAACGACTTTGCCGCAACTGGAGATTTCTGTCAACATCCA
>JAKSKE010000021.1 GCA_024401895.1 Bacteroidales bacterium
TTCTTCCATAGAGAGCCAGATTGCCGCTCTTCAGACTGCCATCAACAACAAGGTTTCCGTAGAAAAAGTTGAGCAGACAGTTACAGGTTGGACAATCTTCCTTACCGACAAGACATCCATTTCCCTCTCAAACGGAAAGGACGGCCAGAATGGTCAGGACGGTAAAGACGGAAAAGACGGAAAGGACGGCCAGAATGGTCAGGATGGTAAGCCCGGTCAGGATGGTCAGCCCGGTAAAGACGGTGACACCTTCTTCAAGAGCGTAACCGTAGAGGGTGGCTATGTAAAGATTGTTCTCAACGACGAGGCTCAGACCGAGTTCATCCTCCCTCTGGCAAAACGCATCGTAATAGGCCCCGAGGATGCGGATTTCATTGAAACTCAGTATGGAGTTGCAACAATTGTACAGTTCGTTCTTCCCGATGTGGAGATTGCTACCTATGCAGCCACAGTTCTCTATGCCGACGGCAGTGCTACCGACGTAAAGACAAAAGCATCTGATTCCGATTGGACCGTAGAAATCAATTCTGAAAAGAATCTTACAATCGAACCTGGCGTTAACGCACAGTTCAAAGATGCCATTCTTCAGATTACAGCCATTGCAAAGGACGGAACAACCTATGTTGCTTCCAAACTTGTAAAGATTACCGGATTGGTTTATCACGACCAGGGTTACGGTATTGTGAAGCTTGCCGACGGAAAAATCTGGATGGCCGAGAACCTCCGTTACGTTCCCGAGGGATTCACTCCTTCTGCAGACCTTACAGACGTTAAGGCAGGCGTTTACTATCCTGTTGTAGTGAACGAAGACAAGACTGCCGCTGCGTTTGGTACATCTATGGACGCTTGGACCTGCGGTTATCTCTATCAGACCGAAGTTGCCCTCGGCCTCAAAGTTGGAGACCTCACTTCCATTGAGCAGGCTCAGTCTCTCGAGGGTGTCCAGGGTATCTGCCCTGACGGCTGGCACATTCCTACAATCGAAGACATTACCGGTCTCGTAGGAAAGGCTGTTTCTCCTATCCCGACAAATACCGAGGCTCCTTATTACAATGGAAGCAACGGCTCTATTATGCTTCTGAATCAGGATGGATTCGGTATGTGGCCTTGCGGAGCAATTACAATCCAGGACAATACCAAGACTTCCGCAACTCTTATGGGCTTCCTCAAGAACTACGAAGTCATTACTTCGGGATATTTCTGCGGTTCTTCATATGCAGGCGTTGCATATAGCAAGACAGACCCTACCCAGATAACCAACTTCCAGTTCTACGGAATGATGCCTATGACAAACAAGCCTAACGAGGCCGACTACACTTGCAACGGCTCTAAGCTCAGCTATCGCATTGGCGCTTCTGTACGTTGCGTAAAGGACAGCCTGTAAAATACCCTGTTAACAGAGAGCCACTGTAGCAGCGCCGATCCTCCCCGCAAGCGGGTCCCCTCCCTTTTCGGGAGCCAATGTCGGCTTTTGCTACAGTGGCTCTATTTTGTAATGTAATAGGCTATCTGTCCAGTTAGGTGCAAACCCAGTTGTTCAAGCACAGATGCCTCCGTCGTACAAAACGCCAGTGGCTGACGGGTTTTCTGCCGCGACACCAACAATGAAGTCCTATAGACGCAATGTCGAATGAAGCACCCAAGGGCAAAACGGCCCCATTTTGCCCTTGGGAAGCTATAAAAATGCATTCCAGGTGCACTGGAGGCCTATTTTGCACCTGAAAGCCAATTCACTGCGTCTTCATCCGTGCAGACGGATGAACGCTTTCATTCACTGGAGAGGCGTTCCTCTCCAGACCTCTCTGGGCGAATTCGCATACGCTCATCCGTGCAGACGGATGATTCACGGATATCCATTCATTGGGGAGCGGGATGTGACTCCGCTGGCGGCAGGCAGGGTGGGGGCAGCTCCGTGAAACCGTGAGCCTTGGACACAGCCTGCCTGCTGCCAGAGCAACACTCGCTGCGCGAATGAATCCTACCCGAACGATGCAACCATTTGTTTCCGGAAACCCATCCACACGATATGGTCTCCCAAGGCCTTGCAGAAGGGGGTGTCGTGTACGACCCCCTTTTCAAACCGTGCTGGTACACGCAGGGACCGTTTGTACGCGCTACACAAGGGGTCCGCGTGGACGGGATTTCGTTTACGGAATTTGCCGGCCGGTCCGGGGATTCGCCCCGGTATAGACAGGACCGGAGCGGAACAGCCGGAAGAGTTCCGCAGCAAAGGGGCCGGCGAGGATGGAGGCAGCTCCGCGAAACCGTGAGCCTTGGACACAGCCTGCCTGCTGCCAGCAAAGCCCTGCCTGTCTGCCAAATCCCATACTTTCCCTTGAGGCTATCTGTCAAGCTCGCACACTACGGGACGGTGGTCTGAGGCCACGGTGGCACCGGGAACAAAGCTGGCTTTGGGTTTGAATTCCTGCCCCGCAGCCTTGTAACGGGCAATGTAGTCTATGGTGCGGTCCGGATTGTCTGAAGGGAATGTGAATATTCCGGTGTTGGAAATAAAATCAAAGTGTTTTTTCATTCCGGCAATGAAATCCGACCCCGGTCCGGCATTGAAGTCTCCGGCAATGAATATGTCTTTGGAGCTGTCGAGCTTCGACATTTCCTCTACAATAATGTCCAGCGATGCCATCCGGTCTTCGGCGGTGAGTGAAAGGTGGGTGCAACAGTAATAATAGCCGTCGAATTCGGCAATGAGCAGGGACCGCTGTTCTTCTCTTCCGGGAAGAGGAATCCTTTTTACAGACAGGGGAGCCTTTCGGCTGAGTAGTCCTATCCCGTATTTTCCGCCTCTGTAATCTATTGAAGGGCAGAATGTTTCGTGGAATCCGGCATATTTGGCGAGCTGTCCCAGCGCATAGACTCCGTTGCTTCGTGCAGTACAGCTGTCAACCTCCTGAATTGCAACTGCATCTGGAGCGAAGTCGGCTATGACGGCAGCTGTTCTCCTGTAGTTGGTAATGCGGTCCATTCCAATGCTGTTTCTTACATTGTAGCTCATAAGGCGCAGGGCGGGCTTTGGCTGTTTTGCAATCTTTCGGCTTTCTTTGCCCAGTGCGGGCAGAATTAAGCCTTCCATTATGCTGTATGCCGCAGCGGTGGGGTGTACGCCATCCCCGGAATACTCGGCCGGCAATCCGTTTTCATTGCCGGGGGTATGGTCTGCCAGCGGGGTGAACAGGTCAATGAAGGTGATGTTGTGCTTTTGGGCATAAGACCTGAGCATATCGTTGAGTATGGGTATGTCTCTGTCCGGAAAGACGTCATTTCCTTTGTACCAGTAAAATCTCTTGGCCGGAATGAGCGAACAAAGCACCGGGCGCACTTTGTTTGAAACCGCCATTTCGCACATAGACTTTATGTTGCCTGCAATGCATTCCAAAGAAATTTTACCTGCATTCCGGGCAATGTCGTTGGTCCCTATGAGTATGACAGCCGTTTGAGCTCCGGTTTCCACTATTTCTTCACGGAAACGCAGCAGCGCGTGCGAAGACGTCTGACCGCTTATTCCGCGAGCGATAAAACCGTTGTCAAAGAAGAACTGAGGATGTGTCTGCATCCACAGTTGGGTTATGGAATCGCCTATGAAAATGACTTTTGCAACGTTTCTTTCCTTTAATGTGCGGGTGGCATCTTCATAGAAGGCGCGGTTTTGCCAGTCCTGGGCGTAAGTGTTTGAACAAAGTAGGGTTGCAGCCAAAGACAAAATGATGAACAGAGATTTCGTTTTCATAAACAGCGGTTTGTTTATGACGCTAATATAGTCATTAGCTTGCGAAAATCCCCGCGAATCTGTAATTTTACACTTCCAATCAGCAAAAAAGGAAAATGTATTCATTCATCATCAGCCTTGTGGCGCTTGTCCTGGGCTATTTCGTTTACGGCCGTTTCATAGAAAGAATCTTTGGCCCCGACAAAAACCGCTTAACTCCGGCCTTCAGCAAAACCGACGGCGTAGATTATGTGCCTATGCCGGCCTGGAAGGTGTATATGATACAATTCCTTAACATCGCAGGCACAGGACCCATTTTCGGTGCCATTATGGGCGCAAAATTCGGCCCGTCCTGCTACCTGTGGATAGTGTTCGGGTCTATCTTTGCCGGTGCGGTGCACGATTACTTCTGCGGAATGCTCTCGGTAAAGCACGGGGGAGCCAGCCTCCCGGACGTGATGGGCATTTATCTTGGCAAGGCCGGCAAGACCGTTATGCTGGTTTTCTCGCTCATTCTGCTCATTCTTGTAGGCGTTGTATTCGTTTACAGTCCCGCGCTCATTCTGGGCGACATTGCCGGATTCCTGTCCACCCCGAAGGCTTCTATTATGGTATGGGTGGTGATAGTGTTCGTATATTATATAATTGCTACGCTCGTGCCGGTAGATAAACTCATAGGCCGCATTTACCCGCTGTTCGCCTTCGCCCTGCTGTTTATGGCTGTTGCTCTGGGTGTGTGCCTGTTCATCAAATGGCCCACAATCCCCGAATTCTGGGACGGTCTTCAAAACAGGGTGCCTCCCGGCGGAAAACACGTTCACAGCATCTTGCCCTGCCTTTTCATTACGGTTGCCTGTGGCGCATTGAGCGGATTCCATTCAACGCAGAGCCCCATTATGGCCCGCTGCATAAGGAACGAGTGCAACGGCCGTCAGATTTTCTACGGCGCAATGATTACCGAGGGTATCGTTGCCCTTGTGTGGGCCGCAGTGTCGTCTTATTTCTTCTTTGACGGGGGTATGGAAGCGGTTGGCGCCGATTCGGGACAGGCTCCCGAGGTTGTGAATTCCGTATCGAAAGCGTGGCTGGGAATGGTTGGCGGAGTCCTTGCCATTATGGGAGTCGTAGCAGCTCCAATTACCAGCGGCGACACCGCTTTCCGCAGTGCCCGACTCATCATTGCCGATTTCCTGCACCTGAATCAGACTCGGAAACGTAACCGGCTCATAATTGCCATCCCCATTTTCGCAATGGCCTCTTTGCTGCTGTGGTATAACATTGCCGACGAAGACGGCTTCAATGTCATCTGGCGTTACTTCGGCCTTGCGAACCAGGCCCTTGCCAGCGCGTCGCTGTGGATGATAACGGTCTTCCTGTGCCGGCACCGTCCGCATAAAGCCTATTATCTTGTGACTCTGCTGCCGGCCTGTTTTATGACATCGGTATGCGTCACGTTTATATGTGTGGACAGTATGGGGTTCGGCATTCCTGCCAATAACATCTCCTGGATAGCCGTTACCACCTTCCTGCTTTGCGTCGCGGCATTCTTCGGCATCAGAAAAAGAAGAGCACGGCAATGATTTTTGCCCGAGAAAAGTTATATTTGTAGAGATATGATAGAACTGGTGTACTCGTTGGATTCTGCTCCCTTGGCAATAGGGACTTCGCCCGACTTTTCCGGCGAAATGCTGCCTGTGGTAGAGGCCAGCGGGTTGGTTTCGGCGCAAGCCTCCAGAAGCGCGTGCCATATGCGAAGGCTTCTGCACCCTGTGGTGAGGCTGTTCATCATAAACAGGGAAGGCCGGTTCTTCCTTCAGAAAAGGTCTCAGGCAAAGCAGCTTTTTCCCGGTCTGTGGGACAACGCCGTGACCGGTCACGTCATATACGGTGAAAGTTTGCGTGAAGCTTTGTTCCGTGAGGCTTCCGAAGAAATAGGACTGCGGAGGTTCAATCCTCTGCAGATGGGGGGCTATGTGTGCAGTGCTTTCAAGGAGCGCGAACTGGTGTGCGTTTATGCAGCAGTGGGAAATTTCGCGCTCAATCCCCATAACGACGAGGTGGAGGAAGGGAAGTACTGGACGGTTGAGCAGATAGAGGAGAGTATGGGCCACGGGGTCTTTACTCCCAGTTTTGAAAAGGACTGGCGGCTCTTCAGGGACAAGGTGGCAGCTCTGCTGTAAACCACCCGGAGGCGTGCAGGCGACAGAATTGAAATGGAAAAGAATACGATAGAGAAATTCATAAAGGACCAGCTTTCGGTATGGCCTATGGCGGCGGACAATTTCCGCGCGCTCAAACGTGTGGAAGTCAATGATTTCAAGGTTGGAGGGCTGAAGGTGAAGCTGCAGTACAATCCGGCCCGGAGGGCATCCAGCACCGCCGAGATAGACAGTGCTACCCTTGCCAGCCGTCCCTGCTTCCTTTGCGCCCGGCATCGTCCGAAAGAGCAGTTCCACTTGAAGTTCGAAGGGCGCAAGGGCCGCCGCTACAATATTCAAATCAACCCGTTCCCCATCTTCAAGGGGCATCTGGTAATAGCCCGCGAAGAGCACGTGCCGCAGGAAATATGGCATCATCTGCCCGATATGCTGGACTTTGCCCGTATGTACCGGCAGTACACCGTCTATTACAACGGCCCGCTCGCCGGAGCCTCAGCCCCGGACCATCTGCATTTTCAGGCCTGCCTGCGGAATGCCCTCCCTTTGGAGTCGGCGGTAGATGAATTCCTGGACAATCCGGGCCAGCCGATGGCCAATGTGAAGGAGGCGACTCTGTATCATTTCAAGCAGTTCACCCGCGGAATCTACTGTATGAAGGCCACCACCACCAAATCGCTGGCCAAGCTGTTCTACTGCCTGCTGGACTGCTGCGAACCGAGTTCCGAACAGGAGCCGCGTTTCAACCTCTACGCCTATATGAAAGGCGACGAGTACCGCGTGTTCGTCACCCTTCGCCGGGAACTCCGTTCGCATCACTATTTCTCTACCGGCGAAGATCATCTTACCATCAGTCCCGGCGCAGCCGAGATGGCCGGCGTTTTCATAACCCCCGACAAAGCCGACAAAAATAAGGTTACGGCCGAAAAACTGGCCGAAATTCTGGACGAAGTGTCAATAACCAAGCAAGAAGAAGATATGATAGCCCAAAGACTTACGCGTACCGAACCCAAACTCGATGTGGGTATTATGAGCGCGTCCGAAATTACCTTCGAAATCATTTCCGACGGTGCAGGTCCCCAGAAGGTCAGCTGCAAGGACGGAAAAATCTGTTACAACGGATGCCTGTACGACGAACTGGTATTCGAAGGCCGCACCCGTTCTATGCTGTTCGAAGAGCCCTCGTTCATTCTTCACGACGTAGTGATAGGCGTCGATTTCCATTGGCAGCGCAAAGTGACCCAGAAGTTCGCCGGCAGCCTCAGATTCATAGTCGAGGGCGACAAGGTTACCGCCGTGAACCGCATAGGAGTAGAGAACTACCTGCTCAGCGTAATAGGTTCGGAAATGAACGCCAACGCCAGTCTGGAATACCTCAAGGCGCATTCGGTAATTTCCCGTTCGTGGGTGATGAGCCATATCGGACACCGTGCCGGAAGCGGAACCAGTGCCGAGAATGAGATTCACAGCACCTATTCCGACGGCACTCCCGTATTCATAAAATGGTGGGACCACGACGACCACACAAACTTTGATGTCTGTGCCGACGACCACTGCCAGCGTTACCAGGGTCTTACAATGGCGGTGGGCGACAATGTGCGCAAGGCTATCGACCAGACCTGGGGACAGGTTCTGAAGAGCGGGGGACAAATTTGCGATGCGCGCTTCAGCAAGTGCTGCGGAGGCACAATGGAGCTCTTCTCAACCTGCTGGGAAGACAAGGACTATCCCTACCTCCAGGCTCTGCCCGATTCTGCCGCCCCCGGTGAAGATCCCTTCTGCCACACTTCCGACAAGGCAGTGCTGAGTCAGGTCCTGAACGACTATGACCAGGAAACGCAGGATTTCTACCGTTGGCAGAAACGCTATACCCGGCAGGAGATAAGCGAACTCATATACCGCCGCTCGGGAATCGACTTCGGCGAAATAAAGGACCTTGTTCCAATCGAGCGCGGGCCTTCATACCGTATGCGTCTGCTCAAAGTGGTAGGCAGCAAGAAGACAATGATAATAGGAAAAGAGCTGGTAATAAGGCGCTTCCTTAGCCCCAGCCACCTCTACAGCTCGGCCTTCGATCCGGTATGGGAGGGAGACACTCTCATACTCAATGGCCGCGGATGGGGCCACGGCGTGGGCTTCTGCCAGATAGGCGCTGCGGTAATGGCCACCAAAGGATACGATTACAAACAAATCCTGGAACACTACTATCCGGGATCTACACTAGAACAATATGACTGATCTTTACCCTAAACGCACCCCTTGGCTGTGGGTGCCGACCCTTTATTTCGTAGAGGGAATCCCTTACTTCCTGGTGAACAACATTTCGGTGCTTATGTTTGCCAAAATGGGCGTTCCCAACGGGCAGATGGCGCTTTTTACTTCGCTGCTCTACCTGCCCTGGACCTTCAAGTTCCTATGGAGCCCCTTCGTGGACATTATCCGCACCAAGCGATGGTGGATAATTTCTATGCAGGCCATAATGTCCATAGCGTTCATAATCCTTACGCTCACTATGCCGCACCCCAACCCCGAAATGGTGGCGTCGGGCACAACGCCAATGAGTATGTTTACGTTCACGCTCATAATGTTTGTGTTTGCGGCTTTCGCATCGGCCACTCACGACATCTCGGCCGACGGCTTCTATATGCTGGCCCTGAACCAGAAGAACCAGAGTGCCTTTGTGGGCATCAGGAGCACCTTCTACAGGCTGGCCAATGTGTTCGGCAACGGTGTAATTGTGGCAGTGGCCGGGTTGCTTGAAAACTCTACGGGCGACATTCCCCTGGCCTGGCAGCTTACCCTCGGAGGTTCGTCGGTGCTGCTTGCCGGTCTTACCGTATTCCACGCATTCGCCGTTCCCAAGGCCAGCGGAGACGTCTCACACCTTCAGGAGGGTTCTTCCGACAAAGTGAAAGCCATCTTCCGGGAATTCGGCCGCACGGTAACCACATACTTCGGCAAACCCGGAGTGCTGCTCGCCATAGCCTTTATGCTTATGTTCCGGCTTCCCGAGGCCTTCCTCATTAAAATGTGCACTCCGTTCCTGGTAGCTTCCCGCGAGTTGGGCGGACTCGGTATGCAGACAGCCGAGGTGGGCATCGCCTACGGTACCATAGGTGTGATTTTCCTCACCCTCGGCGGAATTCTGGGAGGGCTCTGGGCATCCCGCAAGGGCCTTCGCAAATCCATCTGGCTTATGGCCGCATTTATGACTCTGCCTTGCCTCAGCTTTGTGTATCTGGCAGTATTCCAGCCGCAGAACTTTATCCTCATCAGCATTGCAATAGCAATCGAACAGTTCGGATACGGTTTCGGCTTCACCGCATATATGCTCTATATGATGTACTTCTCTGAAGGAGAATTCAAGACCTCCCACTATGCCTTCTGTACCTGCTTTATGGCACTCAGTATGATGATTCCCGGAATGTTTGCGGGATATCTCCAGGAGTGGCTGGGCTACCGCGGATTCTTCTGGATGGTAATCGTATGCTGCATAGCGCCTTTGGCAATCACTTTAATAGCAGAAAAGAAAATAGATCCCGAATATGGTAAAAAGTAAATTCATTGCACTCGCCCTGCTGTTTGCCGGGGTTAGCGCGTTCGCCCAGGTAAAGCCTGGCGTCGAGGTCCTAAGGGACAACGGATTCAAGGAACTTCAGGGTAAGAGGGTAGGCCTTCTCACCAACCCTTCCGGCGTTGACCGCGAACTCCGTTCTACAATAGACATTCTGTATTCCGCCCCCGGAGTAAAGCTGGTCAAACTGTTTGCTCCCGAGCACGGAGTCAGGGGAGACATTTATGCCGGCGGACACGCCGATGACACAATCGACGAGGCTACCGGTCTGCCGGTGCTCTCTATGTACGGCAAGAATCTGACCCCTACCGCCGAAATGCTCGAAGGCCTGGACGTGGTGGTATATGACATTCAGGATGTAGGAACCCGTTCATACACCTTCATAAGCGCTATGGGACTGCTTATGCGTGCCTGCGCCCAGAACAATGTGGAAGTTATGGTGTTGGACCGTCCCAATCCGCTGGGCGGACTCAAAGTTGAGGGCAATTATGTAGAGCCCGGCTATTTCTCATATGTGAGCGAATTCAAGATTCCCTACGTTTACGGACTTACTCCCGGCGAAGTAGCCCTGCTCATCAACGGTGAAATGATCAACTGCGGCATAAAGGGAGACCAGGAGCCGCTTATGTGCAACCTTACCGTGGTTCCTATGAAAGGCTGGAAGCGTTCTATGACTTACGACAAAACCGGTCTTCCCTGGATTCTTCCTTCTCCCCAGGTGCCTCAGGAGATAAACGCTATAGGATATCCCTGTGCCGGTATTGTGGGTGACTTCTCGGGCCATTACCTCAACATTGGCGTGGGCTACACCCTGCCTTTCCAGGTTTTCGCCGCCGAATGGATAGACGCCGAATCCCTCAAGAAGACCCTCGATGGCTATAAGCTGCCGGGAATAGCTTGGAGAACAATTCATTACAAGCCTTTCTTCGGAAACTGCCAGGGCAAGCTGCTGCACGGAGTGCAGTATTTCTTCACCGACTACAAGAAAGCCAACCTTACCCTCATCAATTTCTACGTTATGCAGGCGGTTCACGAGCTGTACCCCGACCATAACCCCTACGGAACCAAGAGCGACAGTATGACCGACAAAGTGTGCGGTACCAAAACCGTCCGCGAGCTGTTCTCGAAGGATTTCAGGGTTGACGATATGAAGGAATTCTGGATGAAGGACGTGAAGGAGTTCCGCGCTATTTCCAAGAAATATTATCTATATCAGTAGATAGTTCCTCTCGAGCGCTTCGGTGCTCCCGGATGAAAGCAGTTCGACCTTGGGCCGGGCTGCTTTTGCGTTGCAGGCGCAGACTTCTGTTCCAAGGAGCTGCGCTGCCCTGGCCGCTACCGCAGGCGCCGGATCTATGAAGGTTACGTCGTACCCCTGTGCAATCTTCCTGAGGGTGGAGAGCAGGAAAGGGTAGTGCGTGCAGCCCAGCACAATGCGGTCGGCTCCGGCATCGAGCAGGGGCTGCAGTGCGGTGCGGCATATCTGCTCGGCCTTGGCCGAAGAAAGGTCGCCCTCTTCCACAAGTTCTACGAACCCACGGCCCACGCCTTCAATTATTTTTACGTTGGAATTGTACTTCTGTTTGGTGTCGAGGTAGAGCGAGCCTTTGAGCGTACCTGCGGTTGCCAGCACGCCTATGACTCCGCTCTGCGTGCCCAGCGCCGCCGGCTTCACGGCAGGTTCCATTCCCACGAACGGAATGCTGTATTTTGCGCGGAGGGTCGAGATTGCCGCCGCGGTGGCGGTGTTGCAGGCCACCACTATGAGCTGGGCGCCTTTGTCCATAAGCAGTTCGCTGATGGCACAGGCCCTTTGGGTTACGAATTCGGGGGATTTGTCGCCGTAGGGGCAGTTAGCATTGTCGGAATAATAGATATAATGGGCATCGGGAATTGCCTTGAGCAGTTCCCGCAGTACCGAAAGCCCGCCGGTACCCGAATCGAACACGCCTATAGTAGTTGCCATTTTAATGAGCGTTTCCACAAAAATACATAATTTTTTTTTACATTTGTAAGGTTGTGATAGCTCAGGAACAAATAAAAGAATTGCACTCCAGAGTAGAGGCTCTGGAACGTTGCATAGGCATTGCCGCCAAGAAGGCGGAAATTGCCGAAAGGGAGAAAACGGCCCAGGCCGCCGACTTTTGGAATGACCCCCGGGAAGCCGAGATTTTCCTTAAGGGAACGGCTTCGCTCAAATCGTGGGCGGTGGCTTTCGATGCGGCCGTCACGGCGGTTGAAGACCTGGACGTGCTGCAGGAACTGGACCCCGAAGGACCTGACATAGATTCTGCCTACAAGCAGGCGCTGGGCCTGGTGGAAGACTTGGAATTGCGTAATATGCTGGGGGCCGAAGGCGATGCCCTCGGCGCTGTGCTCACTATAAATTCGGGTGCCGGAGGCACCGAGGCCAACGACTGGAGCGCTATGCTTATGCGAATGTATATGCGCTGGGGCGAGCGTAACAACTACCGGATGACGGTGACCGAAAACATCGAGGGGGACGAGGTTGGAATCAAGTCCTGCACCATTTCTTTCGAGGGCGACTACGCCTACGGCTATCTGAAGTCCGAGAGCGGAGTGCACCGTCTGGTAAGAATATCTCCTTTCAACGCCCAGGGCAAAAGGCAGACTACTTTCAGCAGCGTTTTCGTGTATCCGCTGGTGGACGACAGCATAAACATAGAAATTAATCCGTCAGACCTCGAATGGGATACCTTCCGCAGCGGCGGGCACGGCGGACAGAACGTGAACAAGGTAGAGACCGGCGTGCGCGTCCGTCACATTCCGTCCGGAATAATGGTAGAGAATACCGAGACCCGTAGCCAGCAGGATAACCGCCAGAATGCTTTGCGAATCCTCAAGTCCCGTCTGTACGACATAGAGCTCAAGAAGCGCCAGGAAAAGCAGGCCGAACTCGAAGGGCAGAAGAAGAAAATCGAATGGGGCTCCCAGATTCGCTCATACGTGCTGCATCCCTACAAAATGGTTAAGGATTTGCGCACCTCACTCGAGACCGCCGACACCCAGGGCGTGCTGGACGGCGACCTCAATGCTTTTATGAAAGAATATTTAATGAATAACTGATAATATGGCAGAATTCAAATACGCCCCAATGTTCCAATTGGGCGAAGACACTACTCAGTACTACCGCATTCCGGGTTCCGAGAAGCTGGTATCTACCGGCGAATTCGAAGGAAAGAAAATCCTGAAAGTGACCCCCGAGGCCCTTACCCTTATGGCCAACACCGCTTTCAGAGACGTGAGTTTTCTTTTGAGACGCTCTCATAACGAGCAGGTTGCAAAGATTTTGAGCGACCCCGAGGCTTCGCAGAACGACAAATACGTCGCCCTCACTTTCCTGCGCAACGCCGAGGTCTCCTGCAAGGGCAAGCTCCCTCTTTGCCAGGATACCGGCACCGCCATCATCCACGGCGAGAAAGGGCAGCAGGTATGGACCGGATTCTGCGACGAACAGGCTCTGAGCCTCGGCGTTTACAATACCTATACACAGGAGAACCTGCGCTACAGCCAGAATGCTCCGCTCGATATGTACAAAGAGGTGAACACCCGCTGCAACCTTCCCGCGCAAATAGACATTGAGGCCGCCCAGGGAGACGAATACCGTTTCCTGTGCGTAACCAAGGGCGGCGGTTCTGCAAACAAGACCTACCTCTATCAGGAGACAAAGGCCAGAATCCAGAATCCCGGCACCCTCATCCCGTTCCTGGTAGAAAAAATGAGGAGCCTGGGCACTGCGGCCTGCCCTCCCTACCATATAGCATTCGTAATAGGAGGCACTTCGGCCGAGAAAAACCTGCTTACCGTAAAGTTGGCCAGCACCCATTATTACGACAGTCTGCCGGTTACCGGCGACGAGACCGGCCGCGCATTCCGCGACATTGAACTCGAAAAGCAACTGCTTCAGGAAGCTTGCAAGATAGGTCTCGGCGCCCAGTTCGGCGGCAAATATATGGCTCACGACATAAGAGTGATACGCCTGCCCCGCCACGGCGCCAGCTGCCCCATAGGACTTGGCGTCAGCTGCTCGGCCGACCGCAACATAAAGGCCAGAATCGACTCCGACGGCGTATGGATAGAGATAATGGATGACAAGCCCTACGAGCTCATCCCCGAAGAACTGCGCAATGCCGGCGAAGGCGAAGTTGTAAAAGTCGATTTGAACAGGCCTATGGCCGATGTGTGCGCGCAGTTGAGCAAGTACCCTGTAAGTACCCGACTGTCGCTCAACGGAACAATAATAGTGGCCCGCGACATAGCTCACGCAAAGCTTAAGGCCCGCCTCGATGCAGGGGAGGACCTGCCTCAGTATTTCAAGGACCATCCGGTATATTATGCCGGTCCGGCAAAGACCCCCGAGGGAATGCCCTGCGGCTCTATGGGCCCCACCACCGCCAACAGAATGGACCCTTACGTAGATGAATTCCAGTCTCACGGCGGCTCTATGATTATGCTTGCCAAAGGCAACCGGACCCAGCAGGTTACCGACGCCTGCCGCAAGCACGGAGGGTTCTACCTCGGTTCAATCGGCGGCCCGGCCGCAATCCTTGCGCAGGAGAACATCCGCAGCATAGAGTGTGTAGAGTACCCCGAACTGGGAATGGAGGCTATATGGAAGATAGATGTTGTAGATTTCCCGGCCTTTATCCTTGTAGATGACAAAGGAAACGATTTTTTTAAGAAATTAGGACTATAGATTGCCCTTGTATATGCCTGCTAAAGCCATTGAACTCAAATTCGAACACCTGCCTTCGCTCAACGGGACGCTGGACTACAAGAAGAAATTGTTTTTCCACGACAATTTCGTAGACAGACAGCCCGACGAAGGAATCGCTGAAGTTAATGCCCTGGACAGAAAGTTACCGGTAAAGTTGACTTTCACCATAGTTATCTTCTGCGAGGAAGGAGGAATGAACATTTCCTACAATATGCAGCAGAAAGCTCTCTCCGACGGTCAGGTTGTAATTCTTGTGCCGGGAACCGTCGTAGAGCGTCTGTTCATTATGCCGGGAACCAAATTTGTGATTCTGGCCGTGGCCGACGACGCCTTTGTTCCCGGAAGCAGGCTGTACAACTCTACGTTCATTCAGAAGAACTTCACTTCGCCGCTCCTCCTCACCTTGGACAAAGCCTTGTCGCACAACTGTATAAGCATATACAAGCATTTGCGCGAGTCAATCGTTACCAAGGGAGACACCCTTCCCGAGGAACTTGTCAAGGGCTTCTTTATGGTTATGTCGGGAATGGTGGTCATAAATATCCAGCATTGCCTTATGGCCCGTGACAAGGAGAAGATTTCCAGCAGCGAAGCCATACTCAAGGCTTTCCTGCAGAGGGCCGAAGAGGAGCACAGGGAGCATAAGGACGTAAAGTACTACGCCAACAAGGCGTCGCTTACGCCCAAGTATTTTGCAAAGGTAATTCTCAAGGCCAGCGGAAGGCATCCGCTGGACCTCATTCGGGAATACGTCATTAACGATGCCCGCACAATGCTCAAGAGCGGGAATTATAACGTAGATCAAATCTGCAATATTCTGCATTTTTCCAGCAGGTCACAGTTCAATAAGTATTTCAAGGATGCTACGGGCATTTCTCCCGTTCGTTACGCCAAGTCATAGTGTCGCCAATCAATAAAGAAATCCTCCGCCTCGCGCTTCCCAGCATTCTGGCAAACATCACGGTTCCAATTGTGGGAATGACCGACACTGCCGTGGCGGGGCACTTGCTGGGGACACAGAGCGCCGCTGCGTTCATTGGTGCCATTTCGGTGGGGGCAATGATGTTCAACATCATCTACTGGAATTTCTATTTTCTGCGCACCGGCACCGGAGGCCTCACCGCACAGGCATTCGGCAGGGGAGATATGAAAGAATGCGCGCGTATCTTCCTGCGTGGAATGGCAGTGTCGCTGCTGATTGCCCTGGTGACCCTGGCGCTTCAGTGCCCTTTGTCCGACCTTACCCTGCTTATGGTCAATGCAACTCCCGAGGTTGAGGCCCTTGCAGTGCGGTATTTTATGATTCGGGTATGGGCTGCCCCGGCCACTGTAGCTCTGATGGCCTTCCGCGGGTGGTTCGTGGGAATGCAGGATTCGGTCTCATCAATGTGGACCGACCTCATAATCAATGCGGTAAATGTAGTGCTGTCCATTGTCCTTACCTTCGGAATCGCAGGTTGGACCGGTCTTGGATTCGACGGAATCGCCCTGGGAACGGTAATCGCCCAGTACAGCGGTCTTCTGTACGCCAGTCTTGTGTCAGTTTTCCGCTACCGCAGGAAAGTGTTTTCGCATTTCGGCCTTGCCGACATCCCTTCGCTTCTCGACAGAAAAGAAATCATCCGCCTTCTGAAAATGAACGTCGATCTCCTGCTCAGGTCGCTGGGAATGACAGGAATTTATATAGGTTTTACCATTATTTCGGCCGAATTCGGCAATACTCTTCTGGCCTGCTCGTCAATTATGATGCAGCTGCTAATGATATTTTCGTATTTCACCGACGGTTTTGCCTATGCCGGAGAGGCTCTTACCGGCCGTTTTCTGGGGGCGGGGGACAACGCGCGCCTGCGCCTCACCATACGCTGCGTGTTCCTTTGGAGTACCGGTGTCTCGCTGGTATGGACCCTCATCTACCTGCTTGCCGGCGTTCCTCTGATGCGGCTCATAACGCCCGACCAGGCGGTAGCCGGCACCTGCGCAGCATTCCTGCCGTGGCTGGTCGCTATGCCGCTGGCCGGTTACGTGCCCTTTACCTGGGACGGTATTTACCTTGGGGCCACGGCCACCCGGTCTATCCGTAATTCAATGCTCGGGTCGGTAGCGCTGTTCTTTGCAGTATGGGCGGTATGCCGATGCCTTTGTCTTGGAGAGACCCCTTTGCATTGCGCCGGGAATCTGCCGCTGCATCTGCTTTTTGCCGCCTATTTCGCCCATCTCCTTTACAGGGCCGCTTATCTTACCGTAGATTTTATCAGAAAATCCAAAACTTTTTCAGCAATATGAAAGATACCGTTATAAAAAACGTACTTCTTAACGGAACACCGTCCGATATCCTTATCTCTGAAGGGCGCTTCGCAAAAATAGCCGCTCCCGCACAGATAAACTCCGAAAACGCAGCCAATGTAATGGACGGCACGGGCAAGGCCATAATTCCTGCCCTGTACAATACGCACACTCACGCGGCTATGACTCTGATGCGCGGCTTTGCCGACGATATGGCGCTGGAGAAATGGCTCACCGAGTACGTGTGGCCCTTCGAAGACAAGCTCACCGACTCCGACATACGGCAGGGGAGTGAGATTGCCGTAAAAGAGATGATAAACTCAGGGTCGGTATTTTTCAACGATATGTACTTTGGAATAGACCAGACCATAGACATAGTTGCAAAGAGTGGAATGAGGGCGGCCATAGGTGTGACCGTTATGGAAAATCACAGCCTGGCCGTCGAGAATGAAAAGCTCGATTTCATAAAGAACTGGAGCGACCCTACCGGCGGACGCATCCAGTTGGTGATGGCTCCCCACGCGGTTTATACGGTGGGGCCCGCGAAGCTGCGCAGGACGGCCGAATTCGCGCGCAATCACGGTATGAGGCTGCACATTCACGTGGCCGAGACTGCGGTGGAGGTGCAGAATTGCCTTAAGGAACACGGTATGACCCCGGTGCGGTATCTCGATTCCCTCGGGTTCCTGGGCCCCGATGTAATAGCCGCGCATTGCGTGTATGTCGACCGGGAGGAATGGGATATCCTGGCCGGCAGGGGAGTGACGGTTTCGCACTGTCCCTGCTCCAATATGAAGATAAGCAGCGGAAGGTTCCCTTACGAACTGGCCCTGTCCAGCGGTTGCCGCATAACTCTGGGTACCGACGGAGCCTCGTCGAACAACAACCTCGACTTGCGCGAGGAAATGAAATTCGCTGCGCTGCTGGCCAAATGCGTTTCGGCCAAAAATGACGGCAGCCTTGAAAACGGAGGAAACCCCGAACTGCTGCCTGCCGTCGAGGTTTTCCGATGGGCATCCCGCAACGGAGCCCTGGCCTTTGGAATAGACGGCGGCGAAATTGCAGAGGGCCGGGTGGCCGATGCTCTTCTCATAGATTTGAACAACGTAAGAATGCGTCCCTGCCACAACCTCATATCCAACTTCGTATATTCGGCCGACTCGGACTGCATTGCGGCTACGATATGTGACGGCAGAATCTGTGGAGAATGAAAAAATTTGCGTTATTTCTGCTCTGCCTTTTGGCTCTCTCCTGCTCCAGGAACTCCGGATATATTGAAACGGGGGTTGAGGAGAGCCGGCTTTGGGTTTTTGGATGTTGGCAATAAATACGTATGTAATATTTGTGAATTTCCAGATTTTCACTAATTTTGTGTGGTTATGTTCCACACAAGTTACACCCACACCTTAGAGCCTGTCCGCACGGCAGGCCAAAAGAGCAACCAGGGAGTAGAATATAACTCACAGTCAGACGTTTACGGGGGCAATCCCGCACTTGCTGCATCCACACAGGATGCGGCTTTTTTCGTTTGTGCAAATAATCTCAAAAAATTCTATAGCTATGATTAAAAACAATTCTATTGAACTGGGAACCTATGTGTCCCCGGCCATCAAAGTCGCACAACTCAAAGCGAGAAGAGTAATGTGCACGAGTCCGCTCGATCCGAATTCTGCCGATCCGAGGTGGGATTTGGACGATAATGAGGATGTACGCAACTATGGTGATCTTTAATTGAGGAGATGAGTATGAAAAAGTTATTTTCAATCCTTTCCATTGCTGCCATTTCTTTTGCAGCAATCACTTCATGTGCAAAAGAGGAACAGGCTTCTGTCGCAGAAGAGGAAATCAATATTACCGTAATCGCAGGCGACAAAGATCTGACTAATGACTCCTCAAAGACGAAAACATATGTTTCGGAAGAGGGGAATACCGTTCATGTGTATTGGCAGAATACGGATAAATTAAAAGTCCTCGAAGTTGTTGACGGAGAAGTTGCTCATGCGGCCGAATCTTCGACAGCTTCCGTTTCAGACGACAAAACAACGGCTGTTTTCCAGACTAGAATTACCGGCACAATCGAGGGAGAGCATTCTTTGTATGTATATACTGCAATTTACCCATCTGAATGTGTGTCTGTGGATAAAGGTCAGTATCGTGTCAATATTCCACGAACCCAGACTCTTAATGGAAATAACTTCGCATCAGATGCGGATGTATTGATTAGCGAACCACACAATAATGGCAGCACCCGTATATCTAATAATTCAGAATTGTCATATAACTTTAGAAGGCTAGGAACGACCGTGAAGATGACATTAAAGGGTATCGATGCTAATGAAAAACTAAAAAAAGTTGAAATTGAGTCACCTTCGAAGATTTCCGGTTATACAAACATTATCCCAGCAACTGGCGAAACAACGGAAGGTGGTACAACCTATTCCGACCTGTCGCTTATCCTTGACAATTATGAGGTTACCGGTGATACTCCAGTTTGGTTCCGTGTTCTCAGCGGAACTTGGAATATCGATGCGACATACCCTCTTGTTATTAAAGCATATACCGATAAGGCTTCTTATTCAAAGACAATAAACTCCACAAAAGAACTTGTATTCGTAGAAGGAGGACTTACCACATTCGGCGTGGGATTAGGCAATCGTACTGTTAATCCTGCTATTGCAGATGGTGATTATATTATTGCGGCGAAGACTAGTGATAATAAGTATTATGCTATGTCCTGTGAAGCGACAGGAGATCGTTTGGTCCGCACTGATGTTACCGAAGATTTTAATACAACCGAATACCGTGGGGACAATTATGATTTAGTCTGGAATTTCAAGACTTCTTCAGAGGGACTGGCAATAACTACCGTTAATGGAGATTATCTCATTTCTTCAGCGAAAGGCGCCAGTGTAGGAAGTTCAGCAACCTACTACAGTGTTGAAGAAAAGACGGTTTCCGAACAGAAATACTACAATATTCATAATACGTCCAACTATTATCTTGAGCTAAATGTTGGTAGTGGATGGTATGCATTTTACAATACCGATGCGACAGTCAGTATGATAAGGGATTTGTACGTTATTCCTGCAAATGTTGTAAAGACACCGTCTATTACATTGGAAAGCGACCAAGTTTCTCTGCCTTCCGGTACAACATCCTACGATATCAACTTCACAAAACGTTTCCTGGCAGGAGCTGTGACCGCCAAAAAGGATTCTGATGAGAATAATATTATCAGCAATCTTTCAGTTGAAGGAAATAAGGTGGTTGTAACTCTTGTTCCGAATACCGCTTCAACTGAAAAGACCGCAACAATCAATATTTGTTCAGAATCCGATAATATTTCCGTTCCTTTTACAATTACACAGCAACCGTTTAAGACGACAACAACAGATGTTTTAACAGCTGCTATTCTTCCGGCGACAGGATCGTCTTATGCAGAGCTTAATGTTAGCAAGTCAACTGCACCATCAGCTATTCAATCAAATGCAGTATATGGTGGATATACTGCGAAGAGTGGAGAAAATATCCAAATGAACTCTAACAGTGGTAGGGGTATCTGGACCACTTCTTCTGGTGGACTTGTTTCAACTGTTTCGGCAACATATGGAAATGATAGCGGCAAGGATATTAGTGTATATGGCAAGAATTCGGCATTCTCCTCTAATAGCACCGACGGCGCGACACTGATAGGAAAGCTGAATGCTAAAACTTTATCAGTAACAGCAACAGATGATTACGAGTATATCTTGCTTATACCCAATGGCGCCACATATCCTTCATCTTTGAGCATTACTTGGAAAGAGAAAGCGGCAATTAAAAGCATTGCCGTCAAGACTGCACCTACGGCCACAACATATTATGTGGGCGAAATATTCAACCCTGCAGGCCTTGTGATTACCGCTACCTATGACGATGCTTCAACTGAGGATATTGCATATGCTGGAAATGAAAGCAAGTTCACATTTAACCCGTCTCTCACTACAGAGCTTCAAACTTCAAACACCTCTGTGGAAATTACCTATGGCGGAAAAACCACGACTCAGGGTGTTATTGTTAAAGCTCGTCCGGTATTTACCGTTTCACCTTCAAATAACTCGGCAAGTCCTATATCTGTAGGTGAGGGCGAGTATGATGATGAACCTATCAGTGTTACAGCTGGAGATGATGTAGTTTGGACTGTAACCAAGGTGTCTGGTGCTGATGATATCGAATTCACTGAGGGCGGCACAGGATCTAGGAACATTAACGTGATGATTGGTGCTAATACTGGCGCAGCTCGTGTTTTTGTTCTCAGAGTATCTTCTAATACCGCCGGAGTATCTCCTGCATCATACGATGTATATCTGAGTCAGGAGGCATCATCGGCAATTACCACTGTCGCTCTTGCTACCCCTATAGGTCTGGCGTATGATAATACCGGCAAAAAGCTCACTTGGAACGCTGTCACAACTGATGTTAACGGAACAACGCTTGTTGGCTATACACCGACATACCAAATCAACATTGATAATAAAGGTTGGGAAAATGCTTCTTCTCCTTTTGCCGTTTCAACGTTGAGCGCGAGCTCTCACACAGCTCAAGTAAAAGCAATTGGCAACGGCACGACTTATGATGATTCGGAAGCATCAACAACATTAGAGTTTAATATACCACAGGCTATAGATTATGCAACGAAGTACGACAGTAATGTAACCTTGCCAACAACTGGGACAAATGTTTCTAAATATACTGTAACGATAAATTCAACTGACTACACAGCGTCAAAATTTGGATCAAGCAAAAATACAGGATCGGGAACATTTACCATCCCAAGTGGTACAACAAAAGTTCATGTTCATTGTGCTGGTTGGAAGGGTGATACGACAACAAAAGTTAAGTTCAGCATTGGAGGTAATGCGGTATATACGACACCTAATAATTTAACTTGCGATTCAGCTATTACAGGAAACGATACCAAAGTAACACTAAATGGCACGGCGTCTGAGTATTATTATAGTTTTGATGTATCAAATATTACAAGCGACACAACGGTTACTGTAGAAAGTACAGCGAAACGCTTTGTCCTATTTGGAGTAAACACTGAGTAATCAACATATTTTCTTCCCACCCGCCCACTCGGGCGGGTGGATTAAATCCCTTCAAAGGTCAGGCCGGAGCCTGACCTTTTTTAATCCTCTAGACCGAAACCTTGCACACACGCGAATCATTCGCGTCTGTCCAAGATCCCGTTTACGCGCGGCCACATCA
>JAKSKE010000022.1 GCA_024401895.1 Bacteroidales bacterium
AGATGAACGACAAGACGGTGGTCAAGGTCGATCGCTACTATCCGAGCAGCAAGACTTGCAGCGTTTGCGGCTGGAAGAACGACAATCTTACCTTGGCAAATCGCAGCTGGACTTGTCCGCAGTGCGGCACAAAGCATGACCGCGACGTGAATGCCGCGGTCAATATCCTGGGTGAAGGTCTTCGTGTACTGAATGGCAACAAATCATCGGTGGGGACCGTCGATTACACTGGTGGAGGCAGTGTAAGACCTACTTCGGTGGGCAACCGCCTGCGAAGCCGGAAGCCTACAAATCTTTAGTTTGTGGGTAGTTCACTTCTGAAAGAAATAGAGCTTTTCCGGGAACACTTTGTCCGGCGTCGCATCTGGTGCCGTTTTTCAGGAGTCCGGAGATACTGTCGACGCTCCGTTTACCTCTGCCAATTTCGAGCAGTGTACCTACAATGGCGCGCACCATATTGCGAAGGAATCTGTCGGCGGCAATCTTGAAATACCAGTGTGTATCGTCGGTCTTGAACCACGCCGCTTCGCTTATGGTACAAATGGATGTTTTGTTGTCGGTCCCGGTTTTTTCGAAACATTTGAAATCGTGCTCGCCAAGAAGCAGAGCCGCCGCGGCATTCATTGCGTCGAAATCGAGAGGGTAGGTGTACAACAGAGAGAACTTATCTGCAAAAGGGTCTTTCTCTCTATGCAAAAAATACGTATATTCGCGTCGTCGGGCATCGAATCTGGCGTGAAAGCCATCCGCCACCTCACGAACCTCGGCTATTGCGATTGAAGAAGGTAGAATGGCATTTAATTTGTAGCGGGTTTGGACTACGTCCAACTGTGTGTCGGAATCGAAATGAGCAAAATAACAGCTGGCATTGACTCCTGTATCAGTGCGCCCTGCGCCTGTTACGCTTGTTTTTGTGCCCAGGATGGTGCTCAGGGCCTGTTCGACAGTCTGCTGGACGCTGGGGTCGTCGGGCTGAATCTGCCATCCGCAGTACGGAGACCCGTCATAGGACAATTTTAAAAGATATCTCATACGGAGTGCAAAATTATCAAATTATATGGAAAGCGTAAATATCAAAGAACTCAATGACCGCATTCAGAAAGAGAGTGCCTTCGTGGACATTCTGACTCTGGAAATGGGCAAAGTGATAGTTGGGCAGAAGCATCTTGTGGAGAATCTGCTCATTGGCCTTCTGGCCGACGGCCACATTCTCCTGGAAGGCCTTCCCGGGTTGGCAAAGACATTGGCGATAAGCACCTTGGCAAAGACCGTAAGTGCCCAGTTCAGCCGAATCCAGTTCACCCCCGACCTTCTGCCTGCCGACGTTACCGGAACGCTCATCTATTCCCAGAAAAGTGAAAGGTTTGAAGTTCACAAAGGCCCTGTGTTCGCAAATTTCGTGCTGGCCGATGAAATCAACCGTGCTCCGGCCAAGGTTCAGTCTGCTTTGTTGGAAGCAATGCAGGAACGCCAGGTTACCATTGGCGACCAGACCTTCGCTCTGCCCAAGCCTTTCCTTGTAATGGCTACCCAGAATCCTATAGAGCAGGAGGGAACCTATCCTCTTCCCGAAGCCCAGGTGGACCGTTTTATGCTTAAGGTCATAGTGGATTACCCCAGAAAGGAGGAGGAGCGGCAGATTGTGAGAATGTCCAATTCGGGACAATTCCCCCAACCCAATCCCGTCATAAAGCCCGAAGACATTGTGCGTGCTAGGGAAGTTGTGAAGGATGTCTATATGGACGAAAAGATTGAAAGGTACATAGTGGATATCGTATATGCCACCCGCACCCCCGAGGAATACGGGCTTGCCGGAATCAAGGACCTCATAAGTTTCGGTGCGTCTCCGCGTGCCAGCATATCCCTGGCTATGGCTGCAAAAGCCTATGCCTTCATCAAGCGCCGCGGCTACGTTATTCCCGAGGACGTGCGCGCCGTATGCAACGAGGTTCTGAGGCACCGTATTGGTCTCACTTATGAGGCTGAAGCCGAAAACGTAACTACAGAAGACATCATAGCACAGGTTATAAATGCCGTTATCGTCCCTTAACAGTACGTCCGACCTTCTGCGCCGCGTGCGCAAGATAGAAATCAAGACCAAGGCTCTCTCGCATCAGGTTTTTGCGGGAGAGTACCATTCTGCGTTCAAGGGCCGGGGAATGGCCTTCAGCGAGGTGAGGGAATACCGCTATGGCGACGACGTAAGAATGATGGACTGGAACGTTACCGCCAGACTTCATTCTCCGTACGTAAAGGTTTTTGAAGAGGAGAGGGAACTTACGGTAGTGCTTCTCATAGACGTGAGTTTGTCCGGCCTGTTCGGAACCAGAGGAAAGACCAAGCGTGACCAGCTCGCCGAGATGGCCGCTTGCCTTGCCTTCAGCGCTCTGCTAAACAATGACAAAGTGGGGGCGCTGTTCTTTACCGACCGCATAGAGAAATTCATACCTCCGGCAAAGGGCCGTACACAACTGCTCAGAATTATCAGGGAAATCCTGGAGTTTGACCCGAAGGGAAGCGGTACCGACTTGAGTGAAGCCTTGAGATATCTCACCAATGCTCTGAAGAAAAAATGTACGGCTTTTGTGCTGAGCGATATGCTGGATGCCGACGCGCACGGAAAACCCCGTTACGAGGATGCCCTCAAGATTGCTGCGGGGCGTCACGACATTTCGGTAATAAAAGTGCACGACCCGCGGGAAAAAACCATTCCGGCAATGGGCCTTGTGCATATCGAGGATCCCGAAACCGGAGAGACTGCCTGGATCAACACCTCCGATTCCCGCGTAAGGCAGGGCTATTCGAAATGGTTCTCTGTGGTTGAGGCCGGGGAGCGCAGACTGTTCAACAGATACAGGATATCCAATGTGGATATTTCTACCGACGAAGATTATGTCAAAGGTTTAATGGCTTTGTTTGCATCGAAATGAACGTGTTGACTTTCATACTTGCAATAGTCCTTGAGATTATTCCTTCCGGGGAGTCTTTCGTTAAGGCTCTTCAGCAAAGGGATTCGGCGCTTGTGGCCGACCAGTTTGAGTATGGATTCGAACTGGCGGAGCTGAAGAACGGTGCCACGCTGGGCCTGCAGGACTTAAGTGAGGTTTTCAAGGACGATACCCTGGTGCTGGTGCGCAACTGGCAGATAGATACCTTGGGCACAGATAAAAAGCAGGGGACAACAAAAATCAGGGCTTCCATAGTGCTGGCTCCGTTCGAGCCCGGAGAATATGAACTGCCGCCTCTGTTCGCCCGGCTGAACCGGGAAGGAAGTGCCGATACCCTTATGTTCGAAAGCGGGAAACTGCAAGTGTTCCCGATGCCTGTAGATACGGCAACTTTTGAAATCAAGCCCCTCAAAGGGCAGATAAAATACCCGTTGACATTTAAGGAAATTCTTCCTTGGGCTGCCGGAGTGCTGGCCTTCGCCGCAATAGCGGTGCTGCTCGTGCTTTGGATTATCCGCCGTAAGGCGCAGAAGGTAGGGGAAACGGTAAAAACTGACCCGGCATATATCGTAGCCCTGAGGGAGCTGGAGAGATTCCGCGGCGAAAAATTCCTTTCTCCGGAGAAACAGAAGTTATACTATTCCGGGGTAACCGATGCCCTGAGAGTATATATGGAAGACAGATACGGGATAGACGCTCCCGAGATGACATCGTCGGAACTGCTGTCTTCGCTTAAAAAAGAGGCCGGCCTCACTCCTGCTTTGTTCGAAGATTTGAAGGAGTTGTTTGAAACGGCC
This sequence comes from Bacteroidales bacterium, assembly GCA_024401895.1. Taxonomy (GTDB): domain Bacteria; phylum Bacteroidota; class Bacteroidia; order Bacteroidales; family UBA932; genus Cryptobacteroides. The sequence goes on from JAKSKE010000022.1 coordinate 3,746, forward strand.
GATTTCGTAAAATTCGCAAAGCACGTGGTAAGCGTGGAGGAGGCCGCAAAGGCGTTGCCTTTCGCAATAAGATTCGTTATGGACACCTATAAAGCAGAGGAGGAGGCTCAGGAACAGAACTGATGTTTTTCGAATACCCGAAATTATTGTTCCTGCTGGCTGTCCCGGTGCTTTTGCTGGGCCTGTATATCTATAGGGAACTTACCGGCAGGAGGTCGAAGCTCAGAGTGTCTTCGATGATTCCCTGGAAGACCGGAGGAAAAAGTGTGCTGTCGGTTTTGCGTCACCTGCCGGTGGTGCTCAGGACGGTGGCTCTCGCTATGATTGTGATATGCATTGCACGACCTCGGAGTGCTTCCGACGTAGAGCATATAAATTCCGAGGGAATTGATATCTGTCTTGCTATGGACGTTTCCACCAGTATGCTGGCCCGGGACTTCAAGCCCGACAGAATAAGCGCATCCAAGGATATTGCCATTCAGTTCATATCTCAACGGCCTACCGACCGGATGTCGATAGTGGTTTTTGCGGGGGAGAGCTATACCCAATGCCCCCTTACCACCGACAGGGCCACTTTGATAAACCTTATGAAGGAAATCGAAACAGGCCTCATTGAAGACGGTACCGCAATAGGGAACGGACTTGCTACAGCCATTGCCAGGCTGAAGGATTCCGACGCCAAGAGCCGCGTGGTAATACTGCTTACAGACGGTGTGAACAATTGCGGTGAAATTTCTCCGCAGACCGCCGCAGAACTTGCAAAGACCTGTGGAGTAAGGGTTTACACAATTGGTGTGGGAGCCAGGGGAATGGCCCCTTATCCTGTTATGACTCCTTGGGGGATAGACGTGCAGAATATGCAGGTGGAAATAGACGAGGAACTGCTGGAACAAATTGCCGACAATACCGGTGGGCGATATTTCAGGGCAACCGACAATACTAAGCTGACCGAAATATATGCCGAGATAAACGAGATGGAGAAGACCCGTACTTCGATAGAAAGTTTCCCGGTATATAAGGACCTGTATCTGTGGTATGGCCTGGCGGCTCTTTTCTGCCTTTTGGGAGAACTTGTTATAAGACTTTTGCTTAGGAGGATACCGTAATGTTTTATTTTGCCAATCCCGACTTTCTTGTCCTTCTTTTCCTGCTGCCGGTGCTGCCTGCAGTTTACGGAATCGTGCGCGTGCGCAGGAAGGCTGTCCTGGAAAAGTTCGGCGACAAGGAACTTGTGCGCGCCCTTATGCCGGACTGGTCTGCGTCCCGCGGATGGTGGAAGATAATCCTCTTTACTTTCGGCCTGTCGTGTGTCATTATGGCACTTGCCCGTCCTCAGATGGGGGCTAAACTGAAGGAGCACGAGACCAAGGGTGCCGAGATTATGATATGTTTGGACGTGTCCAACTCTATGCTTGCCCAGGATTACACTCCGTCCAGGCTGGAAAGAGCCAAACTGGCTATTTCCAGGCTTACCGACAAGCTGGCCGGAGACAGAATAGGGCTTGTGGTTTTTGCCGGCAACTCTTTCGTACAGTTGCCCATCACCACCGATTATGTGTCGGCAAAAATGTTTCTGGGCTCAATAAACACCGGTTCTGTTCCCGTTCAGGGAACGGCTATAGGAGAAGCGATTCTTACCGCGGCTAAGGGATTCAGCCCCCAAAGCGAAAAGAGCCGGGCAATCATTGTTATTACCGATGGCGAAAATCACGAGGATGACGCCGAATCTGCCGCTGCCGAAGCCGCTTCGGTGGGGGTGAAAGTCTATACGATTGGTGTGGGGTCGGCACAGGGACAGCCTATTTTTATAGACGGGTCTCTGCTGAAGGACAAGGAGGGCAATATAGTTGTGACCAAATTGGACGAAGATTCCCTCAGGGCTATTGCAAGGGCCGGAAACGGTGCGTACGTGCAGGCCAGCAACGAGGAGTTCGGCCTCAATCCCATAATTGACGACATACGCAGAATGGAAGAAGAGGAACTGGGGTCTCTGGTATTCGAGGAATACTCAGAGCAGCATATGTATTTCTGGGGCGCCGCTCTGTTTTTCTTCCTCATAGAGGCCCTCATAGGGGAAAGACGTTGGAAAAAGAAATTGTTTGAATGAAAAAACTTCTGTTAATATTCGCGTTTGCAGCCATCTCGGCTTGTGTTTTTGCCCAAAATCCCGACAAACGGGAAGTCCGGGACGGAAACCGCAAGTTCCGTAAGGAAAACTATAAGGAGGCCGAGATAAGTTACAGAAAAGCTCTTGTGAAGGATTCCGCTTCCTTCGCCGGGAATTACAATCTGGCTTCGAGCCTGTACAAACAGAATGATTTTGAGTCGGCGGGAGAATATCTCGGGAAACTCAAGGATACGGCTCCTTTGAATGCGAGGGCCCAGGATTACTATTTCAACAAAGGGAACGTAGATTTGCAGAAAAAGGATTACGCCTCAGCCGTCGAAGATTTCAAACAGTCTTTGCTGCGGAATCCTTCCGACCTTGAAGCAAAAGAGAGTTACACTTATGCTAAAATGATGCTTAAGAATGAGCAGAACGGCGGCGGTGGCCAGAATCAGGACCAGAACCAGGATCAGGACCAGAACCAGGACCAAAACCAGGACCAGAATCAGGACCAAAACCAGAATCAGGAGCAGAATCAAAATCAAAACAAGAATCAAGAGCAGAATCAGAATCAATCGCAGATATCTCCTCAGCAGGCGCAGCAACTGTTGCAGGCAATACAGGCAAAGGAGAAGGATACTCAGGACAAGGTTAAGAAAGAAAAGGCCGCGGCATTGAATTCTCGGCAAAAAGATAAGAATTGGTAGAATGAAGAAAGGACTATTGACAGCTGTATTAGCGTTAATCTGTGCCCTGGCCTGGTCTCAGGGCTCCGTGCGTGTTCAGGCCCCGGAACTGGTGGGGTTGGGAGAGCAGTTCAATGTTACGGTGACCGCCGAGGGTGAGAGCACTCCCGGAAAACCTGTGTGGGACCCGGGAAATGACTTTCAACTTGTTTGGGGTCCTCAGAAAGTGGGAAGCGGAACTTCGGTAAGCATAGTCAATGGAAAAAAGACAAGTTCGTCCCAGGTTACCTTTATTTATATATTGCAGTCTAAAACCAAGGGCTCGTTCACGCTGCCCAGCGTAACTGTGAACATAGGCGGAGAGAAGGTATCATCCAACCAGTTGCACATCGACGTGGCCGACAATGCCGGCTCATCCTCTTCTTCTGCGGCCGGTTCTGCCCAGGGACAGCAACAGTCCCGGTCTTCTGTTCAGGGACGCAGAACGTCCAATGGGAATGACGCCTTCCTGCGTTTCAGCATAAGCAAGAGCAAGGTAGTCGTAGGGGAGCCCATAAAGGCGACTCTGAAGCTTTTCACCACCGCCGACATTGCTGGTTTTGAAGATGCCAAATTGCCTACATTCAACGGATTCTGGAGTCAGGAGACATACTCTCCCAAGAACATAGAGTTCTCGAGAGAAAAGGTTGGAGATGAAATTTATCTTACAGCCGTACTCAGGGAATATACCCTTATTCCTCAGCAGACCGGTCAGGTGGTCATAGACCCTGCAGAGATAGTGTGCGTTATGAACGTGCGCTCATCATCGGCTACCGGCAGCATTTTCGACAGTTTCTTCGAAGAATACCAGACAGTGCGCCGCAAGGCGGTGTCGGCCGGATATACCATTACCGTGAATCCCCTGCCCGCTGGAGCTCCTGCGTCGTTTGGAGGAGGAGTGGGCGAGTTTGGCATAAGTTCTTCTGTAACAACAGATTCTCTGAAGACCCACGAGGCCGCTTCGTTGCTCCTTACGGTTAAGGGAAATGGAAATATTGCGCTTGTAGAGGCACCGAAGGTGGTTTTCCCGAGCGATTTTGAAGTTTACGACGTAAAGCAGACCGAGAATGTCGATGCCGGAAAATTGTCTGGAAGCAAGACTTTCGAGTATCCGTTCATTCCTCGTTCCCACGGAGATTTTACCATTCCTCCCGTAGAGTACAGCTACTATGATTATAAAAAGGGAAAGTACGTGACCATAGCCACTCAGGCAATTGATATAACTGTAAGCAGAGGGAAGGAAGATGGAACTGTGCAAGCTCCGGTGCTTTCCGGCATTTCCAAGAAGAATGTAAGGGATTTGGGGAATGACATCAGATATATCTCCGTAAAGAAATCTTCATTCCGTAGGAATGGTGCATTGTTCGCCGCTTCACCTTTGTATTTTATTCTGCTGCTGGCGGTTCTGCTGGCTGCTGCGGTGGTGTATGCAGTGCTTAAGCGGGTTATTTCAATGAAGGGAGACACCGTTATGGTAAAGAACCGCGCTGCTGTGAAGATGGCGCGCAAGAGACTTGCCGTTGCCGGAGAATTCCTGCAGAAGGGCCTCAGTTCTGCTTTTTACGAAGAACTGCACCGTGCCCTGCTGGGGTATGTGTCCGACAAACTGAATATAGACCTTGCCGAACAGAGCAAGGACAATATCTGTGACCAGCTGGAAAAAAGTGGTGTGGCCGGCTCGGTTGCCACTGGGTTCATAGGTCTTCTCGATGCCTGTGAGTATGCAAGATACTCTCCCGACCAGGGCACCGAGTCTATGAAGGAACACTATTCTATGGCGGTGGATGCCATAACTTCGATAGATTCATATATGAAAAACAAGGGGAAGAAAGGTTCTGTGGCAGCCGTAATGGCAACGCTTGCATTGATGTTTCCTGCAGTTGCAAATGCTTCCGCTCCTGCCGATTCTTTATGGCAGGCCGGCATAGAGGCGTATTCTGCCGGGGATTACAGCCTTGCCTTGGACAGTTGGGAGGGAATCGTACACTCGGGAGAGGAATCTGCCGACCTCTATTACAACATAGGCAACGCCTGCTATAAGCTTGCCCTTCCCGGGAAAGCAATAGCCAATTATATGAGGGCCCTGAGGTTAGAACCTTCACATTCCGATGCCGCATACAATCTGGAATTTGTCAAGGCCCAGACAGTAGATCAGATAGACGAAATTCCCGATATCTTCCTTAAGGTATGGATGAAAAAAGCCGCTGGATGGTGCTCTGCTAACATTTGGGCTATTCTTTCCATTCTGCTCCTCGCCGCCCTTTGCGCGTTTGCAATGGTATATGCGCTGGGACGGAGGAAAGCCGGCAGGAAATTCGGCTTTGTTGCCGGAAGCGTGTGTGCCCTGTTCTTTCTGCTCAGCCTCTGTTTTATGTCCATTCAAAAGAATGAATATCTAAATGCCGGAAAGGGTGTTGTGACAAAGGCTGTTTGCCCGGCAAAGAGTTCTCCCGATACCAGGGACGCGTCTGAACTCTTTGTTCTGCACGAAGGAACTGTAGTCACTGTAATAGACGAGGTTGGTGACTGGAAGTGTATCCAGTTGCCTGACGGTCGCAAGGGCTGGGTAGAAAATTCAAGAATCGAAATAATTTAACACTATTGCTATGAAACGTTTGTATTTTTCTCTGCTGTTATTGTTTGTGGGAGCGCTGTGCTTCTCGCAGGAAGTGAAGTTTGCTTTCCTTACCGACTGTCATTATTCCGAGGGAGCCGACAGAATAGGTGCCCTGGAAGAATGTATTGCCGACATTAACCGGGCAGAGCCGGTGGATTTTGTCCTGTTCGGAGGAGATATCACCGATTTCGGCACAGATGAAGAGATTGCTGGCGTAAAGAAGATATTCGACAAGCTTGAATACAAGTATTATGTGGTGGCAGGAAACCACGATGCAAAGTGGTCCGAAAGCGGCTGCAACACTTTTCTTAAGGTTTTCGGGTACGAACATTTCGAATTCGAGGCTGGCGGATGGCGTTTCCTGGGAAGCAACAGTGGCCCAGATATGCGTATGACCCCGGCACTGCTCCCCAGAGAAAGTATGGTTTGGCTCTCTGAGCGTAAACCCGGCCAGAAATCCATATTTGTAAACCACTTCCCGCAGGATTCGTCGGTACTGAACTATTTCGAGGTTACCAGAGAGCTCAAGAGGATAGGCGTGCAGTGGGAGATTGGCGGCCATTGGCATTCCAACCACGCAATGAATTACGACGGCATTCCCGCAGTGCTCTGCCGTTCGACATATAACAACGGAACCGGCTACGCTCTAGTTAAGCTTACGTCCAATCACGTGAGCGTTTGCGACCGCAAGAAGACCAAGGACGGATGGACCACCTTCTCTCCCTGGTACGAGAAAGACCTTGGTCCAATCGTAGATGAAACAGTGTATGACCAGGACGGTTTCCCCGATTCCTATCCCTGGATCCGTTACGATATAAACAAGACATATCCCGCGGTGAAGACGGTGTGGTCATTGACCGAAGAGGCCAACATTGTTTCGGGTTTCGCCCGCGGAAAAGGAATAATCTATTATACAACCTCTTCGGGCACGCTCAAGGCCGTAAGGGAGAAGGATGGGAAACAGCTGTGGAGCGTGACGCTTCCCGGGAAGGTCTTCAGCACTGTCGCACTGGCAGAAAACAGACTCGTCGTGGGCTGTACCGATGGAAAAATATACTGCTTGAATACGTCCAAGGGTAAGACATTATGGACGGTTCAGGCACAGAAATCGGTTCTCGGGTCACCCTTCATAGCAGGAAATACCGTTTATATCGGAGCTTCCGACGGAAAATTCCGCGCCATTGCCCTGAAGAGCGGTAAAGTATTGTGGGAGACCGAAATCGAAGGTTTCGTGGAAACCACTCCTTATGTCGATTCAAGGCAGGTTGTGTTCGGTACCTGGGCCCAGAAACTGTATTCTCTCGACCCGGTGGACGGAAAGGTTCAGTGGGTTTGGAAAACTCCCAAAAATTCCAGAATGTATTCTCCGGCGGCGACAGTGCCTGTAAAATCGAACGGAAGAATATTCATCGCTGTACCCGACCGCAAAGTTTACGCAATCGACGCCGCCAGTGGAAAAACCCTGTTCTGGGTAAATGGCGGCCGCGAAACTATAGGCCTTTCGGCCGATGGCAAAACGGTTTATGCCAAGACTATGAATCATCGCTGCTATGCGTTTGACGCCGCAGTTGACCTTGCTAAGGTTGGAGAAAGCGGAGAACTTCCCCAGAGCGCTCAGAAGTGGAACGTAGAAAACACTATGGGCTATGAAATTTCACCTACTCCCATCGAGGAAAGCGGAAATCTTGTCCTGGTTCCGTCCGACAAAGGAAATCTTTTTGCTCTGGACAAGAACGACGGTCATATAGTATGGATTCACAAGACATCCATAGCCCTTATAAATCCCATAAAATCCTGGATTAAAAAAGACGTTCATTACATACTCCTGTCCACAATGGACGGCAAGGTTGAACTTCTGGAGTACAATCCCAACAGTGCTCAGTGACATACGAAGATTATACAAGTGAACTTTTCGTCCGGTTCCCTTCGGTTCAGAAGTACGGTTTCACTTCTTCCTCCTTCAAATGCGGGCTGGACGGAATGACACATCTGGACAGACTTCTGTCCCATCCCTGGAAATCCTACCCGTGCGTGCACGTGGCGGGGACCAACGGAAAGGGGTCGGTGTGCTCTATGATTGCCGCCAGCCTTTCCTCCGAAGGAATGCGGGTGGGGCTGTACACCTCGCCCCATATCCTGGATTTCAGGGAACGGATAAAAATTGTCAGGGACGGCGGATATGAAATGATTTCCCGGGAAGAGGTGGTAGAGTTCCTGGACAAATACCTTTCTCAATGCGGGAGCCTGTCTTTCTTTGAGATTACTACCGGAATGGCATTCTGGTGGTTCAGAAAACGGGCGGTGGACGCCGCTGTAATAGAAGTGGGCCTTGGCGGCAGGTTGGACAGCACGAATATCATTGAGCCCGCCGTGTCGGTGGTGACCAGCATAGGGCTCGACCATTGTGCGGTTCTGGGTGACAGTCGTCCGGCCATTGCATTCGAGAAAGCCGGGATTTTCAAGAAGGACGTTCCGGCCGTGGTAGGTTTCAGGGACGGAGAGACAAGCGGTGTTTTTGAAAGTGCGGCCTCCCGGGTCGGGGCTCCCCTGTATTTCGTGGAAGGGAAGTTTGCTTCTGTGCAGGACAACAATGCGGCCACTGCAAGTCTTGCCCTGCGGCTTATGGGGCGAGTTCCCAATGAATCGGCTATCGGCGCAATGGCGCAGATTACAGGCCTTCACTGCCGGTGGGAAACGATTCTGGACAATCCCGAAGTGATTGCAGACATCGGGCACAACAGTGCCGCCCTGAAACAGAATTTCGAACGCCTTGAGGCGTCGGGCAGGCCCCTGTTCATAGTTTATGGAATAATGGCCGACAAAGATTTGGGCTCAATCATTCCCATTATGCCCGCAGGTGCCCGCTATTTCCTTTGTGCCCCGGCAACTCCGCGGGCTTTGGAGGTCGATAGGCTGTACGCCGGAATCGGTTCTGCCCGGCCTCAGTTGAATACGGTTGCCTGCAGTTCGGTTGCCGATGCCGTTGAAAAAGTCCTCGTTGCCGCCCGCCGCGCAGGACGACAGGCTCTGGTGTATGTGGGTGGAAGTACTTTTGTTGTCAGCGATGCCTTGCAGTTTTTAAAAATAAATTGCTAAATTTGGGAATCGGTGAGTAGTGTATGGTATCGGCATTATTTTCTAAATACGTTATAGACGGAGTTTCCCAGGACCTGACTCCGGCGCGCATTCTTGGTGACACCAATTCTGAACAGAACGAGGAAAAGATTGTAGATGAGACAATTGACTCTGTTCCTGGGCGTTTGGAAGTGGACCCTTCAAAGGTCGAGGAATACCTCTTTCTCTGCGAAAATCTGAGCAAGCGCATTTTCCCGGTCCCCTTCTCTGCCGAATATACCCGGGCCAGCATAGCCGCCGCTCTTGTAGATTCATTGTTCTGTGAAGGCAATTTCTGTCTTGACGACCTGTCCGTTACCATAAAGTGGGCTTCGTGTGACAACAAAATAGGGAATATGGCGGCATTCTACCATTCCGTTGTGTCGGCCGCCGAATATACCGATGCGCTGGGCGTAGGCATACGCCGGTATTCCTTTGCCGAAGGTGAACCTTCGATAAAGGCGGACACTCCGTATTCGGGAGCCCCCCTCAAGATAGGGAAAACAGTGATTCCCGACCCTACCAGCTGGATTGTGTACATCCCCTTCGAGACCAGCGAATACCGTCTGGGAGGGTCGCGGCTTGCGCAGGCCCTGGGCTTGGGAGGAGGCAGTGCCCCGCTTATGGACGATCCCGACTATTTCATAGACTGTTACGAAATTGTAAGGGAATTCGTCGAGGACGGAGTGGCCGTTTCGGGAATCAGCGTGGGTGACGGAGGCCTGATTCACGCACTGTACAGTATGAGGGGGAATGACGTTGGCCTGAACGTAGATATTTCTGGCATAATGACGGCCTCCGAAGAAAAGAACGTAGTGCGCATTCTGTTCGCCGAAGTTTCCGGAGTCCTGCTCCAAATCAAGGATTCCGATTTCGATTACATCGACGCCGAATGCCTGCTTCAGGATATCGCTTTCTTCCCAATCGGGCATCCTGTTCCGGGAGTTTCCGACGTTAAGGTTACGTCTTCGGAAAAGTCTGGTATTCAGAATATTCTTGAATCCCTTATGCATTATGCCGAGGGGGAGGATTAATTTGTAGATTTTCACTTTTTTTACTATTTTCGCGCCGCGAAATTTATAGGTTATGTCAGACAACAAAAAAAGAGTTTACCGTTTTGGCGGAAAGACCGCCGAAGGTGATGGTTCTATGAGAGAACTGCTTGGAGGTAAAGGTGCTAACCTTGCCGAAATGAGTAAGTTGGGAATGCCTGTACCGGCAGGTTTTACTATAACTACAGAGTGCTGTGCCGAGTATTATGAACTTGGAGGTGGCTACCGCGACGAATTGAAGAATGACGTTGCCGCCGCTCTTGTCGATACCGAGAAGATTATGGGCAAGAAATTCGGCGATCCTTCAGATCCCCTCCTCGTAAGTTGCCGTAGTGGCGCGCGCAGTTCAATGCCCGGTATGATGGATACCATCCTCAATATCGGTCTGTGCTCTGCCACCATCCCCGGAATGATAGAGAAAACGGGCAATCCCCGTTTCGTTTACGATGCTTACCGCCGTCTCATTATGATGTATTCCGACGTCGTAATGGAAAAGGCCGAGGGCATTGAGCCTGCAGACGGACAGGGAATCCGCCAGCAGCTGGACCGTATGATGGCTCAGCTCAAGGAAGAAAAAGGCTATAAGTCCGATACCGAAATCACCGCCGAAGAGCTCAAGGAGCTTTGCGTCAAGTTCAAGGTTAAGGTTAAGGAAGTGCTGGGAGTGGAATTCCCCGACACGGCAGAGGCTCAGCTCTGGGGCTCGATTGGCGGAGTGTTCAAATCCTGGAACGGAAAGCGCGCAATTGCGTATCGCCGCATAGAGAAAATTCCCGATGACTGGGGTACCGCTGTAAACGTACAGTCAATGGTGTTCGGAAATATGGGAAATACTTCAGCTACAGGTGTGGCTTTCTCACGCAACCCTGCTACCGGAGACAACAAGTTCTACGGAGAGTGGCTCATCAATGCCCAGGGCGAGGACGTGGTTGCAGGTATCCGTACCCCCAACCCTCTCAACGAGGCTACCAAGAATGAGCACAATAAGAATCTTGAATCTCTCGAAACTGCAATGCCCGCAGTTTATAAGGATCTTGATGAAATCCGTACTCGTCTGGAAAATCATTTCCACGATATGCAGGACATCGAGTTCACCATTCAGGAAGGCAAACTGTGGATGCTGCAGTGCCGTATTGGCAAACGCACCGGACTCGCCGCCCTTCAGATGGCAACCGATATGCTCAGCGAGGGTATGATAGACGAAAAGACAGCCGTGCTCAGAGTTTCTCCCGCACAGCTTGACGAAATACTTCACCCGGTGCTCGATCCTGCTTCCGAAAAGAAAGCTCAGGTTATTGGCCAGGGTCTTCCCGCTTCTCCCGGTGGAGCTGTAGGTAAGGTCGTATTCACTCCCGAAGATGCTATGGAAGCCGCTGCAAGAAAGGAAAAGACTATCCTTCTGCGCGAAGAGACTTCTCCCGAAGATATAGAAGGAATGAGGGCATCGGCCGGAATCCTTACCCAGAGAGGCGGTATGACTTCTCACGCAGCGCTGGTTGCCCGCGGATGGGGTAAGTGCTGTATTGTCGGCTGCGAGGCTCTCAAGATTGATTTCGCCGCCAAGACTGCCACTCTCAACGGAAATGTAATCAAAGAAGGAGACTGGCTTTCACTCAACGGATCAAAGGGTCTTGTATATGGCGAGAAGATAGAGACTATGGACGCCAGCGAGAATCCTCTGTTCGTCAACTTTATGGCTATTGTGGACAAGTACCGCCGTCTTGGAATCAGGACCAATGCCGATACTCCCGAAGATGCCAATAGGGCACTCAAGTTCGGAGCCGAGGGTGTGGGTCTGTTCCGTATCGAGCATATGTTCTACGGCAAGAATTCCGAGACACCTCTGTCCAAACTCCGTAAGATGATTATGTGTAACACCAACGAGGAGCGCAAGGCTGCACTTGACGAGCTGGAACCTTATATCAAGGCTTCGGTAAAGAGCACTCTGAAGGTTATGGACGGCAAGCCGGTTGTTTTCCGTCTTCTTGACCCTCCTCTTCACGAGTTCGTTCCTAAGGGAGAGGACAAGAAGGCAGAACTCGCCAATGAACTTGGTATTTCTGTATCCGAGGTTGAGACCAGAGGTGAAAATCTGCACGAAGTCAACCCTATGATGGGACACCGCGGAGTTCGTCTGCACGTATCATACCCCCTTATTGCCGAGACTCAGTACAGGGCAATCTTCACTGCAACGGTAGAACTTATGCAGGAAGGCCTCAATCCTATGCCCGAGATTATGATTCCCGTTACGGTTTCTGCCCGTGAGATTGAATTCCAGAAAGTTCACTGTGAACATATCAGAGCAGAAGTCGAGGCCCGCTATCAGACTCAAATAAAATACAAGTTCGGAACAATGATAGAAATCCCTCGCGCTGCGCTTACGGCAGACCGTATGGCCCGCACGGCAGAATTCTTCAGCTTCGGAACAAATGACCTCACCCAGATGACATTCGGTTTCTCACGCGACGACATTGGAACATTTATGGGAGACTATCTTGGAAACAAGATTCTCGATTCCGACCCGTTCCAGACTATCGACGTCAAGGGTGTAGGTAAACTTGTAGAAACCGGACTCAACGGTGGACGTTCCAAGAGAGCGGACCTGCAGTGCGGTATCTGCGGCGAGCACGGAGGAGATCCCGATTCAATCAGTTTCTTCAACCGTATTGGCATCGATTACGTAAGCTGCTCTCCTTTCCGTGTGCCTATCGCCCGTTTGGCAGCAGCCCAGGCCGCAATCAAGCAGAACAATTAATTATTATATGAAGAACGATTTGCAGATATTCGACCTGATTCGCAAGGAAGAAGATCGCCAGTGCAACGGACTTGAACTTATTGCCTCCGAGAATTACGTCTCAGACCACGTTCTCCAGGCAATGGGTTCGGTTTGTACTAATAAATATGCAGAGGGATACCCCGGAAAAAGGTACTATGGCGGTTGTGAGATTGTGGACAGGATTGAACAGCTTGCAATCGATCGTATCAAAACTATTTATAAAGCCCAGTGGGCCAATGTCCAGCCCCATTCCGGCGCTCAAGCCAATATGGCTGTCATAATGGCAGTCCTTAAGCCGGGTGATACCTTTATGGGCCTGGACTTGAGCCAGGGCGGCCATCTTACTCACGGTTCTCCCGTAAATGCGTCGGGTATCCTTTATAATGCCGTAGCTTACGGGCTCGATGAACAGACCGGGCTCATAGACTACGACAAAATGGAAAGTCTCGCTCTGGAACACAAGCCCAAGCTTATCATAGGAGGAGCTTCGGCATATTCCAGGGAGTGGGATTATGAAAGGATGAGGCGCATTGCCGACAGTGTGGGAGCCATCTTGTGGATTGATATGGCTCATACCGCCGGGCTCATAGCCGCCGGCTTGTTGAAGAATCCGGTACAATATGCCCATATTGTAACCTCTACCACCCACAAGACCCTGCGTGGACCCCGTGGAGGAATAATTCTCATTGGCGAAGACTTTGATGACCCTCAGGGACGCACCGACACCAAGGGAAATGTCAAGAAAATGAGCCAGATTCTGGACTCAAGCGTTTTCCCCGGAGTTCAGGGAGGACCTCTGGAACACGTCATCGCAGGCAAGGCTGTCGCTTTCTTCGAGGCTATGCAGCCCGAGTTCGTGGAATATCAGAGGCAGGTGATGGCCAACGCCGCAACCTTGTGTCACGCATTTATTGACAAAGGATACAAGGTGGTCAGTGGCGGCACAGACAACCATCTTATGCTCATAGACTTACGAACCCGATTCCCCGAGGTGACAGGTAAACTTGCCGAGGTACAGCTGGAAAAAGCCGGTATAACCCTCAACAAAAATATGGTTCCGTTCGATACCCGCAGTCCTTTCCAGACCTCGGGTCTCAGGATCGGAACCCCGGCAATAACTTCGCGCGGGTTTGTCGAACTGGATATGCTGCATATAGCCTCCTTCATTGACCGCGTGCTTGAATCGTGCGACAGGAATGTGTCGGCTCTGCGTCTTAAGAAAGACGAGCAGCCTACTCCGGCACAGCAGGCAATGCTCAAGGAGCATCAGAAAGTCATTGCCGCTGTAAAGAAGGAAGTCCGCCAGATGACAGCAGGGGTGCCTTTGAACAAATATTGATTTGGACAGGAAACTTTTAAACAGTGAATTGCACCGCTTGACAGTGCAGGAATACAGGACGAGGCCAGAATCCGGCCTCGTTCTTATATTGGATAATGTCCGCAGTGCATACAATGTGGGCAGCGCATTCCGCACTGCCGATGCCTTCGGTGTAGATAAAGTCTATCTCTGCGGAATTTGCGCAGTCCCTCCGTCAGCCGAAATTCATAAGACGGCCCTGGGAGCAGAGAATTCGGTGGAATGGGAACATTTCGGCAGCACATTGGAAGCAGTCGAACGGGTCAAGGAGCTCGGCTTCACCGTTATAAGCGTGGAGCAGACTCAGAATTCGGTGTGCCTGAGCGATTTTGAATGCCGGGAAGGGGAGAAGTACGCCCTCGTTTTCGGAAACGAAGTTGACGGAGTGCAACAGGAGGTGGTTGACCGGAGTGCCTTTGCAGTGGAAATTCCCCAGCAGGGTACGAAACATTCGTTGAATGTGTCGGTCAGCGTGGGTGTGGTGCTCTGGCAAATCAGGGGTTGACAAATTGTCAGTGGCATAGACCTTGCCATTTTCTGTAATCGGAAATTTTCAAAAAAAAAAGATATTGTTATGATTAAACCACTTGCAGACAGAGTTTTGGTTGAACCTCAGGAGGCTCAGACAAAAACAGCGGCCGGGCTGTATATTCCCGACACCGCAAAAGAGAAACCCCAGCAGGGAAAAGTTCTGGCAACCGGTCCCGGTAAGAAGGACGAACCTATGGAGGTTAAGGAAGGCGACATTGTTCTGTATGGAAAGTATTCAGGAACAGAGGTTACCGTCGATGAAAAGAAATATCTTATCGTAAAGCAGTCTGACATTTTAGCAATTCTGTAATTATGGCAAAGGAAATTCAATTCAATACTGAAGTGCGCTCCAAGATGAAGAACGGAGCCGATGCACTTGCAAACGCAGTTAAGGTGACTCTTGGACCTAAAGGCCGCAATGTTGTCATTGACAAGAAGTTCGGTGCTCCCGCAGTAACCAAGGACGGGGTTACCGTAGCAAAGGAAATAGAACTCGAAGACCGTTTCGAAAATATGGGTGCGCAGATGGTTAAGGAAGTTGCTTCCAAGACCAATGAACAGGCCGGCGACGGAACTACCACCGCCACCGTACTTGCGCAGGCAATAATAAATGTAGGAATTAAGAACGTTACTGCCGGTGCGAACCCTATGGACCTCAAGAGAGGAATAGACAAAGCTGTCGGCGCAGTGGTTGCAGAACTCAAGAAACACAGCCAGAGCGTAGGTAACGACTATTCCAAGATTGAACAGGTGGGAACCGTTTCGGCCAATAATGACAATTATATAGGTAAACTTATCGCCGACGCTATGTCCAAGGTCAAGAAGGACGGCGTTATTACCGTCGAGGAGGCAAAGGGAACCGAGACCGAAGTCAAGGTTGTAGAAGGTATGCAGTTCGACCGCGGTTATATCTCACCTTATTTTATGACCAACGGAGACAAGATGGAGGCCGAACTCACTAATCCTTATTTATTGATAACAGATAAGAAGATCAGCACAATGAAAGATCTCCTTCCTCTGCTCGAGCCTATCGCCAGAGAAGGAAAGGAACTTCTCATCATTGCCGAAGACGTTGACGGTGAAGCTCTCACCACGTTGGTTGTGAACCGTCTTCGCGGTTCGCTCAAGGTTGCCGCAGTGAAGGCTCCCGGATTCGGTGACCGTCGCAAGGAAATGCTGCAGGACATAGCTGTCCTTACAAAAGCTCAGGTTATTTCGGAAGAAAGGGGATTCTCGCTTGAAAATGCGACTCCCGATATGCTTGGAAAAGCCGAAAAAGTAACAATCACCAAAGAGAATACTACGATTGTAGGCGGAGCAGGCAGTAAGGCCGACATCAAAGACAGGGCCGACCAGATTCGCAAGCAGATTTCCACCACGACATCAGACTATGACAAGGAGAAACTGCAGGAGCGTCTGGGCAAACTTGCCGGAGGCGTTGCGGTTCTGTACGTAGGAGCTACCACCGAGGTTGAGATGAAAGAAAAGAAAGACAGGGTAGAGGATGCTCTCAATGCCACCCGCGCTGCAGTTGAGGAAGGATATCTTCCCGGCGGCGGTGTCGCTTACATTCGTGCCGCCTCTTGCCTGGAAAAACTCAAGGGTGCCAATGAAGACGAGACTACCGGAATCAGAATTATTGCCAAGGCAATAGAAGAACCTCTGAGGCAGATTGCCGCAAACGCCGGAGTTGACGGAGCCGTAATAGTACAGAAGGTGAAAGAGGGTAAGGGTGACTTTGGATATAATGCCCGCACCGACCAATATATAAATATGTATGAGGCCGGAGTCATAGATCCTACAAAGGTTGCCCGTGTGGCTCTTGAAAATGCCGCAAGTGTTGCAGGAATGTTCCTTACCACCGAATGTGGCATTGTAGATATCCCAGAGCCGGCTTCAGCTGCTCCTGCAATGCCTGCAGGCGGTATGATGTAGTGCTTTAAAAAATGATTTTTTAAAAAAAATTAAAAAAAAGTTTAAAAAAATTTGTCAATTAAAAAATAAGTACTACCTTTGCAATCCCGTTCGAACACCGAGCGGGATTTTCTCACCAAAAGAGAAAAAAGTTCTTTGAGAGATTTTTGGTTTAATCGAGTGAAACGACGAGTGAGAGCGTGAGCAA